>SVGP01000024.1 GCA_015056255.1 Clostridiales bacterium | reverse complement strand
TGGAACAGAAGGTGTGTCTGCATACATGAGGGGTTACTTTGGGCATCTGGATGCGGTAGATCTTGTTGTACTTCTCGACAATGTGCTGCAGGTATTTCTCCCAATGCAGCGCAACCATCGGTCTGTCATTCTTGTCCAGGAACAGGAAACCGGCATATCCATCCACCATCGGCTCCACTTTCGGCGCCACACGATTGGCGAGAACACGGCGGAAACACGCCACAACTTCCTCGCTCATTGGTACATAGCGGATACCGCTTTCCGTCTTGGGGTCCTGAATCACATACTGCATCTGCGATGTTCTCTGTAACTGATGGTCAACCTTGATACGCTTCTGATCGAACTCGATATCGGAAAAGGTCAATCCACAAAATTCCGAGATACGTAGCCCCGTGTTAAAGAGAATGAAGATTGCATCGTAGTATCGGCAGAAATGCTTATCTTCCTTGATAAATTTCAGAAGTTCACGCTCCTGCTTTCGGGTAATTGCTTCTCTGGTGACAGAATCATTCACGATCACAGATGCCAGTTCAAATCCAAATGGATTCTTACGGATCAGGTCATCGTCCACCGCTAACTGGAAAGCTGGTCTCAGGACACCTCTGATAGAGTGAATAGAGCTGTAGCCTCTGCCATCCACCTGCTGAAGCTTAATCAGCCATGCCTTTGCATCGGACAGGCGAACCTTGTCAATACGCTGCTTGCCAAAAGCATCTTTCTTGAGGATATTGATCACGGTCTTATATCCTGCACGGGTGTTGTGGCTCACTCCGGTTTTCAAAGACACATATTTTTCTACCAGTTCAACTACCGTATAATTACCGCCATTGGTAACGATGTGGTCAAACAGATCTGCCTGAATCTGTTTTTCCTTCTCTCTCAGCGAAAGCTCTCGCTTCTTGCCCTTGGGTGTCGGATCGTTCTTGTCCAAACGCCAACTGTATACATTCTTCTCCTTGCCGTCCTCGTCAATATATCGGTAACGATACCTCCCATCTGTACGCTGGTATTCGCCTTCACGCAAAATCCGGTTACGATTGTCTCGTCTTTTTTCGCTCATGGAATCTCTCCTTTCAAGAAAGGAGAGCCAGACTTGCGATAACATTGTATCACAAATTTGGCTCTCCGTATAGTTGTATCATGTGAAAACGGCAGTTCTGCCATATTATTTTTTACACAGCGGTGGCCCGATCCAGATATCGCTCGAACTTCTCACGCTTGATCAGCGCCCTGTTGCCGTTCATAACGTAGAAATCTTCGTGTGGGTTCTGGTCGATAAGCGTACGCAGCTTGCCTTCGCCGATGTGATAGTAGCCAGCAGCTTCCTCAATGGTCAGTGTGTATCTACGCCACACCGGAATGTCAAAAGTGTTCTTGTTGGTTACATTGCTCTTGTTATTTGCCATAGGCATTTACCTCCATATATCAATTCGTGGTGCAGGGATGGGTCGTTCCAAACCCTGCGTTTTTCTGCGCTGCGTTCATTTCAATACCTCCTAAAGCCGGTCAAGGAAGAACCGGAAACAGAAACCGGAAACTGACTTCTAAAAACCAGATTCCTCCTTGCGGCAGTTATCTTTGCTATTTTGGTTTTTCTTGAATTTCTTTGTTGCTTTCGTTTCCAGAGAAGAAAAACCCTTGCTGAACAAGGCTTTTCCCGGAAACCGATATGGCAACGGATTGGATATCAAACAGGAAACCATACTCCTTTCTCAAAACGGCAGTTCCATCTGGTTACATTCTTCTTCGGTCAGTTCACGGAACCCATCCAAGGGGCTTGTCCCTGTTTCCACCGTTTTGTTTCCACGCATCCAGCCCCTTTGCTTACCGTACTTCTTATAGCTTCTGGGATTGGGATAAGGAATCCAGCCTGTCACGGACTGATTCATAATCTCGTTGATTTCCCGTATCTCCCACGATTTCGGCTCGTCAAAGCGTCCCAGAGCTTCGTGATGGAGCAGCTTGGAACAGACCATACCATCGCTATGGTTCCGGAGGGCGGAAATTATAAAGACCTTCCTGCAGGTGTTGGTGAAAGTCGAAAATTCAATGAAGCCTGGACGCGCTATCATGGAGATAAGCCTTCCAGAACAATAGATACCGGACACAGAAACCATTTTCATTATGAATACAACAGAGTACCTACCATTCGTGAGAATGCGCGGCTCCAATCTTTCCCAGATGACTTTGTGTTCTGGAGAAAAAAGATAGAGGGAAATATAATAAGGGACGAAGCAGCTCACAAGAGTCTGAAATCATTAGGATGGAATGTTCTTACAGTATGGGAATGCGAACTTAAAAGAGATCATCGTAATAATGCCTTGCTCTTATTGGTATCAAAAATCAAAAATAATGTCTAAATGGTTTGAATATGAGAGGAGAAAGTCGCGTGAATAAAGCACGACAAAGAATCGATAGGAGAATACCAAGGTACGGCGATTTAATAGAACCTACCTTTTCTGCGCTGAAATTATTGGGCGGATCCGGCAGCAATGATGAGATTTTGACACAAATCATTGAGAATATGCATCTTTTAGATGAAATAGTAGACATTCCACATAAAGATCACGAAAGTATGACTGAACTTGCTTATCAAGCTGCCTGGGCACGTACATATTTAAGGAGTTATGGTGTAATTGAAAATGTGTCCCGATCCGTTTGGGCCATTACATCGAATTATGTAAAAGTTGAAAGTGTTGATGCGAAAGAAATCGTAACTACAATAGTAAAAAGAAATGCAGCCAGGCGTGCATCAGGAACTTTAGATGCTCAGCAAAAGATAGACGATGATGAAACCCCAGAAGATGATGGGGTCGATACGCCGGATGAAGTTAAAGAATGGCGTATGCGATTAACGGAAATTCTTCAGCATATGAATCCGTACGGATTTGAACGTTTAACTCAAAGAGTGCTTCGCGCTTGTGGATTCACGGAAGTTAAAGTCACAAAATCATCTGGTGATGGTGGTATCGATGGCACTGGAAAGTTGAAAATAAATGGTGTATTCAGTTTCAATGTTGCATTTCAGTGCAAACGCTATAAAGGATCCGTTGGAGCTCCAGAAGGCGTCCATGAGACTTTGAACGCGCCCGCAAAAAGCGTTTCTTCATCGCCCATAACGGCCTTGATGTCGTCTTCTGCGGCAGTGATTTCCGCTTCGATTTCTTCCTTCATGCGTTTGAGTTCCATCAGTTCCTTGACCTTGGCTTCCATGTTGGGGTTTTACATTGGGGTGCCCTCCTTTTGTATAAATGATTGAGTTTATCAACCTCATGGTTATATTATAAAGGATAATCTTTATTTTGTCAAGATTAAAATCAATATTTTCCTTTATTTTCTCTAAATATTATTGACGAAAAAAAGAGAATCCTGTATAATGAAAATGGAGGGATGAACATGACTATATCGCAGAAAATAAAAATGGCCCTTGGTTACAAGGGCATGAGTGAAGCTGATTTGGCTCGCGCTGTTGGTTCGAGTCCGCAGGCGTTTAATCAGAGAATGAAAACGGGAAAGTTTTCATCAGAAGAAATGGAGAAGATCGCGGAAGCGCTTGAAGCGTCTTTTTATTTCGGTTTCGAATTCAAAGATGGCACCAAAATTTAACCCCGGGGCTATGTTTCGGGAAGAGGAGACAAGGGGCGTGTTCAACAGCCATATACTAAGGCAAAGTCCATAAATAGCAAAAACCGGAGGCGCATATTTGCGTCTCCGGTCGCATTTTTCAGAGCTGTGCATCGACATTCCGCTTTCCGTACATGATGCGGATGACGCTCACCGTATTTTGTTGTTCAAGTGGAAGATAAAAGGAGAGAAAATTGTCCGTCTGAAGCACGCGCAAACCGCGCTCTTTCCATGGACTTCTCTGGTATAGCTGATGGCGCATGGGCAGCATTTCCAGTTTCGTGATATCCGCCATGATGCGCTGCACCTGTTTGGCTGCGGTTTCAGGTTCGAGCAGATTGAAGGCGATATATTCGTAGATGTCGCGCAAATCCTGAACAGCTTGTTCGGTATAAATCACATTCCATTTGTTCATATGCCATAGTCCCGCTTCATCATGTCAGCAACCTGTGCACTGGTCATAACCTTTCCTTCGGAAAGATCCATCATTCCGCGCGTAATGGCTGCATTAAACTGCTCATCAGTCATGGCGCTGCAGTCAGGAAGGACTTTTTCCGGGAGCTTCATTTCAAACGGAATGCCGCGCTGAAGTACGATCTGCCTCAAAAACAAGCCAATTGCATTGGACATTGGAATTCCGAGCTGATTGAGCACCTGTTCTGCCTGTTCTTTGATTTCCGGCTCTACGCGTGCAAAGATGTTGGATGTTCTTGCCATATGAAACACCTCCTGTTTATATAATAGCAGAAACGCTTGCGATATGCAAGCGTTTCGCAATTTATAAACTGATATTTTAAGCGGAAATTTTTAGCTAGTGAGTGGATGTTTGAACAATTTTACTATACTGCTTTTCATGCGGGAGCCACGCCGCCATATGGCGACAATATATCATGCGTTCGTCCTGTGCGATTTCCTGCGCGGAGGCTTGGCGGAAGTTGGGATCCGAGAGTTCGGGGAGGAAGTAGGTAACGAGATAGCGGTAGACGGGTTCGTTGGAGTTGATGTATTCAGGAGTCATTCTTCTTTCCCCAGAATACACGCAATGGCTTTACTTCGGATTTTGCCGCCCGGTGCTCCATCGGAAATTTCCTTATGCGGCACCGACATGTGCTTCAATGTAGTCCAGAGCTTCAGCAACAATACACTTCTGAAGACTTACTGTTTCTTCTTCATCGTAAATAAAATAGCTATAGAGGGTATCAATAATATCCCTATCAATGTATTCTTTCATGTTCCAACCAAGATCCAAAGCACATTCTACGGCGGCAGCATCGCACATACCAAAGTCATCATATTCTTCAATGATATCCGGCAAAGCTCATCCCTCCAAGGAGATCATGCTTTACAGCGTCATCTTTTCGCGGTTCCATGCATTACGATCAAAGGTCACTTCGATATTAAACATAGTGTAGTTTCATTTCTGAGCTCAGCGCGGTCAAGTTTTGTCAAAATAACGGAATGCTTTGCTGTGGCATTCGGATATCAAGCGCTTTTCCTGATACTCTGCCCAGTTCTTCTTGATATCATCAGCAGAACCGTGCGTCAGGATATAGTCTTCAATAAACTCATAAGTCAAGCCTTTGTAGTGATTCTGGTTCTTATTCGTCTTAATGCTTCGCTTGATTACTGTGTAATCGGGATAGTCGCGCCGCACGGTCTGAAGGTGAGCGTATTCAGTAGACTGAGTATTCTCTGCGTTTTTTGAAAAAGTTCTGTCCATAATAATGATGCGATTAGTGTGATTGATTTTCAGTGTGTTTTTCATCTATGAAGTACCGTACCTTTCTTAGTTTTTGTTTTTAGGAAAAACGTACATGGAGGAGGGCGCGCTTAGCAGCCCTTGCTGCTTTACGTTTCGCTTCGTTGGTTGCGGTTACCTTTTTCTTTATATTCTCAGTCATCTCATTGCGCTTCTCGTGGTATTCGGCAAAAGCAGGGAACTGATCAAGGAACCAAGCTTTGATGGTCATGTAAGATTCCGATTCTGCACCGATTTCGATGGAATCTTCATCTTTAGCACGGAGCATGTTGTACTCCTTCATAATGGAGCCGTTTTCGTTGTCATGCTTTTCGATATACATTTCCATGTATTCGTAGGTAAGACCTTTGAAAGTGCTTTGGACTGACTTGCGATTAATGATCTGAACGCTGTATCCGGGGTAATCATGACGAACTTCCTGAAGCATCTTGTATTCGTCGGTTCCGTAATGGGAGGCGGTGGCAGCAAACTTTTTGGTCATTTCGATGGTTCTCTTGGTGGCGTTGATTCTCATGTTCATCATTTGGGGTTTCCTCTTCTTTCTGACTCTCTTGGAGTCGGTTGCTTTGTTTTCAAAGGGGTTGTTCCCTTCGTCGTGATTTAATTAAATCACAGATGGTAATGCCAACATGTCATATAAATAGCATTGCAAGCTTTATTTAACACAATCTTGATTGAAGTTGGTTTTTCAGGGTTCGGCTGTTGAGAAAACTCATGATTATAAGCTGTTTCAAAGCAGGTTTTTTCTTGTATACAGATGATATCAAAGTAGATTTAAAGTTGATAAATAGACAAAAAAGAGTGCTCCATGTTGGAACACTCTTTTTGGGTACTTTGTATCCTACTCGTATTTTGAAGTAAGTTTTGATGTAAGTGATGTAAGTTCACACGTTTTTTGTGGGTTACCCCCACCCTAACCCCATATTTTAGTTCTGGCTCTTCATCGTGGGGAACAGCAGCACGTCGCGGATGGCCTGAGAATCTGTCAGCAGCATGCACATTCTGTCGATGCCAAAGCCGATGCCGCCCGTGGGGGGCATGCCGAGCTCTAAGGCGTAGAGGAAGTCTTCATCGGTGGTGTTGGCTTCGTCGTCGCCCTGGGCTAATTGTTCTTCCTGGGCCTTGAAGCGTTCGCGCTGGTCGATGGGGTCGTTCAGCTCGGAGTAGGCGTTGGCCATTTCCCAGCCGTTCATGAAGAACTCAAAGCGCTCGACGTAGTCGGGATTGCCGGGCTTCTTCTTCGTCAGGGGGGAGATTTCGATGGGGTGATCCATGACGAAGGTGGGCTGGATCAGGTGGTCTTCTACGAACTCCTCGAAGAAGAGGTTTAAGATGTCGCCCTTCTTATGGCGCGCTTCAAACTCAACGTGCTTTTCCTTGGCGATGGCGCGGGCTTCTTCAAGGGTGTGGATTTCGTTGAAATCTACGCCTGCGTACTTCTTGACCGCGTCTACCATGGTGATACGTTCAAAAGGCTTTCCGAGGTCCATTTCAATGCCGTTATAGGTGATGGTGGTGGTGCCGAGGACTTCCTGAGCCAGGTGGCGGTAGAGGTTTTCGGTCAGGTCCATCATGCCGTGGTAATCGGTATAGGCCTGATAGAGCTCCATGAGGGTGAACTCGGGGTTGTGGCGGGTATCGATGCCTTCGTTACGGAAAACGCGGCCGATTTCGTATACCTTTTCCATGCCGCCGACGATCAGGCGCTTAAGGTAGAGTTCGAGGGAGATTCGAAGCTTTACGTCCTCGTCGAGGGCGTTGAAGTGGGTTTCGAAGGGACGGGCTGCGGCGCCGCCGGCGTTGGAAACGAGCATGGGGGTTTCGACCTCGATAAAGCCCTGATTGTCGAGGTACTTTCTGATGGTGGAGATGATCTTGCTTCTCTTCATGAAAGTATCCTTGACCTCGGGGTTTACGATCAAGTCAAGATAGCGCTGGCGATAGCGGGTATCGGTATTGGTAAGGCCGTGATACTTCTCGGGCAGCGGATGGAGGGACTTGGTTAAGAGGGTAACGGATTCTGCGTGGACGGAGATTTCGCCGGTCTTGGTCTTAAAGACCTTTCCGGTTACGCCCAGTATGTCGCCGATGTCCATCTTCTTAAAGTCGGCATAGCTTTCCTCGCCGATATCGTCGCGGCGCACGTAGATCTGGATGCCGGCGTTTCTGTCCTGAAGGAAGGCGAAGGAGGCTTTGCCCATAATGCGGCGGCTCATCATGCGGCCGGCGATGGTGACGGTTTCGTTTTCGAGGGTATTGAAGGAAGCAAGGATTTCGTCGGACAGATGGGTTCTGTCAAAGCGGGTGATTTCGTAGGGGTTCTTGCCGGCTTCGGTCAACTCGCGAAGCTTATTTAATCGGATTTCGTTCTGCTCGGAAACGGCTTCCTGCGTAAGGGGAGCCTGAACGTTCTGATTGTCTGCCATAATTGGTTTTCCTCCCGTGAGCGCATGGATGTGCGCATGAAATTTCGTAAAAAAAGACCTGCCAATCAGACAGGCCTTTTGCATGCAAGCCTGTCTTTTATCTGCGTTTGATTTCGCGGATGGTGAGCTTAATCACGCCGCCGGGGGTCTGCGCTTCAACGGTGTCGCCCACATGCGCGCCCATGAGCGCCGCGCCGATGGGGGATTCTGCGGAGATGTGCAGCTTCGCAGGATCGGCCTCGGTGAAGCCGACAATGCAATACTCGTCCTCCTCCTGATATTCCTCGTCATACACCTTTACAATGGTTCCGACGGAAACGGAGGTGGTGTTGATCTGCGCGTCGTCCACGATAATAGCGTTGGCAAGCAGCTCTTCCAGCTGGGCAATGCGGCTGTGAACGCGGGCTTCTTCGTTTTTGGCTTCGTCATATTCTGCGTTTTCGCTTAAGTCGCCGTGCGCACGGGCTTCGGCAATATCCTTAACAACCTGGGCGCGTTTAACCACCTTAAGGTCATACAGCTCGTCTTCAAGCTTTTTCTTTCCGTCGGGAGTAAGAACGACGCCTTCCTGGATGTTTTCAGTCATAATGAAACCTCTCTCTATAATGCGTTTTTTCACATTATTAAAAATCTCCGTAAAGCACAATAAGGACCACCGCTTCATTTGCGATGCTCCTACGCTTTCGGACGGGCACATTATACTCTGAATAGACGAGCTTGTCAAGCGCACCCGTGTTTAAGATGGATATATTTGTTTGTTTTTGAGAAACAATTCAGATACAATTATAGTCTAAAATAGCAGATACAAGGGAGGCAGGGAATGTGATGAAAATTCTGATCGTTGAGGACGAAAAGGCGATTTCCGATTTCATCCGCGCGGGGCTTGAATCGGAGGGCTACGCATGCGAACAGGCGTTTGATGGCCTTTCCGCCTGCGATAAAATCGACGAAAATATATACGACCTTGTTCTTCTTGACGTGATGCTGCCGGGTGCGAACGGGTTTGAAATCATGGAATACATTCGCCCTAAAGAATTTCCCGTGATCTTTATAACCGCGAAGGCGCAGGTGAGCGACAGGGTGAAGGGGCTTAAATTGGGCGCGGACGATTATCTTGTAAAGCCGTTTGATTTAACTGAACTTATAACGCGCGTGGAAGTTGTCTTAAGGCGATATAAAAAGGGCAAAGCCGAAATCACGAAGGCAGGCGTGACGATTAATCTTGACAAGCGCACGTGCGTAAAGGACGGGCTTGAAATCCCGCTCACGGTGAAGGAATTTGATCTTGTAGCGTTTTTTATGAAAAACGCAAACGCGGCGCTGTTTCGGGAGACGATTTATGAGCGCGTATGGCAGGGCGAATATTCGTATGACACGCGGACAGTGGATCTGCATGTGATGCGGCTTAGAAAAAAATTGAGCTGGGAGGGTACGCTTGTGACGGTGAACAGAATCGGCTATAAGCTGAACGCATGAGAAAAATAAAATTCAGGCTTTTAAAAAGAAGCGTTATTGTATTTGCCTGCCTGATGGCGGTGTTTGGATCATCTTTGATTTCCATTTCCTTCAAACGCAGCTATATGGCTGAATGTTCGCACGCGTTTAGTACGCTTTCGGCCTGTGCAAGCGGCGTTCAGAGCGCATATGCATCGTTTGTATTAAGGGGCGCGGATGCAGAGATAAATAAACTCAACGAAATTGCGCGGCAATATGATTTAAGCGCAAAAATCTTTGAAACCGACTTTGAAAAAAGCGCGGTCTCCTATGTCAGGGAAGGAACGCTGCATGCCGAAACCGATCTTCACCTTGGAAATGCGCTTTACCGGCTGAGCGTTTCCAATCCCCTTTCGGACATCTACCAGATGCGCGACATAATGACATATATTTATAAAGCCGCTTATCTTATTTTTCTCCCTCTGACGGCAGCCATCATGTACATATCAGGCCGATCGATCTCAAAGCCCATTGAAATTCTAACGCAGACTGCCCGTGCGCACGCAGAAGGAAACCGCGCCGTACGCACGGAAATAAACACAAACGATGAAATTGAAACGCTTTCAACCGCCTTTAACAGGATGGCGAATCAGGTAGAGGGTGAAATCAGAAGGCGCGAGGAATTGATCGGCGATCTGACGCACGAGATGAAAACCCCGCTTCAGGCAATTATTGGCGAAACGGATCTAATACTTCTTGGAAAAAGGACGGATGAAGAAAAATTCGGATCGCTTGAGACCATTCATCATCAGGCGCAGCGCCTTGACCGCCTGTCCAAGCGCATGATGGAATGGATCAACCTGAAGGACAACGAAAGCGCCCGAATTACCGCATGTGCGCTGAATCGGATTCTGGAAAACACGCAGAATCTTTTTTCCGCAAAACACCCTATTATAATAGAAGAAACGGATGCGCTCGTTTATGCCGACGGCTTGCTTATGGAGACGCTTTTGAGCAATTTGATCGACAACGCCATTAACGCAGAAGCCAAAACCATACGCCTTTTTGTCGAAAAGGAAAACGGATTTGTGGTTTTGTCTGTTCAGGACGACGGCTGCGGCATGGACGAAGAAACACTTCTTCACATCGAAGAACCGTTTTACCGCGCAGACAAGGCCCGTTCCCGCGCACATGGCGGCGCAGGACTGGGCCTTTCGCTGGCCAGGAGAATCGCGCGCCTTCACGATGCGCATTTATACTATGAATCCGAAAAAGGCAAAGGCACGCGCGTGACAATCGCGCTTAAGGAGGCGCAAAATGACTAAAAAGCTTCTATCGTTTGCGCTCATCGCCTGTTTGTTTATTGCGGGTTTTTTCCTTCCGGATGCAATCGCCTTCATCTCCGACTGGCGCATAAGGACCGATCCTGTATACGTGGTCTTCTGTCCGGAGGAGGAATTTTCCTACGTTGGAACACTGGAGGACAGGCTCCGAGCGCTGACCCATTACGAAAACATGTCCGTGGACTACAAAAAGATGCGCGAGACCGAGTGGAAAACGGTTTCATCTCTTCCCGAGGGCATAAACCGCCTGATTCCCGATCTCGGACAGGGCGAAATCCGCACGCGCAGCTTTACCCTGAGCCACAAGACCGTACCGGTCAGTTTTCAATATGCAGAAACCGAGCTGCATGCGCCAAGCGGCAGCCTGCGCCTTGTTCAGGATGAAGAGACCGGCAAAATTCTGCGCGTGTCCGTAACGGGCGCACAGGAAAGCATAAAAATCTGGGCACAAAAACAAACCTACAGCGCAGAGGGCTTTCAGAATGTAACCGGCGTCGACGCCTATGCGCTTTTAAGGGAATACGCGCTCATCAACGGCTTTTCGGAGATTTCCGACCTCACAGACGGCAATTCCTACGGCGGCAGCGTTTTAACCGTCAAGGCCGACGTGAGGGAACACCCCTATTCGCTCTGTCTAACCTTTTCAGAGCATGCGGGCACGATTCTTTACCGGCTGATACAGGTGGAGGGGAAATAGAAATCCATCATATTCGCCTTCCCCGCCGCAATGATTTCCAATATATAAAGGAAACATTTCGTTTTTTTCCGCAATCAGGCCTTATTTTGTTAGAAACTCTCCATTTTCAGCGGCGCTAATTTGCCTTGATGGAAGACAGGCGTTATGTTATAATGCTTGAAGCCGGACGATACCGGAATAAAACAAGAAGGGTCGTAATTCAAATGAAAAAGATCTTCGCTCTCGCACTGATTCTCATGCTGGCCTTCTCCTGCTGCATGGCTGAAGAAGTCAACGCCTACTACTTCGATCCCGCTTTCGTTGAAGGCGTTGACGGCAACTTTGCTGCCATCGGCGATCTGGGTCTCATGATGTATGTTCCCTCTAATTTTGTCGCCCTTGAGCCCTCCGAATCCGACGTCGCCCGCGGTGTTATTGTCGCATTGGCTGCAGATGACGGATCTTTGGCCGTCTCCATTGCACTCGCCGGCGTAGCCGACGCAAACGGCAATCTGATCACCGATTTAAACGGCCTTGCTGAGTTTTACGCATTAAACGGCGTAACCGCCATGGAGATCGCGTATTTCAACGATGTGCCTGCTCTGTTCTACACCCTTGAAACCCCTGTTACCTACAATAACCTCGCTTTCGTAACCGAAGAAGGCTACTTCATCACCTTCTCCTTCCTCCCCAACGGCACCGAAGAAATGGCTAATCTCGCCAATTCGCTTCTGTTCTCCGTTATGCCCGTGGTTGAAGAATAATTTCTATTCATCATGTAAAGAGCCGCTTCTTTTATGAGGCGGCTCAGATCATCAACAAACCCCAGGGAGAGGTATGGAGAGGGAGCGTACTCCCTCTCCATTTTCAATCGATTTTGGCGGCATGTACGGCAAAATCGCGCGTTTTTACAAAGCGTAGCGACTAAAAACGCTTCCCCTTTCCGATCGCCGCCCGGAAATCCCGCAGGATTTCAGGCGATCGGCCCTTCCCATCAAAAAAGGGACTTTTTTGATGGCTTGAGCCGCTTCTTTTTTAAGGCGGCTCTTTTTACGTGGGTATGATACAATACGGATACATCCATTGTGTATCCTATGAATCAGGAGGTGTATTGAAATGAAACGAAAAACATGTCTTATGCTTGTTTTGTGCCTTGCCCTTTCCCTTTTTTCCATGGGCTTGGCTGAAACCTATCCCGTTTACGAAGTCGTCGGCCGTCCCGCGATTCTGTATCCCATAAGCGAGTGGACAAAAATGGACGAATCCATCGGTGGGCTTGAAATGCACACCAAGGTGATTGCAGACCTTGAAACAGGCGATATGCTGCTTGTGTCAACCGCGGACGGAATCTGCGGCTGGATAATGAAGGATCTTTTAAAATTCACAGGCGAATATGCGACCGTTGACTACATCCTGAATGAAGACAGAATTTCAAGCCGCGAGGACGTGAATATTTCCTACATCACGATCGATGAAAAGGCGGATTTATTGACAGATTACGGCGTTTACCCCAAAACGGTTTATAGAGGCGAGCGCACTCATGATGTGGATGAGCTTCTTGAAAGCCTGCTCGGCGAAAATTATGTTCAAAAGCCCAGAAGCGAATGGTCCAACAGCACGGATTACGTATCAAACGCCGACGTCGAGCCGTGGGAAACGAAATCCGTTCATGTGTATGATGACGGCGAAATCTGGTATTACGACCCTTCTGTTTCCTCTGAACGCGGAGGCGAATATGAGCCGCCGATGATGAACATGCTGCCCGAGGAAAGCGTATTGATCGCAAAAGGCCTCTTGAGCCAATATTTCACAAACGGCGAAACGACCTCCGTCGACAAAACCCGCCTCATTCAGGAAAGATGGAGCTATGCCGACAGGTGGATGACGGACGAGGAATACAAAAAGTTTATGTATAACCGCGACCTTCACTATTTTACCTTCGAGCACATTGCGCCTTCCGGCCTTTCCATCCTGGGCGACAGTATCCGCGCCTCCGTCGGCATAAACGGCCTAAACGGTTTCGACCTAAGCTGGCACAATTTTACGGAAAGCGCAGAGATCATTTCCCCCATATCCCTTGAAGAAGCCGTCAAAATGGCCAATTCCACCCGAATGGCCAAGGCCACGCTGCTCTACGCCGATCTCGTCTATTCCAACTGGCTGACGGAGTCGGACGAATACAATTTAAGCTGGTATCTTTTAACCGATCAGGGAAGCTATGTCGTGGACTGCGTGCTCTTAAAGCACAAGTGCGATTCGTACGAATATTAATCATAACAAACCTCATGCGCAGAAGCGCACGACAAAAAATGAAAAAATAGCGTAAATAAGAACTCGTTCTGGTACAATGAAGCCAACGGCGCCAGACCGAGTTTTTTTGCTGCTAAGAGCGCGAACAACAAACCGATACAGGGAATGCCCCTGTTGTCAAGCCGGTTATCTTATACAATCCGATCCAATCTGAGAACCGAGCTTAAAAATACCAGCGTGCTTTCAAAAAGCGCGGGCAGATACTGGTATTCGTCCGGCGCGTGCGCGCCGCCGTGGCCCTGCGGCAGATTTTCCGGGCGCGCGCTAAGGGTGCGCATGCCAAGACCGAAGGTGATGGCGTTTTCAAGGCATCTGGAATACGTGCCGCCGCCCATGGTGTAGGCGGGCGCGTCGTCGCCGGTGATTTCGCGGTACGCGTTCATAAGCGCAACCACCATCGGATGATCCTTTGGAATATATACAGGCTTTGTCGTTTCCATAAGCGTAACGGTAAAGCCGGCGTTTTCCATGGCGCGCGTCATAGAAGCTTCATTTTCCCTGCGATCCGCCTTGATGGACAGGCGGCAATCCGCATGGATCTCCACTGTATTTCCACGCGTTCTTGCAATGCCGATGACCATTGTGGTCTTGCCCGTGTCCTCGTCCTCGCATGCAATGCCTGTGTGTTCGCCATAAAAGCCTTGGGAAATAAAGCGTATGGCCGAAAGCGCCTTTTCGCTCTGACCGCCGACCAGTCCGGACTCAAGAAGCGCATCCGCCAGCATGTGAATGGCGCTCACGCCGTTTTCGGGGTTGGCAGCATGCGATGCAACGCCGTGCGCGATGACGCAGGGCTTTTCGTCAAGCTTGACAAGCTCGATTTTTTCAGAGATCAGGTTTTTGGCGTTAAGCGCTTTCAATACTTCGGCAAAGTCCTTGTTGAGCGCGCACTTGGCAACCGGAGGCACCATATTATCCACTTCGCCGCCGTCAAAGGAAAAAATCTCCTCGCCGAGCGAAATTTCGGCGTGCGCCGTGAGCGAACCCTTCTGCGCATAGTTTACCGGGAACGCGGCGTCGGGCACGAGCGTAACGACCGCGCTTTTTTCGTGCGCATTATACGCGTCCATGTCCTGCATGCCGGTTTCTTCCGAGCAGCCGAGGATCAGGCGAAGACCATGCTTCATAGGAAGATTCATTTCCTTCACCATGCGCATCGCGTAAAGGCAGGCAATGGCCGCACCCTTATTATCAGAAACGCCGCGCCCAAACATGAAATCGCCCTCGACCACGCCCTCATACGGCGGATAAATCCAGTTTACGCCCTCGGGCACAACATCCAGATGCGCGATCATGCCGATGGCGTTGTCATCGTCGCCAAGCATAATTTTTCCGTAATAGCCGTCGCCGTTAAACGCCTTAAAGCCGTATTTTTCGCCCCTTAAAAGCGCATAATCCAGCATATTTCTGACTTCTCTGCCAAACGGCGCGCCGTCTTCTTTCAAATCCGCGCGGCTGACAGAACGAATGGAGACAAAATCGCGCAGATCCGAAATCATTTCGTCCTTGTGGGCGTTGAGCCATTCTCTTGCAAGAGAAAGAATTTCATTATAGTCAGACATGATAAATCCCTCCGAATGTATGGTTATGGGACTATTATATACCTTTTTGGGAAGAAATGGTATAGCCCGGTCAAAAAACGATAACGATTGCGGAAAAAAACCCTCCCCGATATCGGAGAGGGCCTTTCATTAAAGGATTATTCCTTGTTTGCGAGCTTCTTGTACATCGCGAGGCGGTTGGCGGCGTCGATCTCAGCCTGGGCAAACAGTTTCTCCGCGTCGGCGGGGAACTGGCGGATGAGGGAAGCGTAGCGGTTCTCGCCCTTGATGAATTCCTGATAGCTGGCGGTGGGATCCTTGGAATCCACGGTCAGCGGGCACTCATTGTCGGGGTTGAAGCGATACAGCTGCCAGTAGCCGGACTCAACGGCCTTCTTGGCTTCGGCCTGAGCGTTGTTCATCTTGATGCCGTGGTTGATGCAGGGAGCGTAAGCGATGATGATGGAAGGTCCATGATAGGCTTCCGCTTCGTTTACGGCCTTGAGGAGCTGGTTCATGTCAGCGCCCATGGCAACCTGAGCAACGTATACATAGCCGTAGGACATGGCCATGAGGCCGAGGTCCTTTTTCTTGGTGCGCTTGCCCGCCGCAGCGAACTTCGCAACCGCGCCGGTGGGAGAAGCCTTGGAGGCCTGTCCGCCGGTGTTGGAGTAAACTTCGGTATCGAGAACGAGGACGTTTACGTCTTCGCCGCAGGCGAGAACGTGGTCAAGTCCGCCGTAGCCGATATCATAGGCCCAGCCGTCGCCGCCGAAGATCCAGATGGACTTCTTGACGAGGAGGTCTTTGTCTTCGATGATGGCCTTGCAAAGGTCGTCGCACTCGCAGCCGCAATTTGCGCAGCCTTCAACGCAGGCGAGGATCTTGGCAGCAGCGGCCTTGGAGGCTTCAGCCTCTTCCTTGCCGGCGAGCCACTCATCGGCAGCAGCCTGGAACTCGGCCCAGTCGGGGCACTTTTCCTTGAGCGCTACGATGTTGTCGGCGAGCTTGGCGCGTCTCTGGTTGACGGCCAGGTTCATGCCGAAGCCGAACTCAGCGTTGTCCTCGAACAGGGAGTTGGCCCAGGCGGGACCATGGCCCTTTTCGTTGACGGTGTAGGGGCAGGTGGGAGCGCTTCCGCCGTAGATGGAGGAGCAGCCGGTGGCGTTGGCAACGATCATGCGGTCGCCGAAGAGCTGGGTAATGAGCTTGACATAGGGAGTCTCGCCGCAGCCTGCGCAGGCGCCGGAGAACTCGAAGAGGGGCTTTTTGAACTGGCTGCCCTTGACGGTCTTGAGGTTGAGCTCGCCCTTGAACTCGGGAATGGTCTGGGCGAATTCCCAGTTGGCTTCCTGCTCGGTCTGGGTAGCAAGGGGCTTCATAACGAGCGCCTTCTCCTTGGCGGGGCAGACGTTTACGCAGTTTTCGCAGCCGGTGCAGTCCAGAACGGAAACCTGCATGCGATACTGGAAGCCCTTGAACTGCGGGCCAAGCGCGGGCTTGGTAGCGAAGGTCGCGGGGGCATCCTTAAGGTCTTCCTCGGTGGCGAGGTAGGGACGGATGGCGGCGTGCGGGCAAACGAGGGAGCAGTTGCCGCACTGGATGCACTTGGTGATATCCCACTCGGGAACCTTAACGGCGATGCCGCGCTTCTCGTACTTGGTGGTTCCGGTGGGAACGCTTCCGTCGATGGAGAAAGCGGATACGGGGAGCTTATCGCCTTCCTGAGCGAGGATGGGAGATACGACATTGTTGAAGTATTCGGTTGCGTCAACCTTAACGGCCTCGGCGCCGGTGGTGGCGTTGAGCCACGCCTCGGGAACCTTAACTTCCTTAAGTCCGGAGATGGCAACGTCGATGGCGTCCCAGTTCATCTTAACAACTGCGTCGCCCTTCTTGCCGTAGGACTTCTTGGCATAAGCCTTCATGTAGCCGTCGGCCTCTTCGTAGGGGATGATGTCGGCGAGCTTGAAGAAAGCAGCCTGCATGGTGGTGTTGATGCGGTTGCCCATGCCAACAGACGCGGCCAGAGCGATGGCGTCGATGGTGTAGAAGCGGGCCTTCTTCTCGGCGAGCGCTCTCTTCATGGAAGCGGGCAGCTCGTTTTCGAGTTCTTCGGCGCTCCAGGGGCAGTTGAGCAGGAATACGCCGCCAACCTTCAGAGCAGAAACCATGTCATACTTGGTTACGTAGCTGGGGTTGTGGCAGGCGATGAAGTCCGCAGAGTCGATCAGATAGGTGCTCTTGATGGGGGTGTCGCCGAAGCGCAGGTGGCTTACGGTGATACCGCCGGACTTCTTGGAGTCATAGGAGAAGTAAGCCTGAGCATACTTTTCGGTGTGGTCGCCGATGATCTTGATGGAGTTCTTGTTCGCGCCAACGGTGCCGTCAGAGCCAAGGCCGTAGAACATGCAGGAAACGGTGCCCTTGGGTGCTACGTCCAGCTTCTCGCCGAGGGTGAGGTTGGTGCCGGTTACGTCGTCTACGATGCCAACGGTGAAGTGATTCTTCTTCTCGCCGGCGAGGTTGTCGTAAACAGCCTTAACCATGGTGGGGTTGAACTCCTTGGAGCCGAGGCCGTAGCGGCCGCCGACGACTGCGATATCGTTCTTGCCGGCTTCACGAAGTGCGGTGCAAACGTCCTCGTACAGAGGCTCGCCGAGGGAACCGGATTCCTTGGTGCGGTCCAGAACGGCGATGGCCTTGGTGGAGGCGGGGATGGCGGCGATGAGATGCTCGACGGAGAAGGGGCGATACAGGTGAACCTTTACAAGGCCGACCTTCGCGCCGCCGGCTACCAGGTAGTCAACGGTCTCTTCGATGGCGTCGCAGCCGGAACCCATGGCAACGATGACGTACTCAGCGTCAGCTGCGCCAACGTAGTCAAACAGCTTATAGCTTCTGCCGGTGATCTTCTCTACGTCCTTCATCGTCTCTTCAACGATGGCGGGAGTGGCAAGATACAGCTTGTTGGCAGCTTCGCGGCCCTGGAAGTAGATGTCGGGGTTCTGAGCGGTGCCCTTCTGATGGGGATGCTCGGGATTCAGCGCGCGATCGCGGAAGGCCTTGACGGCGTTCCAGTCAACGATCTTGGCGATGTCTTCATAAGCGATGTCTTCGATCTTCTGGATTTCGTGAGAGGTACGGAAACCATCGAAGAAGTGGAGGAAGGGAACGGAGGCCTTGAGGGTTGCAAGGTGGGCAACCAGGGCCATGTCCTGAGCTTCCTGAACGGAGTTGGAGGCCAGCATAGCAAAGCCGGTCTGACGGCAGGCCATAACGTCGGAATGATCTCCGAAGATGGACAGCGCGTGATATGCGAGGGCGCGGGCGGAAACGTGGAATACCGCGGGCAGCTGCTCGCCGGCGATTTTGTACATGTTGGGGATCATCAGAAGAAGACCCTGGGAAGCGGTGAAGGTGGTGGTCAGAGCGCCGGCTACGAGAGAGCCGTGTACAGCGCCAGCAGCGCCGGCCTCGGACTGCATTTCAGCAATCTTGACCTTCTGGCCGAAAAGATTGGTGCGGCCAACAGCAGCCCACTCATCGGCTACTTCTGCCATGGGGGAGGAAGGAGTGATCGGGTAGATCGCGGCCACATCGCTGAACGCATACGCGATATGGCTGACAGCGGTATTGCCGTCTACGGTCTTTTTGATGCTCAACGTAAAGGACCTCCTTAATTTGGTATCGATAAAGATGCTCTAAAATAGAAAGCATGACTTACCACGATGATAATTATAGACCCCATGTGTAAATAAGTCAAGAACACATGCGTTTTGAACGGCGGTTGTGCTAATAAGTTTACATAAATAGTCTATAATAATGTAAGAAAATTTTGCCGGAGATGCTTTTTTATGAGAAATATACTAAAAGATGTCAGCATTAAAAGCGCCGTTTTTCTGATGGCGTACTATATCACAAACAGCGTCTTCCAGTCGTTCATGGCGCTTTATTATAAGGATCTTGGCCTGAACGACACGAGAATTGGTCTCATCAACGCCATGATTGCGATGGTGAGCGTTTTCGCCATGCAGTTCTGGGGCAAAATGGGCGACCGCGCAAAGAGCAGAAACCAGCTGCTCGCGTTCATGTGCGTATCGGCGGGCGTCATTATGCTGATGGTGAGATTTGTCAGCGCCTTTTGGCTGCTTCTTTTGATGATTACGTTTTTTGCGTCGTTTTATACTTCCCTTCAGCCGATGGGCGACTCGATTGTGCTTGAATCCCTCGACCGCGCAGGCCGTCCCTTCGGCCCTGTGCGCATGGCGGGCGGACTGTCCTTTGCCGTGGTTGCCATGCTTTTTGGAAATGTTTTAAACGCCATCGGCGACACCGCGGCGGTCGTTTATACGGTAGCAATCCTTTGCTGCCTGATGGCGTTTGCGGCGATGTATCTGCCGCCGGTTGCGGGCGCGCAGAAAAAGGGCGATAAGAAAAACATGCTCGCGCTTTTCAAAAGCAGAGATTTATTGATTCTTTTTTCCTTTATGGTGCCCCTTCAGATTACGCTGGGCTTCTTTTACGCATTCTTCTCTCCGCATTTCATGTCGCTTCCCAATGCAAACAGCTCCCTTCTCGGCTGGTGCTATTTCATCTCCGCAACCAGCGAGGTTCCCTTTCTCCTAAACGCCGACAAACTTTTTAAAAAGCACGGCGCGGGCAGGCTCATGTGCGTATCCGCCCTCACCCTCGCCCTTCGCTGGCTCCTCGTCGGAACTACGACCAATGTTTATGTCGCCATGGCATCGCAGCTTTTGCATTTCTGGGGCTTTATCGTAATCACCGTCACCACCTCAAAATACGTCCAGGCAACCGTGCCCGAGGAGCTCAAGGCCTCCGGTCAGCTGCTTTTAAGCGTGTTCGGCTTCGGCGTCGCCCGCGTGATCGGGTATTTCGGCGGCGGCATGCTGTCGGACGCCGTGGGCAGAAACACAGTGTTTTTGATCTGCGCAGGAATCTGTGTAGCCTGCCTCCTCATTTTCGCGCCGTATTATTTGAGGAGAAAGCCTTTGAACGGAGAAAATTAATTTAGCGCAGGCGTATAATTTCTTTATTGGCATTTGATGTTATACAAACGAAAGCGCAGGCGGTCAATGACCGCCCCTACATTGTGGTTATAATTATATCATAAACTGTAGGGGCAATCATCGATCGCCCGCGCTTTTTCAGGCTCCCTCCGGGAGGGAGCTGTCGGCGAAGCCGACTGAGGGAGCCAGCGGGCACAGAAGCATGAATCAAACGGATGGTTTTCCGCACACATGGCATACGTTTGACCATACGTCTGATGGCGGAATCATCTGACAGGTAAAACAAACCATATATGCCCGCATGCTCCTTCCGTCACGGCAGCGCCGTGCCACCTTCCTCCCGGAGGAAGGCTTTGGATAGCGGGCGCATAATTTCTCTATTGTCGTTTGGAGTTATACAAACGTAAGTGCGGGCGGTCAATGACCGCCCCTACATTGTGATTATGGTTGTATCACAAACTGTAGGGGCGATCATTGATCGCCCGCGCTTTTTTATGGATGGAACACGGTTTTTTCAACCGAATAGACTGCTCCTACTTCATCCGATCCTTCAGAATCTCCTTCAGGAACTGGCCGGTATAGCTGTTTTCAACCTTGGCTACTTCTTCGGGCGTTCCCGTAGCTACGACCGTGCCGCCGCGGTCTCCTCCTTCGGGGCCCATGTCGATGACGTAGTCGGCGGTTTTGATGACGTCTAAGTTGTGCTCGATGATGACGAGCGTGTTGCCCGCGTCGGCTAAGCGGTGGAGGACTTCGTTTAAGCGCTCCACATCCGCCATGTGAAGGCCGGTGGTGGGTTCGTCGAGCACGTAGAGAGTGCGACCGGTGGCGCGTCTGGAAAGCTCGGTTGCGAGCTTGACGCGTTGAGCTTCGCCGCCGGAGAGCTGGGTGGAGGGCTGACCGAGCTTTACATAGCCCAGGCCCACGTCCACCATGGTCTGAAGCTTGTTTGCGAGGCGGGGGAGGGGCGCGAAAAATTCAAGAGCCTCGGAAATCGTCATTTCAAGGACGTCGTAGATGCTCTTGCCCTTGTATTTGACTTCGAGCGTCTCGCGGTTATACCGTTTACCCTTGCATACGTCGCAGGGAACGTACACGTCGGGCAGGAAATGCATTTCGATTTTGATGATGCCGTCGCCCGAGCAGGCTTCGCAGCGGCCGCCCTTTACATTGAAGGAGAAGCGGTTATTTTTGTAGCCGCGTGTCTTTGCGTCGGCAGTTGAGGCAAACACCTCGCGGATCAGGTCGAAAAGGCCGGTATAGGTGGCCGGATTGCTTCTCGGTGTTCTGCCGATGGGCGACTGGTCGATCTGAATGACCTTGTCGAGCTTACTGGCGCCGATGATTTCGTCGTGCGCTGCGGGGCGTTCCTTGCTTCGGTTGAGCATGCGGGATAAGGATTTATACAGAATTTCGTTGATCAGGGAGGATTTTCCGCTGCCGGACAAGCCCGTTACGCACGTGACTACGCCCAGCGGTATGTCCGCGTCCACGTTTTTCAGGTTGTTGGCGCGGGCGTTTTTGATGGTGATAAAGTCCCTGGGCGTTCTGCGCGTTTCCGGGATCGGAACGCATCTTGCGCCGGACAGGTACTGGCCCGTGATCGAGGCGGGGTTGTTTATGACCTCCTCGGGCGTGCCCTCTGCGACGATGTAGCCGCCCTCGGTGCCTGCGCCGGGGCCGATGTCCACGATGTAATCGCTTTCGAGCATGGTTTCCTCGTCATGCTCGACGACAATCAATGTGTTTCCAAGATCGCGAAGGTGCTTAAGGGTATTTAAAAGCTTTCGGTTGTCGTGCTGGTGAAGGCCGATGGAGGGCTCGTCCAAAATGTAGAGAACGCCAACCAGAGAGGAGCCGATTTGCGTGGCCAGGCGGATGCGCTGGGCTTCGCCGCCGGAGAGGGTGGACGCGCTTCGGGACAGGGTCAGATAGTCAAGGCCCACGTTTTTGAGAAACCCGAGGCGGGAATTGATTTCCTTTAGTATCTGTCGCGCGATGATTTTTTCCTTTTCGGAAAGAGATACGTTTTCAAAGAAATGTACCGCGTCGCGGATCGAAAGATCGCTGATTTCGGCGATGTTTTTTTCGTTCACCGTGACGGCAAGCGCTTCTTTTCTCAGGCGCTTTCCGCCGCACTCGGGGCAGGGCGTGTTGGTCATGTAGGATTCGTACATTTCCTTCATGCTGTCGCTGGTGGTTTCGCGGTATCTGCGCTCAAGATTGGTGATGATGCCCTCAAAAGGCGCGGTGAAGGACGATTTTCTGCCGTCGCGCTCATAGGAAACGGACAGCTTTTCGCCGTCGGTTCCGTAAAAAATTTTGTGAAGCGCGTCCTTTGAAAGGTTCTTGACCGGTTCATCCAGCGAAAAGCCGTATTTTTTCGAAAGCGCTTCCAGATACATGTGCGCCATGCTGCCGCCGGACTCACTGCTGTCCCAGCCGGTTACGGAAATTGCGCCCTCGTTTAAGGATTTGCTGTCGTCCGGAATTACGTTGTTGGGGTCGATTTTTAAGAGCATGCCGAGGCCCGAGCACGTGGGACATGCGCCGTAGGGATTATTGAAGGAGAACATGCGGGGCGTGAGTTCCTCGATGGAAACGCCGCAGTCCGGGCAGGCGTAATTCTGGGAAAAGAGGAAATCCTCCCCGCCGATCACGCTGACCACTGCAAGATTGTCGCCCAGCTTCAGTGCGGTTTCGATGGAGTCTGTCAGGCGCTGCTGAATATCGTCCCTCACAATCAGGCGATCGATCACGATTTCGATGGTGTGCTTGATGTTTTTGTTGAGCGTCGGCGGATCGCTTAATTCATAAATCTCGCCGTCGATGCGCGCGCGGACGTAGCCCTTTCTGGCCATGTCCTCAAGCAGCTTTACGTATTCGCCCTTTCGTCCGCGAACGGCAGGCGCAAGCACCATGATGCGGCTTCTTTCCGGCAGCGCGAGCACCTGATCCACAATCTGATCGATCGTCTGCTGGCGGATGACGCGTCCGCACTTGGGGCAATGCGGCGTGCCGGCGCGAGCATAAAGAAGGCGCAGGTAATCGTGGACTTCCGTAACCGTGCCGACGGTGGAACGCGGGTTTTTGGAGGTGGTTTTCTGATCGATGGAGATGGCGGGGGAAAGTCCGTCGATGGAGTCGATGTCGGGCTTGTCCATCTGGCCCAAAAACAGGCGCGCATAGCTGGACAGCGATTCGACATACCGCCGCTGGCCTTCTGCGTAAATGGTGTCGAAAGCCAGCGACGATTTTCCGCTGCCCGAAAGCCCCGTCATGACGATCATCTTGTCGCGGGGAAGGGAAATGGATATATTTTTTAGATTATGGACGCGAACGCCCTTTATGTCGATTTTGTTGTTCATGGATGGTTCCTTTCCGTGAGAAGGGTGGGGGGTCATCGGGTTATCTGCCCCTCTTTCGCCGGCCCCTTCGGGATTTTTCGTTGGTGGCCATGGTTTTTTCGCCCTTTAATTCCAGCATCTGGTCTCTGAGCTTGGCGGCGGTTTCGAAATCGAGGTCGGCGGCTGCGGCCAGCATGCGCTCCTCCAGCTTTTCAATCGCCATGCGCTTTTCTTCATCGTCCATGCCGACGGCCTTTGCGCCCTCGTCCACATCGCGGGCAATGGACATAAGCTCCTTGACCGCGGCGCGGACGCTTTCGGGGCGGATGCCGTGTTCTTCGTTGTAGGCCTGCTGGATGCTTCTTCTGCGGTTGGTTTCGGAAATGGCTCGGAACATGGAATCGGTTATGTTGTCGGCGTACATGATGACGCGGCCGTCCACGTTTCGGGCGGCTCTTCCGATGGTCTGAACGAGGGAGGTTTCGCTTCTTAAAAAACCCTCCTTGTCCGCGTCGAGAATTGCGACCATCTGAACTTCCGGAAGGTCGAGGCCTTCTCTTAAAAGGTTGATGCCGACCAATACGTCGAATTCGCCCAGGCGCAAAGAGCGCAGGATCTTGATTCGTTCAAGCGTCTCCACGTCCGAATGCAGGTATTCCACGCGCACGTTCATTTCGCGAAGATAGCTTTTAAGGCTTTCGGCCATGCGCTTGGTGAGGGTGGTTACGAGGGTGCGGCCCCCGTTTTCGGTGGTTTTCCGGATTTCGCCCAAAAGGTCGTCCACCTGGCCCTCGGCGGGGCGCACGATGATTTCGGGGTCGAGCAGGCCTGTCGGGCGGATGATCTGCTCCACCACCTGCTGGGCGCGCTGCTTTTCGTAGGGGCCGGGCGTGGCAGAAACGTAGATGGTCTGGCCGATGCGCTGTTCAAACTCGTGGAATTTTAAGGGGCGGTTGTCAAAGGCGCTGGTCAGGCGGAAGCCGTAATCGACGAGCGACGATTTTCTCGCAAAGTCGCCGTTGTACATGGCGCGGATCTGCGGAACCGTCACGTGCGCCTCATCTATGAACACGAGGAAATCCTTCGGGAAATAATCCAGAAGCGTAAACGGCGCGTCGCCCGGGTTTCTGCCGTCAAAATATCTTGAATAGTTTTCGATGCCGGAGCAATAGCCGATTTCGCGCATCATTTCAACGTCGTAATGCGTGCGCTGCTCAAGCCGCTGAGCTTCGATGAGCCTGTCGTCGTCCCTGAATGCCGTTACCTGCTGATCGAGATCACGCTCGATGTTTTCGATGCATGCGTCCATTTTTTCGCGGGAAGTGACATAGTGGGAGGCGGGATAGAGAACGACGTGGGACAAATGCCGAAGCGCCGTACCCGTCAGCGTGTCGACCTCGCTGATCCGCTCGATTTCGTCTCCGAAAAATTCGATCCTGAGCGCCTTTTCAAATTCGGCGGCGGGGATGATTTCAACGATTTCGCCGCGCACGCGGAACGTGCCGCGCTCGGATTCAAAGTCGTTTCGGGTAAACTGAATATCGATCAATTGCCGTAAAAGCTCGTCCCTGTCGATGATCTGGCCTTCCCTGAGCGACACGGACAGGCCCCTGTATTCCTCCGGGTCGCCCATGCCGTAGATGCAGCTGACCGAGGCCACGATGATCACGTCGCGCCGTTCCGACAGCCACGAGGTTGCGCTGTGGCGCATGCGGTCGATTTCCTGATTGATGGAGGCGTCCTTTTCGATGAAGGTGTCGGTGGAGGGAATGTAGGCCTCGGGCTGATAATAGTCGTAGTAGCTTACAAAATAGCCCACCGCGCTGTCCGGGAAAAATTCCCTGAATTCGCCCGCAAGCTGAGCCGCCAGCGTCTTGTTGTGCGCGATGACGAGGGTCGGGCGCTGCATTTTTTCGATGATGTTGGCCATGGTAAAGGTTTTGCCTGAGCCGGTTACGCCCAACAATATCTGGTCGCGGTAGCCCTTTTTGATGCCCTCCACAAGCGCGTCAATCGCCTGCGGCTGATCGCCCCTGGGCTTGTAATCGCTTTTCAGTCGAAACATGCATGTCGCCCCCTTTGCGCTTTTGATCTATTATACCACAAATGCATGCTTTTGAACGGGTTCGGTGAAAACTTAAACATGTGTTCGATATACTCTTTATATTACCATATATTACCAGTCCAAAAACGGGAACCATAGGTGCATCCTTCCAAGTCCAATAAGTGCATCCCGAAAGGAGGAGAAAGGAAAATGAAGAAACTGGTATCCATCACTTTAGCGCTTATGGTTGTTTTCTCCATGGCGGCGTTTGCGGAAAACGTGAAAACGCCCTATGAGGACGGAAGCGCAAACGTCCGAAAAGGCCCCGGCACGAACTACGCCGTGGTTACGTGGGTCAAAAACGGACAGAAGATCACGGTTTTGAAGGACGAGGGCGCGTGGACGAAGATCATCGTTGACGCTAACGGCAAAACAGGCTACATAAAGTCTTCCTTTATAGATAAGGATGAAACGCAGGTTGAAAAGCCTGTTTACGCCCTTGGAACCGTCAAAACGAAGTACGCTTCTTCGACCGTAAATGTTCGAAAAGGCCCGGGCACGAAGCACGCAATTGAATTTGCGCTTTTAAGCGGCACGAAAATGCGCATCCTCGGTGAAAGCGCCAACTGGTATCTGGTGAACACCGAGGACGGCAAAACCGGCTATATCAGCAAAAACTACACCCAGCTGGGCGCGGCGGGCAAGACCACCGCGAACGTGAACTTGAGAAGCGGCGCGGGCAGCAATACGCCCTCTCTCGGCATCCTTTCCAAGGGCACGTCTCTTACGCTTCTGGGCGTTTCCGGCAGTTGGACGGAGGTCAGCGTAAACGGAAACACAGGCTATATCTTCACGAAATACGTAAAATAGGATTGATTCGCGGGATGCAATAAAAGAGATCGCTTCAATAAACTCGCTAAAGGTCACATGATTCATTCATGCGACAGAAAACCCGTTCCCCGGAAAACATATCTTTTCCTGCGGGGACGGGTTTTTTTGTTTTTTGGTTTTATCGCTTTTTTCCGTTATAGGAAGCGATCTTTTCATCAATGATCTGCCACGCTTTTTTCTGGCTTTCCTCAAAATTCTCCACGTGCCAGTTGACGGGCTCCTCCCCAAGATACCTAACGAACCCGAAATCCTGATAGATGGAAATGGCGGCGTAGCTGAAGGTTTGGGAGAAGAGGAATACGTCGCCCGTCATATGAAGCTCGTGATATCGTTTCATGAGGCGCGAAAGCATGGCGCGGCAGAGGCCTTTCCCCTGATGAGCCTTGTCGGTTGCGACCCAGTGGATTCGCATTTGCTCATGGCCGAAGGGATTTCCGTACCAGAGCGCCGCCGAGGCGACGGGCTTGCCGGTTGCCTTTTCGCGCACGAAGAGCATCTGGTTAGGAAGCTTTTCAGGATCGGTCATAAATTCACTGTCGAAAAGAGGACCGATTTTTTCCTTCTCTTCGATCTGCTCGGACGAATACTGAACCTCTATCCAGTCTTCCTTTCCGGTTTCGGGCGAAAAGAACGCAAATTCATAGTCCGGATGGAGCGCATAGTCGGGAAAAACATCCATATCGCGCTTGACCATCATGATTGGGATATAGGGAACGGATCTGTCGATCATAGGTTTTCTCCTTTATTTCACGGTGAAAAAAAAGCGGATAAAGGGAGGCGCGTCCGTTTTTGAAATGTTTTCGGCGGTGCAATCCAAAAACCGTGTCCAGAAGGAAACCGCGCGCGCGTTTTCGCGATACACTTCAAGCGCCCATTTGCCGGCGCGGTTTTTGAAAATTTCCTTCATTGCACATTCCGCCGCGCCCGTGCCGCGCTTTTTCCGGATGAGAAAGAGTTCTTCCAAACAAAAGTCTGCGCCGTCCGGAGCATAGGATTGATCCGTCGCCATTACAAAGCCGATGGGACGCGCGTTTTCCTCGATGATGTAGGGGAAAACGCCGTCTCCGAAGGGCAGGATTTCGTTTACAGTTTCGGGCGCGAAGTATCCGTTTTCATCGAGACATTCAAAATCACTTGAATAAACAGAGAGCTCGTCCTGATAGAGGTTAAAGATGTTCTTGATCAAAAGCCTGTCCTTTTCCTCCACAGGCCTGATGGAGACATTCATCTTTTTACGCATGCACGCGCGTTCCGAGATCCTCGCCGTCAAACACGCGCACGATGTTGTTTAAGTCGTCCATGGAGAATACCCTGATCTCCGGAATCTTCTGGTTCTGGCAAAGGACAAAGGCGGTGGTATCCATAACGCCTAAGCGCATTTCAACGGCCTGATCGTAGGAAACGTCCTTGAGGGGCTTTGCATCCGGATACTTGGAGGGGTCCTTGTCATAGATGCAATCGACGGTCGTGCCCTTGAATACAGCGTCCGCATCGAGCTCCGCTGCTCGAAGGGCCGCGGCGGTGTCTGTTGTGAAGTAGGGATTTCCGCTTCCGCCGGCCAGAAGCACGATTGCGCCGGACTCCATCGCCTCAATGGCGGCTGAACGGGTGTACAGGCGGGCAAAGCGGTTCATTTCCTGCGCAGTGAACACGACGGCCTTTGCGCCCAGCCTTTCCAGCGCGTCCTGAACGCACAGGGCGTTGATCACGGTTGCGAGCATGCCCATCTGGTCGGCGTTTGCGCCGTTCATTTCCCTGGTAAAGCGGCCGCGCCAGATGTTTCCGCCTCCGATGACGATGCCCAGCTGCGCGCCGTGGTCGTGAACGGTCTTAAGCATTTTGGCAACCTCGTCCACGCGGCTCGCTTCAAAGCAGCCCATTTTGCTTTCGCTCTGGAGGGTTTCGCCGCTGAGCTTTAAAATCACGCGCTTATACTTCATATCATTAACCCCTTTCAGGAAATTGTGGTCTCGTTTTTGTCCTTTGTTCATTATAGCATTCTGAAATGCCGGTATCAATGGCATATGAAAAATTTAAATGGAAAAATCCGTTATCTCTCGCCTTTCCTTTAACTTGACAAAACGCTATGGCGGTCTATAATGGTGAAAGAATGCGCTGTATAACGCTATATAAAAGGAAGAAAAAATATGCAAAAGAAAAAGTTCTCCGTGCCCGGAAGCGTTATTTTATTATTGGCTGCGCTTGCGTGGGGGTCTGCGTTTGTGGCGCAGTCTTTGGGCGCGGACAGCGTGCGCCCGTTTACGTTCAACGCCTCGCGTTCTTTATTGGGCGCGCTTGTCCTTGTGCCCGTTTTTCTGACGTTTGACCGCGTAAATCCGAGCCCCAACAGAGGCAACAAAAAAACGCTTTGGATTGGCGGCGCGCTTTGCGGCTTTTTGCTTTTTCTGGCCTGCAATCTTCAGCAGTTTTCCATCTCCTATGTGGATACCGCCGGAAAAACTGCCGAGGAAATCCAGAATATCGAAAAGGCGAACATCGGAAAGGTCGCGTTTTTAACCGCGCTTTATATCGTGCTTGTACCCGCATTCGGCATTTTTATGAAAAAAAGAGTGGGCGCGCAGGTGTGGCTGGGCGTAATTGTAGCCCTTGCCGGCATGTATTTTCTTTGCATCAAGCCCGGCTTTACCGTGTCCGCCGGCGATCTCTACGCGTTTTTGTGCGCGTTTGCCTTCGCCATGCAGATTATTGTGGTGGATGAAGTGGTGGGAAAGGTGGATCCCATCCGGCTTTCGTGCGTGCAGTTTTTGGTGTGCGGCGTTTTGTCCGGCATTGCGGCTCTGATTTTCGACAAGCCCGCGCTTTCCGATATATTAAACGCATGGGCGCCGATATTGTACATGGGCATTGTCTCCTCCGGTATCGCCTACACGCTTCAGATTATCGGTCAGGCCCGGTGTAAGCCAGTGGTCGCCAGCCTTGTCATGAGCATGGAAAGCGTGTTTTCGGCGTTTTTCGGCTTCCTGATTTTAAATCAGGCGATGTCAAACAGAGAGTTTATCGGCTGCGGTCTTATGCTGGTCGCAGTCGTGCTGGCACAGATTCCCGGAAGGAAGGAAAAGATTTGAGAAAAGAATCGAGCGCGTCCGATAAAAGCATCAGCGGGTTCCGGTTTGCCTTTCCGGTGATTCTTGAAAACATCTTTACCGTTGTAATCGGCCTTGTGTTTTCGGCGATCCTCGGAAAGATTTCGGTAAGCTCTTTAGCGGCGGCAGGCACGGGAAACCAGGTAATCTCGTGCGTGACGGCGTTTTTCGCCATCGTTTCAACCGGCGCTTCCATATTAACCGCCCTGAATACCGGAAAGGGCGACCGAAGAAGAACCTCCGAAATTGTTGAACACGCGGTGTTTTTATCGCCCATCGTGTCCGTCGTCATGACCGTTCTTCTTTTAATCGTCTCCTCTCCCCTCATGCGCCTTTTGATGCCCGGCGCGGACGAAGCGTTTTTGGAAGAAGGCGTTGTCTATTTCCGCGTGGTCGCGCTGTCGCTTCCGGGGCTGATGATGGACAATACGTTTTTGTCCATTCTCCGCTCGGCGGGCGAATCGCGCGTGCCGCTGATTTGCACAGTCATCATGAATGTGGTCCAGATTCTGGCCGCTTCTCTGTTTGTCGGCGTTATGAATCTGGGTCTTGCAGGCGCGGGCCTTGCGTATGTTGTTTGCAGATATTCGGGCATGCTCGCTCTGGGCTATGCGATTTTCAGGCACACCCGCGCCTTTGAAATTACCCTTCGCGGTATATTAAAGCCCAATCTATCCTGCATAGGCCGCATCTTCTCCATGGGCGCGCCGAACGTCATCGACGGAATCGCCGTACAGAGCGGCTACATTTTTATAAATTCCCTTTTAATCGGCCTTGGGAAAAACGATTCCTCCATTTATAACGTGCTTCAGACGCTTATTTCCTTCTCCGGCATCTGCCAACCCATCGTGTCCGTTTCGGTCACCACCTTAACCGGCCACAAAATCGGCGCGGGCGACATAAAGGGCGCGAGGAAAAATTTCAGAAACATTCTCTGCATCGGCCTTCTGGCGACCCTTGCCCTTTCGGCAATCCTTCTTATCTTCCCCTCGTTCTTTACCGGCCTGTTTACGGACGACGCGTTTATTCATGCGGAAAGCGCGCGACTCGTTTGGCTCACGCTCCTTTTCGCCATTCCCGCCGTCGCCGTCAACGCCTCGGAACCCGGCGTGCGCGTGGGCGGAATGAGCAAGCACGTAGCCGTTTCCTGCACCCTTTGCGTGTGGCTCATCCGCGTGCCGCTCACATGGTTTTTCTGCTACAAGATGAATCTGGGCGTATCCGGCGTATTTTTTGCCAATACCATCGCCTGCTACGCCCGCGCGGTCATCGCTGTATGGATAATTCACACAAAGCGCTGGAGTGTGAAGATGTAAAAAAGGGGCTGTTGAACATCTCCCGTCTGATGAAAAAGTGCATAAAGAATTCGCTTTCAACAGCAATGTTGGAAGCGAATTTTTGTTGGTGCTGCATAGAATCAAAACTTGAAATCGGACTTGTGCAACAGCCCCTTCGGGTGATCATATCATTTCCTCCAATTCTCCGATAAAATCCGACTTGTATTCGCCGCGTTTGACATATATTTGCCGTGAATGTAAGTTTGGCCGTTTCTTAATTGTGTAAATTTTAGTATAAATTCAGCCATTACAGGCAAAAAAATGTTCATTCTTCCTAAAATTGATAAAGAAAATGATAAATACGTCTTTACAAACGGGTATACCGGTGATATAATAAATTATAACTCCTGCTGAAGGGACGCCTGAGTCGGGAGTTTTTCCCATCGGCGCATACCTTTCGTGCCGATTAATTCGGAGAGGAGATGGCTGAATTGGTCCAAAAAAATAAGGCTGTTAAGGTCAGCAAGACTAACTCTGCAAGCACGGGTTCGTCTTTTGACAATCTTGAACTGTTCCTTCTGCACCTTCCCACCACGATCTGGTATCTGATTTTCTGCTACGCCCCCATGTTCGGCGTGGTTATCTCGTTCATGGACTACAAGGTCAAGCCCGGCAAAAGCTTCCTGTACAGTCTGTTTGTAAACAGTCGCTGGAACGGCTTTGGCAACTTCAAGTTCCTGATGGAATCTAGCTATTTTGAGACAATGCTTCGAAATACGCTGGTCTACAACCTGATCTTCATCACGCTGGGCGTTGTCCTCCCGGTAACGCTCGCCATCATGATGAGCCAGCTCTATTCCAAGAGAATGGCAAAGATCTGCCAGACGGCGATGTTCCTTCCGCACTTCCTTTCCTGGGTAGTTATCGGCTACTTCGTATTTGCGTTCTTTACGCCCGGCCGCGGTCTTGTCAACAACCTTGCCAAGTCCCTCGGCATCGGCGATCCTGCGCACGACTGGTATCAGGACATCACGTTCTGGTCATGGTTCCTGGTATTCTTAAACCAGTGGAAAGGCATGGGCTACAACATGGTAGTTTACATGGCTTCCATCAGCGGTATCGATCAGGAAATGTACGAAGCGGCGCTCATTGACGGCGCTTCCAAGTGGCAGCAGACCCGTTTCATCACCATCCCGATGCTGCGCCCCATCATTTCCATCATGTTCATCATGGCGGTCGGTTCCATCTTCCGAAGCGATTTCGGCCTTTTCTATCAGGCCACCAGAAACTCCGGCCCCCTCACGCCCATTACGCAGACCATCGACGTTTACGTATACAAGGCGCTGCTTGAATCTCCCAACATCAACTTCTCCTCTGCGGCTTCTCTTCTGCAGTCTGTTTGCGGATGTATCACCATCGTCCTTGCAAACATCGTTGTAAAGAAGATCGATCCCGACGCGGGACTGTTCTAATAGGAGGAGAAAGAAAATGGCAAAGAATAAGAAGATTCAAAAAAAGGGCGCAACGCTTAAGTATTTACGCGTATCCCCTGTAACTAACGTCATCTTCAGTACGATTTTCATCCTTCTTGCGCTCCTCTGCTTCATGCCTGCGCTGTTGGTTCTGATCGTTTCCTTCTCTTCTGAAGCCAGCGTTATGGCCAAGGGCTACAGCTACTTCCCCAGCTCCTGGAGCCTTGAAAGCTATATGTACCTTGCCCGCCAGATCGAATACATCGGCGGCGCGTTCCTCAACTCTATCTTTGTTACCGTAGTCGGCACCTGTCTGGGCCTCGTCATGTGCTCCACCATGGGCTACGCGGTATCCCGTCCCAACTATCGCCTGCGCGGCTTCTTCACCTGGTTCATCTTCATTCCCATGCTGTTCTCGGGCGGACTTGTAGCCTCCTACATGATCAACACCCAGATCCTCAACATGAAGAACACCTACTGGGCGCTGATTCTTCCGATGTGCTGCTCTTCGTTCTATGTCATCATCATGAGAACGTTCTTCCAGACCACCATTCCCGACGCGATCATCGAATCGGCCAAGATCGACGGCGCGGCGCAGATCAGAATCTTCCTTCAGATTGTTCTGCCCATCTCCCTTCCGTCCATCGCGACCATCGGCCTTTTCTACACCTTCGCTTACTGGAACGACTGGATGATGGCCAAGTACTACCTGACCAGTAACGTTCAGGACAAGTTCCCGCTGCAGTACGTTTTGATCTCCCTTGAAAACAACATCGAGTTCTTAAGCCGCAACAGCCAGTTCATGGCACCGGGCGAGGCAAACAACGTGCCTTCTGAAACCGTTCGAATGGCCATGGTTATGGTTGCCGTTATCCCGATCGCGTGCTCCTATCCTTTCTTCCAGAAGTACTTCGTATCCGGTCTTACGATCGGCGCTGTAAAGGGATAAGGTTTTTCATCTGATTATGACGGTAATCAAAAAACCGTTGTAATAATAAAAAAGGAGGGTTTCCACTATGAAGAAACTCATGGCTCTCATTCTGGTAGTTATGATGGCTCTTTCCTTCACCGTAATGGCTGAAGAAGACGTTATCAAGCTGACCTGGGCGATGGGCTCCGGCTCCACCGCTCCTATCGACAACGCAATGGTTCTCGAAGAGCTCAACAAAATGAGCCGCGAACTGATCGGCGTAGAGTGCGACATCCAGTACTTCACCGAAGATCAGCTCCTCAACTCCATTCAGGCTGGCGAAGTTTTCGACATCTACTACACCTGCGGCTGGTACAACAACACCAACCAGCGTGTATCTGATGGCCTGTTCCTCAACATCGACGGCATGGTCGAGCAGTATGCTCCCGACCTGTGGGCTTCCATGACTCCCGATGTTTGGGAGCTGTCCCACTCCTTCGACGGCGGCCTCTATGCTATCCCCGTCAAGAAGGACTACGCCATGATGAACTTCATCACCTACCCCACCGAGATCGCTGCAGAGCTCGGCTTCGAGATTCCTGACAGAATCGAAGCTTTCTCCGATCTGACTGACTTCCTCGTAGCTTGGAAAGAAGCTTATCCCGATGAGTACCCCTACCTGGTAGGCGGCGGCGCTCGCGGCTATGACTCTTCCTTCGACTTCATCGATCGTACCTCCGGCATCGGCTGCATCTTCGGCACCACCGAAGTTGTTACCGTTTATGACGATCCCGCCATCCTCGAGCGTCTCGCGACCCTCGCCGAGTGGTATGACCTGGGCATCATCAATCCCGACGCTGCTCAGCTGACCGAAACTGCTATCGACACTTCCAAGAAGCGCATCGATACCGTACAGGCATGGCCCGGCTACGACTACTCCGTATCCAACGGCTATGACACCTCCATGACCTGCTACTTTGGACCCCACCTCTCCGTTGACTCTGTACAGGGCTCCATGAACGCTCTTTCTGTAACTCTGGCCGACCAGCCCGAGAAGATCGAAGCGGCCCTCAAGTACATCGAGCTCGTTCACACCAACCAGCTGTTCGCTGACACCATGCGCTTTGGTGTTCAGGGCTATCACTGGGACTATGTAACCGAAGAGCAGAACCCCGCCTGCGCCGGCGCTGTTCTCCGCTATCAGGTTGGCTCTGACAACTACAATCCCTGGGCCTTCTCTCAGCCCGCTTACTTCGAGACCTCCATCTCCGTATCTGAAGATCAGGTTGCCGGCACTGCCAAGGCTCCCGTTCTGAACCAGTACGAACTCTACTATGCTGAGGTTGCCAACAATGCCAAGTCCTCCGCTATGCAGGGCTTCACCATGGATACCTCTGCTTGGACCCAGCAGCTCGCCGAGATGGCCGCCATCAAGGACGAGTACTATGCTTCCTTCGCCACTGGCACCATCGCGTTCGAAGAAGTTAAGGACGAGTTCCTTGCCAAGATGAACGCCGCTGGCCTCCAGGATATGATCGAAGACGCTCAGGCCCAGCTCGATGCTTGGCTCGCGAAGTAATTTAAGCCCCACAAAAGCTTAAATACTCACTGAGTAAAATGGCCGCCGCACGAAAGTGCGGCGGCTTTTTGTTGCTTATGGAAGGGATTACGCAAGGCATGCGTCTTTATTCTATGCTTTTTCGCCTTTTATTGCACGTGTAATCATCGTAATGGATACCGTTGTATCCCATTCCTTTTCGCCGGACAGGTATTTTTGAATTCTTAAATCGTATTTGCGATTGGTAAGAAGCGTCATTTTATCAATTTCTTCTCTGGTAACGCGCTCGGGCATGGTATCTGAGACAGACTGGATCGCATCCAGATCATTATGTCGGCTGGCGTTGATCATAGCAATTGCCATATCTTTTGAGATGCACTCGTTGTCCGGCGTTAGGTTGGAAACCGCATAAGCGGTCGATACGCGCTGAAACTCAAACGCCTCCATGGTTTTTGGAAGCGTTTGTTCATTCATCCCGTACTTTCCAACATTGAATCGTTCTATGGAATCGTCAAACTGTGAAACGCGCTGCCAGAATTCCGCCTCAAATTCTGTCTTTCCCTCAAATTGGCTTTTCTGCCGGTAGCCCTTGCGGGCTGAAAGCACAAGGCATACGCCGCCTTTTTTAAGCACGCGCAACTGCTCGCCGAAAAAGCCATTGGGTTCAATATGCTCAGAAACCGTGTTGGAAATGGTCACATCAAATGTTTCGTCTTCGAAAGGAAGCTTTGTCGCGTCGCCCTCTAAAAAAGCGACGTCCTTTTCATTTTCCCTCGCAAAGCGAATAAACGCAGAATCCAGATCCACGCCGACGATATCAGCATTCGGGTACCATCTGGCAAGCGCCCCGGCAAGCGCGCCCGGTCCGCAGCCAATTTCGAGAATTCTGATCTTCTTTTCACGGTCAATTTGAAACGCCCTGATAAATTGATCCGAAAACATATCGTCAAACCGTAGCTTTCTGGACAAATACAGTGTGTTTATACCCTGCACATATCGGGACCAGTTTTCGTTCATGTTTGGCCTCCTGAGCATCTATTTTTCGTCTTCATCACAAAAATACGGGCTTTTCGAACACAACGCCGTTTTGAATTGCGCATTCAATCATTTCTTTATAGTATTTGGGCCAAACCTTATCCGTTTCGTCGTGCGCATGCATAAGGAGAATATGACCCTTATTTTCGCCATACAGCGCGGTGAAACCTTCGCTGTCAGGCCTGTTCATCTTTTCAAGAACGCTCTTTTTTGTAAATCCATCGTTCCACGGCAGTCTGTATTCCTCAAAATCATATGTCCAGAAAGTGTCGATGTCGTCCTTCGCACGTCCTTCGCGCCACCACGGATAAGGAATCAGGCGATCATCCAGTTTATGGAAGCCGTTATCCTTCAGATATTTCTGGAACTTTTCCCTGTTTTCGCCGCCTTTGTCCCCGTATGGAAAGCGGAAGGGACGATATTTGCGTTCTTCGCCGCTGTCGAGATACAGTCTGTCCAGAACCTTTTCACATTTTTCGATGTCCTTTATACCCTCTTCAAGCGGTATAGCCGAAAACGCAGGGTGACTGTAGCTGTGATTTCCAACGATCATGCCCTTCTTGACGGCATAGATCGCCTCGGCATAATACTTTTCAACGTTCGAGCCCCGCGCAAACAGGACTCCCATAATTCCCTTTTCACAAAGAAAATCCACAATTTCAGGTGTGTTTTTGGAAGAAATATCGTCGATTGTCAGAATTGCCCGGATCATTTTTGTATCCTCCGCATAGAAAGTATGTCAAATTATATCACTAATGCGAGGATAAAACAAGCAATCCGCTTGAAAAATGCCCGCCAGTATGATACCCTTATTGAAAAGGAGACAATTATCATGACAGAATCTTTATACGCGCTTTTCAAGCGCAATTTCCCATATGTAAGGCGCGAAGAGGAAACCGCACGCGATATTCTATCCAATCCGGAAAATCAACTGTTTTTCCATAAAGACAACGCCGGAAATCTCGTCGGAGCCGCCGTCGTTCATAAAAACACGCTCCTGCTTCTGTGCGTGGATGCGCCCTTCAGAAATACTGGCGTCGGCTCAAAGCTGCTTGCAGAAGCAGAAACCTACGTAAAAAGCAAAGGCTACAAAACCATCACGATCGGCGTTGGCGACATCTATCTCTGCCCCGGCGTTCCGGTAAAAGAAATGCCCTTTGAAGAAGAAATTTCAAACATCGCGCTTCACCCGCAGCTTCCTGAAAACAATGCTTCCTATTTTATAAAGCGCGGCTATCGTCATGCGTGGAATGACTGCAATTGCTTTGATATGCACATGCCCTTTACGCCTGAGCTTCTTTCGATCCATCCACCTGAAACGCCGGGCATCGAATACCGATTTGCAAATCAAAGTGACCTTCCATCCATTCTTGACTGCACAAACGCCGCCGAGAAGGAGTTTTCCAAGTATTACGAGGAGTCTGAATCCTACGCGCCGGACTCCCATGACAAGGTTTTGATTGCGCTGGACGGCGACAGAGTTGTCGGAACCCTCATGGTGGATCAGGAAGCTGAGGGCGAAGGCATCGGCAGCATCGGCTGCACAACCGTTCACCCCGCTTATCAGGGCAGAAAAATTGCCTCCTCCATGATCATTCGTGGCGCAAAGCACCTCTATAAAAGCGGCATGAAGGAGGGCTTCCTCGGCTACACCTATTCGGGCCTTGACAAGCTCTACGGAAAAGCCGGCTTCAAGGTCTGCACTTTCTACTTTATGGCGGAAAAGTCCTTATCGTAGCGGCTGCGCGTTTACATCCCGCAAAAATCATGCTATAATATCATAAACACATGAAAAAGGAGGCAAAATCCATGCTGCATGATAAAATCATTCCCGCCCCCTTTACCAAAGGCGTAAACTTTACCAACTGGCTGGAATATCGTTCCGCTGATCAGATCGACGAAAACGGCTTTGGAAAACAGGATTTTCTGGATGCCCGCGCCCTCGGCTGCGACGTTGTGCGCCTGCCGATCCACTTTGAAAAAATCTGCACGGAAGACGACGGCTATCAAATTCCCGAAAAAATCCTGCGCATTTTGGATAACGTTGCCGCGTGGTCGGACGAAGCCGGATTATATGTCATTTTCGACTTCCACAACGCCACCCACGCTGGTTCCTTTACCAGCGTAGACGTTGAAAAAATCTTAAACCCTGTTTGGACGCAGATCGCCACGCGCTATCAGGACAAATTTCCCAAACTCATTTTTGAAATCATGAACGAGCCCCACGGCATTGAAGTGCCCGTCTGGAACGAAATCATCCACCGCGTGTTCAAGCTCATCCGCTCCATCGACAAAACGCACTATATCGTTGCCGGCGGTGCAGACTGGAACAGCACCGCTGCCATGAAGACCCTGCCCGACTTTGAGGACGACAAGGTCATTTACACCTTCCATTTCTACGACCCCCACACCTTCACCCATCAGGGCGCGCCGTGGTGCAATATGGAAAGAGTCGTTGGCATTCCCTTCCCCTACGACCCCGAAAAAATGCCGCCCCTCCCCGAAAATCCTACCGAAACCGAGATCAATTGCTGGAAAAATTACCCCCAGACCGGCACCCTGGAAGCTGTCATGAGCTACTTTGACCAGTACGCCCAATTCAGCCGCGAACGCAACGCCCCCGTCTATTGCGGCGAATTCGGCTGTAACGCCGTCTTTGTCGACAAAGAGCTGCGCAACAAGTGGTACAAAATCGTTACCACCCTTTTGGAAGAGCGCGGCATAGCCCGCACCAGCTGGGACTACCACGGCTCCTTCGGCATCTTCGACATGGACTGGCAAACCATTCAAAATTCCCACAACTACGAAAAACCCAAATTCCCCGAGGACTTGAACAGGGGACTTTTGAAAGCCATGGGGCTTAATGATCAGGTGTGAAAGAATCCATAAAACGCAGGCGATCCCGACAAAAAACGGAATCGCCTGCTCTTTTCCGTTATTTTTCGTATCTCTCGTAGGGCGGGGGGTTGCTCCAATGCCATTAAGTTAAGAATGATATACTTCGTACGCGGGACGGGAAACCCGTCCCCTACGATTGAAACGATACGTTTGGTTTCCTTTGTAGGGGAGGCGTTTCTGTCAAGAGCAACATGGTTTACAAAATGTGCAACAACATGGTTTACACATTAGCTCTTGGGTCGCCCTCTAAGAGATACGCTTTTCGGAGCGTATAGGCTCGGTTAATAA
>SVGP01000048.1 GCA_015056255.1 Clostridiales bacterium | reverse complement strand
CAGGTATATCCGTTAGCCAAACAATATATTGATAATCCGCAGGAATTAGACGGAATATGGGTTTATGATGATGAATTTGTGAAAGGTATGATTCACATTTCCGAAAAGCAGATTTTGGAATTGTATGTCGATTCTTTCTTTGAGAATCAAGGTATCGGAAGCACGCTCATTCAATTTGCCATAGAACAAAAACATTGCAATTTTTTGTGGGTTCTCGAAAAAAACAGGAAAGCACAGAAGTTTTACCAGAGGCATGGCTTTACGATGACTGAAGAGAAAAAATTACAGGAGGGCACGGCTGAATTTATCGTCAAAATGATTCGGTAAATTCAAATATGCCGAACTGTCGAAAAAAATACACAAGCGCATATTCGGATTCAGGCGTATTTGCGGGGGCTGTTGTGCAACAGCCCCTTTTTTGTTTTGCCTTAAATACCGATTTGACGCGAGTTGTTTGTCATTCTTTTTGGATGTTGAAAGCAACATCTATATTTGCTATAATGAAGTCGCCGACGATATAAAATTTGACGAGGTAGAACCCATGAAGACAAAAAACCTTGCAACGATATATGCCATCGCTGCTGCAGCTCTGTACGCAATCAATGTACCGTTCTCGAAGATGTTGTTAGGTCATATGCAGCCAACTATGATGGCTGCATTTCTGTATTTGGGCGCTGGTTTTGGAATGTTTGCTTACAGTATTATTGCCAAGGCAACAACAAAAGCAACGCCTACCGAACCGCTGACCAAAAAGGAATTGCCCTACACAATCGCAATGGTGGCTTTGGATATTGTCGCGCCCATTCTGCTTATGTTTGGAATCAAGTCTTCCAATGCTGCGAATGTTTCATTGATTAACAACTTTGAAATTGTGGCAACTTCGCTGATAGCCTTATTCGTTTTTAAAGAGATTATCTCCAGAAGATTGTTAATTGCCATTGCATTGGTGACGGTTGCAAGTGTTATCCTTTCCTTTGAAGGAGCAGGTTCGTTTGAGTTTAACATCGGTTCTTTGTTTGTTTTCGGCGCATGTTTGTGCTGGGGCATTGAAAACAATTGTACAAGAATGATTAGCAATAAAAGCTCCATTGAGATTGTCGTTATTAAAGGCACGTTTTCCGGGCTTGGCAGCTTAATTGTTGCTCTAACCATCGGCGAGCGCATACCTTCTGTTCTTTGGGTGATCTGTATATTGCTGCTTGGTTTTGTTGCTTATGGACTCAGTATTTATTTCTATGTCATGGCTCAAAAGGATTTGGGAGCAGCCAAAACAAGCGCTTACTATTCAATCGCTCCATTCCTTGGCGTGGCGTTTGGCATGCTGATATTGGGAGAAAGACCTGCAATCCAATTTTATTTTGCTTTGATTGTGATGATCATAAGCACATACTTCATGATTAAGGACACCATCGAATTGCAGCATACACACGAGCATACACACACCCATACGCACGAACATAGCCATGGCGATATTGTTCATTCCCACGAGCATACGCACATCCATACCCATATTCATGTTCATGGTGAGAACAGCGCCAATCACGATCATAATCACAAAACAATGTCGCACGAACATTCGCATCTCGCCTAGCCAATTCCAATATGCGCAATCATTTGGCCGGTAAGGGCGAGTCGTATAGCGGCTCGCCCTTTTGTTATACCTTATGTGTAATGTCATAGTCGGCTGAATTTCGTTTTTTCACCGTTCTTGAAACCCGCATAAGCATTTGATATAATATCGATGAATAAATCTGATTTATGGAGACAACGCCATGAAAGCATTGCTTGCAAGCGCCTTGGGCGGTTCCGTCCGGGTAGACGGGGTTCGATGTCCCGCTGTGCTGATTCAGGAAAACGGACTGCTTGAAAACCTGAAGTCCGTCTGGCCATATCATGCCAACGTGCTTTTTGTCTGTGCCGACCCGGGAGACCACGAAAGAAACGACGGCATTCTGAATTGCCTCAGCAAATCCTTTTCCATGAGCGCTCTGACGGTATCCGGCATCTCCATGTGCGACGGAAGAAACCCGAGCGCGATCGAACGTCTGGATACAATAGACGTTCTCATCCTGATCGGCGGGCATGTGCCCACACAGAATCGATTTTTCAAAGAAATTCGTCTCAGACAGCGGCTTTCAAGCTACAAGGGCGTCGTCCTTGCATGGAGCGCAGGCGCGATGAATTGTGCGGATATTGTCTATGCCGCGCCGGAAGAGGAAGGCGAGGCCATCGACCCCGCATACGAAAAATGGATTCCGGGGCTGGGCATCACAAAAGTGAACATTTTTCCGCATTTTCAGAGCCTTCAAGGCGTTTATCTGGACGGCCTGCGCATCATCGAAGACATCGCCTTTGAGGACAGCCGCCATCACGAAATCATCGCTCTGAACGATGGAAGCTATATTACAATCGACAATGAAAAGACCACGCTGTACGGCGAAGCATACCGGATTTATAACGGCGCTATTGATAAGATTTGCAAAAACGGAGAATCCGTCGTGCTGAAATCATAAGGAGAAGCCTATGAACCTTATCCTGATCCTTAAAAACTTTCTGGATGAAGATCTGCGCCTAAAGGCGTTTCCCGCAAAGCGCAAAATGAAAATCTATGCGCTTTTGTACTTTGCGGAGAAGTTTGAAAAGGGCAGAGAATATTCCGAAAAGGAAGTCGGCGCGCTTTTGAACCAATGGCATACATTTTCCGATCCCGCGACCATCCGCCGCGAGATGTATGATTACGGCTTTCTGGATCGCTCCCGCGACGGGCGGGTGTACAAAATGAGTGAAAACCAGCCGACATTTGCACAGCTCGGGCTTTCGGATGAATGAATATTTCCTTGCCATATTCTTAAATTGGTAGTATAATTATTTTATGATATAAGGCGCAGTCTGCGCCGTACGAGGAGGAAACATCCCATGATCAACTGGAAGAATCTGGATACGCTTGCGTCTTTTGAAAAGCTTGCTTCTCTTGAAAAAGTGAACCTCGCAAAGGCCATGAGCGGCGAGGAAGGCGCTGAGCGCGTAAAGAAATATACCGCTTTCATGGGCGCGGAAATGGACTTTAACTATGGCGCGCGCCCGGTAAACGACGAAATTCTTTCTGCCATGAAGGCTTTTGCCGAAGAAGCGCAGCTTCATGAAAAATTCGAAGCGCTGTTTAGCGGCGAAGTCATCAACACCGGCGAAAAGCGCCTCGTCATGCACCACATGACAAGAGGTCAGTTGGGTGAAGACGTGGTTGTTGACGGCGTAAACAAGCGCGAATTCTACCTTGAACAGCAGAAGAAGTTTACGGAGCTTGCCAATAAGATCCATAATGGCGAAATCACCAACGCTGCGGGCGAAAAGTTCACCACCGTCGTTCAGATCGGCATCGGCGGCAGCGACCTCGGCCCCAGAGCCATGTACCTTGCCCTTGAAAACTGGGCGAAGGTGAACGGATACTTCAAGATGAAGGCCGAGTTCATCTCCAACGTTGACCCCGACGACGCGGCGGCGGTTCTGAAAAACATCGACGTCGCCCACTCCATCTTCGTACTCGTTTCAAAGTCCGGCACCACCCTTGAAACCCTCACCAACGAATCCTTCGTAAAGGACGCGCTCAAAAACGCGGGCCTGGACGCCTCCAGACACATGGTCGCCGTCACCAGCGAAACCTCTCCCCTCGCCAAGAGCCCGGATTACCTGGCCGCGTTCTTTATGGACGACTATATCGGCGGCCGCTACTCCTCCACCTCTGCCGTCGGCGGCGTGGTTCTGTCCCTCGCTTTCGGCCCGAAGGTGTTTGAGTGCTTCTTAGCCGGCGCGCACGAGGCCGACGAAATCGCCAGGGAAAAGGACATTTTCAAAAATCCCGCCATGCTGGACGCGGTCATCGGCGTTTATGAAAGAAACGTCCTCGGCATGGGAACCACAGCGGTTCTTCCCTATTCCCAGGCATTAAGCCGCTTCCCCGCGCATCTTCAGCAGCTGGACATGGAATCCAACGGCAAGAGCGTAAACCGCTTCGGCGAGCCCGTTGACTACGCCACCGGCCCCGTCATCTTCGGCGAGCCCGGCACCAACGGCCAGCATTCCTTCTATCAGCTGCTCCACCAGGGCACCGACATCATCCCTCTGCAGTTCGTAGGCTTTAAAAACAGCCAGATGGCAACCGACGTCGTCATTCAGGGCTCTACCAGCCAGCAGAAGCTGTGCGCCAATGTAGCCGCGCAGATCGTTGCCTTCGCCTGCGGCAAGGATGATGAGAACAAGAACAAGAAATTTGCCGGCGGCCGTCCCTCTTCGATCATCATCGGCAGCCAGCTCAAGCCCAAGGCCCTCGGCGCGCTTCTTGCGCACTTTGAAAACAAGGTCATGTTCCAGGGCTTCTTATGGAACGTAAACTCCTTCGACCAGGAGGGCGTACAGCTGGGCAAGGTTCTTGCCAAGAAGGTTCTCGCCCACGAAACCGACGGGGCGCTCAAGGTACTCAGCGATCTTATGAACATCTAAATACATTTTTCTCCGCGCGGCAGATCAAACGCCGCGCGGTTTTTGTGCACAAAGCGTTGTGATTCAAGCGAAAATATGGTATAATGGAAGCAGACGGAAATGCGCGAAAGTTTTTAAAGCTTTGCGCGTACGCTTGTACAAAAGAAAAGGGGGTCACTTCATGGAGATTCTGATCATCGTCGGCGCACTTATTATCCTGCTTCTTCTGATCGTCGTTGCGGGCTATGTCAAAGCGCCGCCGGACACCGCCTATCTCATTTCCGGTTTCAGAAAGCCGCGCATTCTGATCGGAAAAGCGGGCGTCCGTATTCCGTTCCTTGAAAGAATGGATAAACTGTCCCTTAAAATGTTCTCCGTTGACGTAAAGACCACCGATTACGTTCCCAACGCCGAATACATCAACGTAAAGGTCGACGCCACGGTCAAAATCCGCATCGGCCAGAGCGAAAGCATGATGACGCTTGCCTCGAAGTTCTTCCTGAATGAAGGCGAAAACATGATCATCAGCCGCGTTCAGGACACCCTCGAGGGCAACATGCGCGAAATCGTGGGTCAGATGCGTCTGGAAGAGATGGTCACCGACCGCAAGGCTTTCGGTGAGCGCGTGCAGGAAAACGCCATCCCCGACCTTGAGAAGATGGGTCTTGAAATGATTTCCTTCAACGTCCAGTCCTTCTCCGACCAGAACAATGTGATTGAAGACCTCGGTATCGACAACATTTCCCAGATCAAGAAGGGCGCCGCCGTCGCCAAGGCGCAGGCCGAGCGCGACATCGCCATTGCACAGGCGCAGGCCGCCAAGGAAGCCAACGACGCGAAGGTTCAAAGCGAGATGGAAATCGCCGAGAAGCAGAACGCGCTTGCCATCCGTCAGGCTGAACTTAAACAGGTCAGCGACGTCAAGAAAGCGGAGGCCGATGCGGCCTATTCCATCCAGCAGCACGAACAGAGAAAGACCATCGAAATCACCTCCGCCAACGCGGACATCGCAAGGGCCGAGCGCCATGCCGAACTCAAAGCCCGCGAGGTTCAGGTTGCCAAGCAGACCCTGGACGCCGAAATCCGTGCCAAGGCCGACGCCGAGCGTTATCGCCAGGAGCAGGTCGCGCAGGCGGAGCTGTTCAAGCGTCAGAAGGAAGCCGAAGCCAAGAGATACGAGCAGGAGCAGGAAGCCTACGCCGCTATGAAAATCGCGGAGGCGCAGAAGTTCGCAAAAGAGCAGGAGGCCGAAGGTATTCAGGCCGTCGGTCAGGCGGAAGCCGAAGCCATCCGCGCCAAAGCCCTCGCGGAAGCCGCCGGTATCGACAAGAAAGCCGAAGCCATGAAAAAGTACGGCGAAGCCGCCGTGGTCGAAATGGTCATGGCCGCCCTTCCCGAAATCGCCAAAAACGTTGCAGAGCCCTTGAGCAAGGTCGACAAGATCACCATGTACGGCGAAGGCAACAGCGCCAAGCTCATTCAGGACATCATCAACGGCACCACTCAGGTCACTGAAGGCATCACCGCCGGCGTGGGCATCGATTTAAAGAGCCTCCTGATGGGCGCGCTCGGCGGAAAAATCGCTGCAAGCGCAGTGAACAATGAAGAAAAATAAAGAACCTCTTAAAAGCCGGGGCCGTTTGGCCTCGGCTTTGTTTGTACAAATAAATATGCAGAGCGATTTTGTCTTTTAAAACAGGGATAGATTTTTTCATCCGCCTGCGTTATAATATGGAAAACGAAGAACGGAGATTGGGGCAAATGCTTTTAAAACTTATTCTTGCGCCGGTTGTGGGCGGCATTATCGGATATATTACGAATGATCTGGCAATCAAAATGCTGTTTCATCCGTACAAGGCGGTGTATATCGGAAAATTTCATGTGCCTTTTACGCCCGGCCTGATCCCGTCGCAGAAGGAGCGGATTGCAAAAGGGCTTGGAAATGTGATCGGCGGACAGCTTCTGAACAGGGAAACGATTTTGAAGGAAGCTTTGAATCCGGAGACGGAGGAAAAGATTCGGAAAAAAGTTTTTGATTTTTTGAGCCGGCAGATTTCAAGCGAAGAAAGCGTTCATGAAAAGCTTTTGAAGGTGACGGATGAGGAGAAAATCTCCGAATACGGCGAGAAGGCGCTTGAATCGTGCACGGAATTTGCCGTTCGGAAGCTTGAAAGCGCGCATATCGGCGAAATCATCGCCGAGGAGATCATCAAAGAGCTCTATGACAAGGTGAAAAA
>SVGP01000005.1 GCA_015056255.1 Clostridiales bacterium | reverse complement strand
GCGAAATCCGATATTTGCGATAATAACCATCTCCTTTCAGTGATTGATGGCAATGGTGATAAACACATTGTTCAACACTGTCCAACACTGGATTTTTCTCCAAAGGTTGTCCGCACATAGAAATATACACCGGCCCCATGGGTTTCGCATCTGAGCAGACAAATGCGTGGTATGCTACCCGTGCCAGAGGCGGCTTTGGCCTGATTATCACCGAGTGTATTGTCGCTAATCCCTATCCGTGGAGAGCCAGCGATGGTCTGAATCCGCTGCTTGCTGACAATCAAAATAAATATCGTCAGCTAAGCCAAATGGTAGATGTCGTCCACTCCTATAAGGGAACGAAGATCTTTGGTCAGGTCTCTCCTGGCTGGGGCCGTCAGGGACACCCTGACGAACATGGACTGCCTGCAGGAGCACCTTCCGCTGTTCCACTGCAGGTTGACCTGCGAAACATGACCAAGGGTTGGGTGCGTCAGGTCAAGCGTGTACTGAAGGATGCCGGTATTACAGGCATCGACCAGTTTATTGACTACGATTTCCTCAAGTCTCTTAGTGATGAGCAGTATGAGGAATTACTCCCCGCTATTCTTCCTCTCGTTAAGGAGAAGGCTCCTGAATACTATCATATCGTACACGAAAATGAGATCACTGCCTTTATCGGCCCCAGCGGATGCGGAAAATCTACACTGCTCAAATCAATAAACCGCATGAACGATCTGGTGGAAGGATGCAAAATCGACGGTAAAATCCTGCTGGACGGCGTGGATATTTACCATGATATTGATACTGCCCTGCTGCGCAAGCGGGTGGGCATGGTATTCCAGAAGCCAAATCCCTTCCCTATGAGCATCTATGACAATATCGCATTCGGGCCGCGAACTCACGGCATTCGTTCCAAGGCAAAGCTGGATGATATCATCGAGAGCAGCCTTCGCAATGCCGCCATTTGGGACGAATTGAAGGATCGTCTGAAGAAAGATGCGCTTGGTCTTTCCGGCGGTCAGCAGCAGCGCTTGTGCATTGCCCGTGCGCTGGCAGTAGAGCCGGAAGTTTTGCTGATGGATGAACCCACTTCAGCGCTTGATCCTATTTCCACCAGCAAAATTGAGGACTTGGCCCTGCAGCTCAAAGAGAAATACACCATCGTTATGGTTACGCACAATATGCAGCAGGCAGCGCGTATTTCCGACAGGACGGCATTCTTCCTGCTGGGTGAAGTGATTGAATACGATGAAACACAAAAGCTGTTCTCCATTCCGCAGGACAAGAGAACGGAAGATTATATCACAGGAAGGTTTGGTTGATTGATATGAGAAATCGTTTTGATGAACAACTGGATCAGTTGAACAGTCATCTGCTGGAAATGGGTGCTTTGATTGAGCGTTCTATTCAAAATGCCACGCAAGCGCTCGTTGAACAGAATGTTTCAGCAGCAAGAGAAGCAATTTCAGCAGACCGTGATATTGACCAAAAGGAACGGGAAATCGAAAGTTTGTGTATAAAACTCCTTTTGCAGCAACAACCCGTTGCAAAAGACTTGCGTTTGATCTCCGCTGCGCATAAAATGATTACGGACATGGAACGCATCGGCGATCAGGCTGCTGATATTTCCGATATTGTCATCTACATTGCAGACCAGCCCTATATCAAGGAACTTGTTCATCTTCCTCAGATGGGGCAAAAAGCGATTCAGATGGTTCGCGGAAGTCTTGATGCGTATGTCAATAAGGATCTGGCGCTTGCGCAGTCTGTAATGGCGATGGATGACGAAATCGACGATCTGTTTACCGTTGTAAAGGCTGAACTGATTAAGCAGATTCATCATGACGCAAACACAGGCGAACAGGCCATGGATCTTCTGATGATTGCCAAATACTATGAACGGATTGGCGATCATGCTCAGAATATTGCCGAGTGGGTAGAATATGCCTTGACCGGCAGGCACAAAGGAGTTTTTCTCACATGATCTATTATGTAGAAGATGATGACAGCATCCGTGAATTGGTCGTGTACACGCTATCTCAAATGGGAATGGAAACAAGAGGCTTTGCCAACTCTGTTGATTTCTGGTCTGCCATGCAGGAGGAAATGCCTGAACTCATTTTGCTGGATGTAATGCTCCCCGGCGAAGACGGCCTGCACATTCTTGCAAAATTGCATGGCGACGAAAACACGAGTGATATTCCCGTTGTAATGATTACAGCCAAGGGAACGGAATTCGATAAAGTAAAAGGGCTTGATCTTGGTGCGGATGATTATATCGTCAAGCCATTCGGTATGGCGGAGCTGATCGCCCGTGTACGCGCCCGTCTGCGCAGGATCACACCAAAAACGGCAACGGAAGTCCTCAATATCGGAAGATTGTCAATCGATAAGCGTGCCCATATCATTTATTTGGACGCAGCGCCACTTTCCCTGACGCTGAAGGAGTACGATTTGCTTTGTCTTCTGATGGAGAATCCGGGCCGTGCATTTACCCGCGAACATCTTCTGGAAGCTGTATGGGATATTGCGTACAGTGGCGGAACACGCACTGTTGATGTTCATATTCAGACGCTCAGAGCGAAGATGGGTGAATGCAGCAGCATGATCGAAACAGTACGCGGCATTGGCTATCGCTTCGGAGGCAAGTAACATGGCAAAACGAATTTTTCGAAATGTTGTGCTGACTGCAATCATAGCGGTTCTGCTGACGAATTTTCTGACAGTTTTTACTATGTATAATGCCTATGAAGAATCTATAACGCAGGAACTTCGTCAGGAAGCAGAGTATGTCACCCATGCGCTTGAATCGTCCGCAGATCAGGTAAGCTATCTAAAAGGACTTGCAACAAACAACCGCATTACGCTGATTGAAAATGATGGTATGGTTATCTTCGATAATGCCGCGAAAGTATCTATCATGGAAAATCATATAAACCGCCCGGAAGTCGTAATGGCGCTTGAAAATGGTTGGGGAGAAAGCACCCGTACCTCTGATACCGTATCGGAAGTAACTCTTTATTACGCTCAGAGGATGACTGACGGCAGAATTCTGCGTATCGCAAATACGCGCAGTTCGATCGTAGGTACCTTTGCAGGCGTACTCCCGATGATCATTGGCATGCTGGCGCTCGTTGTCCTTCTTTCGCTGATCAATGCAAGACGTGCAGCAAAACGTATTGTAGCTCCGATCAATACGCTCAATTTGGAAAAGCCGCTTGAAAATGAAGCGTACGATGAACTTGCGCCTTTGCTGACCCGAATGGACAGGCAGCATTCGCAGATCAATAAGCATGTAAAAGAATTACAGACTGCGCGTTCGGAACTTGCGGCAATCATGGATAACATGCGCGAAGGCATGATATATTAAAGAACCAGCGAAGAGGAAGGAATGGTCACTTATGCAGATGGTTTTTGAAAACGGTTATTATGCCCTGATGGCCGGTGGGGAGAATGCGCTTATGTATTGCGTTAAGGATTCCGGCGAAAAGATTTATCTTCAGTGGCCGCAGTTTGAAATTGACGGAGCGCCGACCGGAGAAGCGAAGAATTTTCACCTGACGGGCGAAAAGAAGCTGAATGAATTTATAACCGAAGTGACGGGCGAGGGTGAACTGGACTCAGGGGCGAAGCTGAAAATTGAGATGCGTTTATGCAGGGAAACGCCGGTTATTCGCTTCCGCTATGTCTTAAGCGCGGACGAGCCGATGTTTCTTACCAAATCGAACGGGGAAAACCTGACGTATTTTTCCTATGAGTCGGAAAAGGACGCTGTTCTCACGGAGGTTCGTCTGTCCAATTATGATCAGCTGACGCATTGCTACGCTATCAATGAACTGCCTGCGTTTGATTACGAAGATGAAGTGATGGGCCCGATTCTGACCGAGCAGCGCGGCAGCGTTTGCATGCTGACGGCGTATGAACACGGATCCATGTATCCGGACAAGTTTATCGCCTTTACGAAGACGGAAAACGGCATCCAGCTAAAGGCAATGCGCGGAAATTACTGGGCGGGTGAGAGCGTCTGTGCAAGCCCTTATGAAACCATCTGGCTTCAGATGGGCGCGATTTGCGGAACGCATGACGATATGGCAAAGGTCTATCGCGATTTCCAATTGAACTACTGTACACTCAATACCGAGAGTCGAAAGCCCTATATTTTTTACAACAGCTGGTGCTTTCAGGAGAGAAACAAGCATTACAACAAGCAGGCCTTTTTAACATCGATGAATCAGGCGCGCATGGAGGAGGAAATCGAAATCGCCCATCGGATGGGCGTGGATGTATTCGTCATCGATACCGGCTGGTATCAGAAAACCGGCGATTGGGAGCCGAACAGGAGCTTTTTCCCGGACGGGCTTGTTTCCATTCGCAAAAAGCTTGACGCATACGGCATGAAGCTGGGCTTGTGGTTCAATCCCATTGTGGCTGCAAAAACCAGCAGGATTCTTCAGGATCACTCGGATGCGCTTTTGGAAGTGCGCGGGCAGGAGCCCAAGGCGCACTCCATATGGGAAACCGAAGAAAGCTATACCATGTGCTTGGTTTCTAACTACTGGGAAGCGTTTGCGGATGAACTGATACGGCTTTCCGATACGTTGGGCGTAAAATATTTCAAGTGGGACGGTATCGGCATGTACGGATGCGAGTCTCAGCATCATTTGCACGGAGGAAGCGACACTTCCCCTGAGGAAAGCCGCGACTGCTACGCCTTCCGCATGGTTCAATACATGTCCAAGGTGATTGATAAACTGTGCAGCGTGCACCCGGATGCGATTGTGGATTTTGACATCACGGAGGGCATGCGAAGCGTTGGCCTTGCTTTTCTGTCGTCGGGCAAATACTTCGCCATCAACAATGGCCCGTATTACCCCAATTACGATATCATTGTGCCGGAGGATGCATGGTCGAACATCTTTGTTTTCCCCGGCCCTGCGCGTACATGGATCTGCCGCCAGAATCTTGCGTACGACAAGTGGATTCCGTCTGTACTGTTTATGGCGCACTATCTGCCGGATGATCCCATGGATTCGCAGCTGATCAATTTGGCTTCGCTCATTTTGGGTCAGAACGGCTTCTGGGGCGATCTGCCCGCCATCTCAGATGAGGGCGTTTCGTTTATAAGAAGCGTTTTGGATGTATATAAGCGCGTGCGGGATGATATTACGTCAGCAAGCGCGATCGTCACGGGAAAGCCGGGCGAACTGATCGAAGTGCATGAGAAATTGAATGCGCAAAATGGCTGCGGGGCGGTGTCGATGTTTGCAAACCATGCAGGCAAGTTCTCATTCCGCTTAAAAAGCAAAAATGTCTCCGATAAAACCACTGTTTTCGGAGACGGAAAGCTTGTAAAGAAAGACGGAAAAATCTGGCTTGAAGCTGCATTTGACAAGCCCGGCGCGGTGATTGCGTTTTTTGAATAGATTTTTACGAACAATGATACGGGGAGGAATCCTGTATGCTTCCGGAAATGAGATATATTGAAGGGGAGCTCATTCCCATGCTTCGTGAACGCGCAGGGAAGCATGAAAAAAGCGCCGGGAAGCAGCTGCGCCAGTGGAGAGGAGAAAAGGGCGTTTGTTGCCTGCTTTTGAGTGTGACCGATCTTCCTGAGGTTTCGCGTCTTCCGGTATATAATAATGAAGAAATTCATTATGACCCGGAGAAGATGTTTGTAAATGAGTTAAGGGGCGCATTGACAACTGCGCTTTCGGAGGGCGACGCTGTGCCCTCCGTTCGCGCAAATGTCGGATGCGGCGCGCTGTGTACGCTTTTGGGCGGCTTAAAGCAGATGTTTTTTGCGGATAAAATGCCGTGGCTGCTGGAGCATCTTTCGGTGGATCAACTGGCGGCGCTGACAAAGGAGAGCATTTCTGAATCGCCTGAGTTTGCGCGCGGCATTGAGCAGATGAAATACATGAAGGAAATGCTTGCGGGCACCGGCATCCGCCTGTATCCAATGGATCTTCAGGGGCCGATCGACATGGCGCATCTTCTGATGGGCAATGAATTTTTCTATGCGCTGTATGACGATGCGGATGCGGTGCATCATGCGCTTGAATTATCCCTTGCCTGCGAGATATACGGCATGGAAAAATGCTTTGAAGTGATTGAGCCCAAGGACTATGTATGCCATTATAACGGCCTTGTGCTGCCAAAGGAAACGCCCATTAAAATCAGCGAAGACACAAGCACGCTTTTATCGAGGGCGCACCTTGACGAATTCATGGTTCCTTATACTGAGAGGCTTCTTTCACATTTCGGCGGCGGCTATATTCATTACTGCGGCGACAACAGGCATTTATATGAAATTGTTCCGAACCTCAAAAACAATATTGGACTGAATTTCGGAAATCCCGAACGGCATGATCCGAAGATGACGCTTGATAAGCTGGCAGAAAAGGGCCAATGCTATTATGGACGCTTTCCATCGATTTCGACCCGGGAGCATGTGCATTTGTCCCGTCAGGAGGACGGCCGCTTTAACGCCTTTATCACTTATTCCTGCACGACGGATCAACAGGCGCGGGTATTGGACGAGCTTAACGAGACGGTTCATTCCCGGATACCATAAACGCCTTTTTGCCGATTTAGAATTATAATGCGCCGGATCGGCAAAATCTTTCACAAATCCGTGAAATACTTTTCTATATTCAGCGTATATGAATACAGATTTGCAATAAAGGAGGCTTCCTGCAATGGATAACAAGAAAAAGCCTGTTGTTCCTATGCAAAATGAGATCGAAGAATTAGGCGATGAACAGTTAAGTCAGGTCACCGGTGGCCTGAACATACCGACGATTTCAGGAAATTCAATTTCAGGGAATTCAAAGCCCTTTGGTTCGAAATTTGGCAACGCGTTGGAGGAGAATACCAGCTTTAATAAATCAAATGATCGTTTGCCGTCAAAAAATGGTTTTTAGGCCTGTTGAAGCGCAGTTTTTGCAAGAAAAAATCCGGATCAATCAAGGTTTTTTTGAGGGAATCACTCTGAAAAGGGTGGTTCCCTTATTTGATACATCAGACATTAAGCGGTAAATGATTTGCCATTCTGCGAAAGTACCTTTATAAACTGTTCTTCTGTTTTCTCTATGAAGATGGAAACCGCAAAGATGGCTGCCAAGGCTCCGGAAATCACGAAGCCTGTGTTCGCCCAGGCCGATGCCCGACAAATAACTTGACGCTGTTACAGAAATGAAATATAATATAATGAGAGCATAGCATACAGTTTAATAACATGAACATATGATTGGCTGGATAAAAAACGGAAAAAGCCGATGATGTGCATTTTGTTTACAATTGAACGGGAACACGAAAAAGCGATTATCCAATCGGATCAGAAAAATGCGAAGGGAGTTTTGTTATGCTACCTGAAGAAGGGAAATCCTGTACGCAAAAACAGACCTGTAAAAAAAAGCATCCGTTCGGCATTTGGCCGCCGAATCTGAATATCAAGTTCACCATCGGCATTTTGCTGTTGGCGCTGGCTTTGTCCATATCGATGTTTAGCGTTACGTATTTTTCCTATCGGGATGCGAACATGGAAAAATACCGCCGCATCGTAAGCGCCAGCGCGCAAATGGCGGCTACCCTGATTGACGGCGATAAGGTGGAAAAGTATCTGGAAACCGGCCTGGGTGACGAAGAATACTTTGAGATGTACAGGGAACTTCAGGATCTTTTGATTTACAACGACCTGACCTACATCTATGCCTATGTTCCGGATTTTGAGGGGCGCAAGGCTTCCTATGTGTTCGATATTTCCGTTCCGGAGGAGGGCGTGGTTTTTGAAATGCCCGAAAATCCGGAAGCGATCGAGGTTATTTACAACTGGGAGATGGATGAAGGGTATTCTCTGGAGGAGGACGCGTCTGTTCCGATTATGCGCAACGTAATCGAAACGCTTGAGCCTAATCTGGATCTGAATCTGGCGGAGGGCGAATTTGGCGCGCTGGCTTCGGCGTATGTGCCGTTGGTCAACAGCCGCGGCGAATATGTTGCGGTGATCGGCGCGGACGTTGCGGTTGAACAGGTGTATGACGAGCTTAACCGCATCATCGTCATTCTGGCCGCAATCGTAATCGGCGTTATCCTGATTGTCAGCGTGCTGTTTTCTCTGTATGTGCGCCGCAATATGATCCGCCCCCTTCAGATGCTGGTGGACAGCGCACACAACTTTGTCAGCAACAACTATATCAACGGAAGCGGCGCGGTTTCCAAGCTTGTTCAAATCAACACGCGAGATGAATTGCAGAGTCTGGCCGAGGCGTTCAACAAGATGTCTGTGGACATTGCCCAGTACATCAGCGACGTTACCAGCCTCACCAATGAGCGCGAGCGCATTGCTGCGGAGCTCAGCGTTGCAACGAAGATTCAGGACAGCGTTCTGCCGCACAAGTTCGACGTTGCGCCCAATCCGGGCGACTTTAGACTGTACGGCACGATGAACCCGGCCAAGGAGGTCGGCGGCGACTTTTACGACTTTTTCATGCTGGACGACGATCATCTGTGCATGGTTATCGGCGACGTTTCCGGAAAAGGCGTTCCTGCGGCGCTTTTCATGATGATGGCAAAATCCGTCATTCGCGACAATATGCTGCGCGGAAATTCGCTCGCGGATGCGTTTATCGATGCGAACAACAGCCTGTGCGAGGGTAATGAGGAGGGCATGTTTGTCACCGTGCTCTGCGCCCTGATCGACCTTCGCACTGGGCAGATGCAGGTTGTGGACGCGGGTCACGGCTGCCCCATCCGCATAAACCGCGAGGGAGCGATCGACGAAATCAAGACCAAGCGCGGTCTTGTCATGGGCGGCATGGAGGGCATCCGTTACCGCACGATTGAAGCGCAGCTGTCTCCGGGCGATATGATGTATTTCTATACCGACGGCGTTTCCGAAGCCGATAATCCGGAAAAAGAACTGTATGGAAAGGACAGAATTTACAAGTCTCTTGAAAGGCACTGGAAAGGCAACCTTGAAAATATGCTGACGGGCATTCACGAGGACCTGTCGGTATTTGCAAACGGCGCGCCGCAGGCGGATGACATTACGATGCTTGCCATCCACTATAAGCCGGAGGAAGAGTAATCAAGTATGTTGGACGAAGGGTATTACGAAAAGCGGCGGAAGATCATGGCCGATTATCTGGACGATTTGGCAAAAATGGGCTGCCGCTTTGAACAGTTCGATCTTCGGCATCGCGACGTGTATCTGAAATACGAGCCGGAAACGGAGATTTCCTGCCGAAGCCTTTTGAGCCAGTACGCCTATGCGCAGGAGGATCACATCTACTGCATGGAGGATCGGGAGGAGAATTGCCTGTTCCTCCTTTTCCTGAATCCGCAGAATCTGCTTTGTGCCTACCCGCCGTTGCTTTGCGGGTATTCCCCGGAGCGTTTTTCGGCGGCAGTGGAGGTGTTCCGAGGGATATTTGAGAAATTAAATCTTCCGATGCGGTTTGAATACGTTTCCACGACGGAAACGGAATGGTTCAGAAATTTGTCCCGCCAGACCGTCATCATCGATCCTCCGGAGGAAATGGACTATATCTTCGAATTTGAAGCGCTGAGGGACTTTGAAGGCAGCCATAATTCAAACCGCCGCCGGAAGTACAGGTATTTCCTGAGGCATCATCAGGTAACAGCAGAGCCGATATGCGCGGAAAATCTGAAAGAATGCTCGTCCGTTCTGACGCAATGGTGCATACTGCGCCAGTGCGGGGATTGCGGATACCGCTGTCCGAAACGCATAAGCGAGCGGGTGCTGGCTCACTTGAGCGAGCTGGACGGGTTTGGCTATCTGATCCGTGTGGACGGATGCGCGCAGACGGTTATTCTTTTGGGGCGCATGTCGCCGGATATGCTGGATGTAATCACGTTTTGTTCGATCAGCCGCGAAACGGGAGCCGATGAAACCTCATACGCTCTGGTTGCCGACGAGGTTCTGCCCGCCTATACATACATGAATCTGGAAGAAGACATGGGAATTGAGCGGCTTCGGCGTCACAAGCAGTCGATGCATCCTAGCAGAATGCAGCCCAAATATATCGTTTTGTTTCCACAGCATGAGTAAAGAGACGAAAGCAGCAAGGAGAGAAGGATATGCAGACAGCAGAATTAAAACCTTCAGGCCGTAAAAAAGGTTTTTTGGTGTTCATCGCAGTCATTTTGGCTTTGGTGATGCTGTGCTATGTCGGGCTCAACTGGAAAAACGCGGGTAATTTGCCCTGGGAGAGCGGCGTTGCCGGAGAATCGTTTTCTTTCATAACGCGCAATCCGAACACTGGAAATTACTATGCGATCGAAAGCGGCGGCATCCGTATTATTGCTTTTACGGAAAACGGCGAGTATCTGTGGGATACAAGCTCCGATGCGGCGCTGCGCGCGCTTCAAACCACGCCGGACGGCATGCTGTATGCAACCAGTTATGATTTTGCGGACGATAACCGCATTGTTCGGATGTCGGTGGAGCAATACCGCGAAAACGGCTGGCACGAAGCTACTTTATACGAAGAAACCTTTGAAGAGGGCGATCGTCCCGTATATAATGCGGGCATGCTCGGCTTTAAATATTATGACGGCGCATTCTATTTTGTTAAGAAAAATGCCGATTCCTTCTGTCTGACCCGTCTGAATATGGACGGAACGGCGGAGGAAATGAAAGTCTATCCTTACGAGCAGGCGGATCGGTTTCTTTTGGCCTTTGCCGTATGTCCGCAAACGGAAGAGGTATATTTTGCCGATAAACTTGGCGGTGTTTTCCACGCTGTGGAAAACGGAGCGCACGAACCCCTGCCTTATCCCGAAGCGCCCGAAGCGCCCGCATTCAGTGTGCCTTATGCTCTGACGGTACTGGATGAAGCGCTGTATGTATCCGATATCGGCACGCGCATGATCTATAAGTATGAAGACGGCGCGTTCACTGTGGTGCTTTCTATGGACGATGTGGAATTGACGGTGGAATACAGCGCGCTTGCTTATTGGCTGACCGACCTTTCCGACGGAAATCTGGGTATGATCACGCGCAGCTTCGCCATGCAGCTTGCGACCGACGGACAGGTTGAAATTCTGCCGGTTGAATTCACCTACGATGCCATTACCTCTTTGGGTATCTGGCTTTGGTGGGTGTGCGTTGCGATTTTGGGGCTGAGCCTTCTGGCCGCAGGCGTTGCGGCGCTGGTTCATGCCTACCGCAAGATTGGTCTTGAAAAGCTGACCACCAACATCCTTCTTGTGGTGGTCATTGCCGTGGTTACCGTGTTGGTTATGACTCGCTACAACTCCAGCACCAACGAACGCTATACTTCGCTTACCGTTGATCAGCTTGCCGGTATTGCGGCGCTTACCGCCAATTTGATCGATGGCGACGAGCTTGAAAAGATTGACAGCTTGGACGATTATCAGAGCGAAGCCTACGGCTATCTGACCGACGTGCTGTCCCCGGTCACGGGTTCCGGGCAGATTGACAGCGTTGTATATGCCGATCAGGGTCAGTTCCCCATGGATGAGGATACCTTCCAGGAAGCTGCATGGGACGCGGGCGTATACCGCACGGTGCTTCGCCTGATCGACGGGCGCATCTGCTATGTCTATACAAGCGAAGATCAGTACGGCGCGCTTTATCCCATCGACTACCCGTATGAAGGAACCGAGTATCAGCCGGCTTATGAAAGCAATCAGGTATTTTCCTTTGTAAACGTTGTGGACTATTCCGGCGAATACACCTATACCAATGTTCCCATCACCAACTCATCCGGCGAGGTGGTTGGCATTCTGGAGATGGGTATCGATCAGCGCGCGTTGCGTCAGGAAAGCAGAAAGCTGATGCAGGAAATCGCCATCAGCGTCGTAATCACCGTGTTGGTGGTCATGCTGCTTTTGAAGGAAGTCATGTTCTTTATCCATGTTCTCCAAAAACGCGTGCCGAAAAACAGTATCGCGACGCTGGACGTTGACGCATGCCGTCCGCTGATTTTCCTTTGCTATCTGCTGGACAGCTTTGCGCTGGTCATAAGCCCCCTGTACGCCCGCGAGCTTTACACTGCGACATTGGGCATTCCCATGGAGGTCGGCGTTGCTATTGCCACGTCCATGACCTTCCTGTTCATCGGCGCGGCGGCGCTGGTCGGCGGCAAGCTCAGCGAAAAAGCGGGACTTGTGCCGATGATGGTAATCGGAACGCTCCTGCTTCTGGGCGGCGAAGCGCTTGCGGCGCTGTCTGTAAACCTTGTAATGTTCGTCGTCTCCAAGGCGGTTACAGGCTTTGGCGCGGGTCTTCTTCTGAATGCTTCGGATACCTTTATTGCCACGCAGAGCTCCGAGGCGGACGTAGAACGCGGTTTTTCCATGTCCAATGTCGGTCTTAACGCCGGCACCAACTGCGGCATCATCATTGGCGGCTCAATCGCCGCGCTTATGGGCTATCGCTTCGTTTACTGGGCCGGAATGGGCGTAGGCGTACTGCTGCTTGGCTACATCCTGCTCATGTTCCGAAACCGCAATATGCCGAAAGTCACCAATCAGGATGACGAAACGGCGAAGGGCAGTGTCTGGAAGTTCTTCACTTCCCGCAGAATCTGGTCCTTCTTCCTGTGCCTTGGCGTGCCGTATCTGATCTGCAATGCGTTTGTGTATTACTTCCTGCCCATGGAGGGCGCGGCGGTCGGCATGAACGAGGAAGCGATCAGCCGTATCATGTTCGTATATGCGATGGTTTCCATCTACGTCGGCCCGGCGCTGACCAATTTCATGGTCAATCGCTTCAAGACGCGCTTTACCCTGCTGATCGGCGGCTTAATGGTCGCTTCCGCGCTTGCGCTGTACGCCCTTATGCCCTCGACGGAAATGCTCTTTGTCAGCATTGTCATTTTCTCCGTGGCGGACAGCTTCTGCATGCCCGTTCAGAACGTGTATTACTCTCAGCTCCCTGAAACCGTCAATTACGGTTCCGGCTCGGCGCTTGGCATCAGCAACATTGTAAATGGTCTTGCGCAGGCCGCGTCTCACTACTGCTTCGCCGCAGCCATGATCTTCGGCGCGCAGAAGGGCATCGGTATCATCGCCGGCGTTTTCGTACTTTTGATGCTGATGTTTGCGCTTCTCAGCGGCGGAAAGGCGAAGAAAAACGCGTAAGAACCCCGCATTTCTTTATAATCGAGTCGATATGGAGGGTGAGACATGGTCCGCTACGCAACGCTTTCCGATTTACCCGCAATCAGGCGCATGGCAGAGGAAACGTATCACGATTCGGACGAATATAACGACTTCTATTTCTCTTTGCTTTGGAAGCCGGAGCGCACCGCCGTCAACGAGCAGGATGGTCAGGCGGCTGCCGCCGGACAGATTGTGGATCTGAAGATCGCATGGCAGGGCAAAGAGTACCCGACTGGGCTTCTGTATGCGGCCACCTCGGACAAACGATGGAAAAACCGGGGGCTGGTTAAGGAGGTTGCCGCCTTCCTTCGGAACGATCTTATCGAAAAGGGCTGTTCTCACGCCGTGGCTTTTATCAATTTAAAGGCTACAAAGCCATGGCAGTCCATCGGCTTTTCGCCCGCGTTTCCGCTGTGCTTTCAGAAGGAAGACTATGAAGAAACCGAAGACGTGCCGATCAGATGCCTGAATCTTTCGGATATGCACCTTGTGCATCAGCTCAATCGGCTGTATGAAAACGAATTCGGAAAGTACGCGCACGTGGTCAGAGACGCAGCACTCTGGCAGATGATTTTAACGGAGTACGCCGTATGCGGCGGCGGAACGTATCTTGCGCTGGACGGCGACAGGGTTACGGGCTACTGCGTATACGAATACGAGGACAATATACTTCAATTGAAGGAATGCGCCGCCGAAACGCCAAAGCTTAAAAAGGCCATGCGCATGCAGGTAATGAAGGAATTGGGCGCGCAGAGCGCAAACATATGGGAATGCGCAACGCCTGAAAACCTCGATTCCTGCGTAGCTTCCGGAATCATTCAGCGCTTACTGCCCGGCGGTATACCGGACTTTCCCTACGAAATGGGCTATATGAATCTTCTGCACGTATAGAAAGCAAGCGTTCAAACATCCGAAATCAAAAAAGCGCGCCTCTCTCCAATGCCGGAGGGAGGCGCGTTTTATTTTATTGTATTGTATAAATCTTTGTTTCACAATACGGAGGCTGGAAACGGTACTTATGGCGTTGCCTATTAGACCGCCGCACTTTGACCAATATTCAATCCGCCCGAAGTTCGGAGTTAAACGTCGGATTCCCCCCGCTGTTGCGAACCGGCCCTTATATGCAATACTTGATAGCTTTTAGCGTATGTTATATTATAGTAGAAACATTTGGAAGAAGGAAGCAGCTGAGGTTCGGCGGAGTCCTGCACGGAAAGTGGCGTTATCCGGCCGAAATTATCTGCGCCGTGAAAATCCCCGGGCAAACCGGAGAGTGTCAAAACGGAAAGGAGTTATTGATGTTTGAAGAGAAGAATGGTTCCCGTCTGATCGACGAGGATGAGCTTAAGCAGGTAAGCGGCGGCGTTCGAGCAGAGCCGGATCGGTTTACCGAGGCCTTTTGTCCCAAATGCGGCTGTATCACAGTGGCATTTCAGCTCGGCGAGAGACTGTATGCTTGTTTAACCTGCCGTCTTACGCACAATGGCGAACAAATAATCGGTTAGCCAAGAGAATAAAACGAATCAATGGGAAATGTTTATGAAGAAAATTTTAGCGGCGATTCTTGCATTCGCGATGATGCTGTGCGCAGCTGCAGTTGAAGAGAGCGCAGTGACCCGCGAGAAAATTATCATGATCGAAGGAACCGAGGAAGTGATCGTAGAAACGCTGTATGAAAGCCCGCTTGGGTATCGGCTTTGGTATCCTGCGGACTGGTTTACGGCCTATCATGAAGAAGCGTGCGATTTCTTCGACGCCATTGATGAAGAAGCCAACGTAGGCGCTTCGATTGCAGACCAGGAGATTACCCCTGAATATGCCGATGAATCTCTGAATGCAGAGGTCGAGATTGCCCTTGCAAACGGCGGGGAATTGGTCGGCGATATCCGTCAGTGGCAGCTTGAAAGCGGCGCGATCATCAAAAGCGCAGAGCTGATCTACGGCGATAATGTCAATATGATTTATTATATCTGCGTTGAGGACAAGGTCTTCTGCGTTGCTTGCTTTTATACCGTCGAGGCGGCGGAGGGATTCGGCAGACGCATCGAGGAAATGATTTCCACCTTTGAACTGAACATCCCCCAGTCGTCAACGCCTGTTGAAGGCTGATGGTTCCAAAGAAATAAAACGGAAGAGCCGGACGCATCATCGCGTCCGGCTCTTCCTATGAAAAAAAGAAACTTTTTTATGGCTTTTTACGCACTTATCGTTGGTATAAAATCAGTTTTGCTTCCTTCTGCGAGGAATCTCGCAGCTTCTTTTTAGATTTTTGGGATTGATATATACGGTGATGCTGCTGCCGATGGGGTATTTCTTTTTGGCTTCATCGTCATTTGTGTATCCGTATTCCGTTAAGCCTTTATAGGTCTTTCCGTTATAGCTGTAGCTGTAAACCGCTTTGAAATAGGGGTCGTCGTAATAGAGGACGTTTTTCAGCTTTTCGATTTGCGCGGTGACAGGAAGTGTGCATTTCTTGCTATGCAGTTCAAAACGGATGACCGTGATGGCTGCGCCAATGATCATCAGTAACAGTACAATCAGGAGTAATGCAAATTCGCTAGACGGTTCAAACATTCATATGGCCCCTTTCCGTTGCTTGTCTTTATGACTTTATTATACAGATTGACGCCGTCGTGTTTGAAATCGGCTTCCGGCGGAAGACGCCGTTATTTACTGCTTTTATGATAGATGGAAGTTGAATAATCCAAATATGAAAGGAACAGCTTTGCGATTTTTTCCGGCGGCTGGGGAATGTCCTCCATGAGCCATTGGCGCAGCACATAATAGCCGCCGCCAACAATGAAGGATATGAGCAGCCTCAAATCCGTTCCGTCTTTGCCAGACGCGAGCGCCAACGGAATAGTGTTCGCGCTGACGCGTGTCAGGGCGTCGCTGACAATTTTGAGCAAATCATCCTCTGTGCAGTTCCGAATGAACAGCCGAAACCAATTTGCACGCTCGTACAGATAGGTAAAAAAAGCGCTCAGATAAGCGGACGCGTCATCGATTTCTTTTTGAAAAAAACGCCGGTTGATCTCCTCTGCTACCATTTTCTGCATATCATAAAGGACATCGCGCGGCACAGAATAATGACGATAAAACGTGGCCCGATTGATGCCTGATTCCTGGCATAGCTCGGTTACGCTTACTTTTTCAAGGGATTTATGATCCAGTATTCTCAAAAGACCTTCCTGAAGAAGGCGCTTTGTCAGCTCGATTCTTTGATTGCTTTTCATTATAAAACTCCATTTTTTTGCGCGCATGAGACATTTTCCGTGAATATGTCGCGTTTAAAGCAATCTGAATGCATCTGTTTGTTGTAAATGCGACATTTGTTGTGTTATAATCATATCACCACAATGATGATCTGTCAACAGGGCGAGCATTGTGAGTATATTATCAGCGGAGGATAATACAATGAAGAAGTTTGATAACAAAGCGACCGGAATTATCTTTTGTCTTTTCGAAATTGTGATTGGTATTTTGCTGCTGATCAAGCCTGTTGGCTTTACCACAGGAATCATTTGTGCGATTGGTATTGCGCTGATGGTTTCGGGGTTGATCAGTGTTGTCAGGTACTTTAAAGCCGACGCCAGAGAAGCGGAAAAAGCGCAGTATCTGACAAAGGGCTTGCTGACCTTGCTTGGCGGCGGCTTCTGTGCATTCAGATCTCACTGGTTTATCGCAACTTTTCCGGCGCTCAGCATTCTGTATGGCGTGGGCGTACTTTCCGCAGGATTAGTTAAGGTGCAGTTTACCTTTGATATGCTTCGCCAGAAGAACAAAAAGTGGTTTTTGGCATTGATCAGTGCAGTAATTTCGCTTGCCTGCGCGGTTGTCATTTTGAAAAATCCTTTTGCCACGACTGCCGTCCTCTGGATATTCACCGGAATATCCCTGATTGTGGAAGCGGTGTTCGATGCGGTTACATTGATCATAAGCAGGAGAAACTAAGGCTTAAACCTGATTCAGTGGAGGGCTGAATACATGATAAGACAAATTCGTTTGGATGATAAGCGTCCTTTTGTGCTGCGTACCATTGATGAACGCCTTGTTTCTTACAATATTGAAATGACTGAGGTCACTGGCGGTACATTTTGGAAAAAGTACACGCCTGATCAAATTGATGGAACAGAAGATTTCAGGATAAGCGGAATATCCAGTGATTTTACAAAAATGGCTGATCTTATGCAGTATTATCCGCCCATCAACCTGTACGATGAAAAGCTGCGAAGATATGCCAAATGGCTTGGGCCTACATGGATTCGCGTGTCCGGTTCATGGGCAACCAAGACCTATTATGACTTTGAAGGGACAACGGGCGGCGTCGCGCCGCAAGGATATGCCAGTGTGCTTACCAAAGCGCAGTGGATCGGCGTGCTTGAGTTTGTCAAGGCAGTTGGCGGAAAGCTGCTTGTGTCCGTGAGCAATTGCGCAGGAGATCATCCGAATGGAGAAGGCCTTGATCTTACGCAGACGAAGAAGCTTTTTCATTTCAGCCATGCATATGGCGTCGATATTGACGCGGCGGAATTCATGAACGAGCCCAACATGCTTGAAATGTCTGGCGCTCCACTCGGCTATACTAGTGAAGACTATGCGCGCGATCAGGATATTTTCTTTGGTTGGGTCAAGGAAAACTATCCGCGCTGCCTGTGCGTTGGTCCCTGTACGCTGGGGGACGGCGCTATGGGCAGGATGGATGTGAAGAGCGCTGGAGCAGGCATCGGAAGTATGATGCAAATGGTGTCAACTGATGATCTTTTGAGAAACTCAGTGATTCCAATGGACGTATTCAGCTATCACTATTATAATGGTGTCTCCGAGCGTCTGGCTGCCGTCATGCCGGAAGGGCATTGGGACGCAAGTGAAGCCCATACGGACGCTTATTTGACAGTTGCACTTGACAATGCCAGGGTTTATGCGCCGCTAAGGGATCGATATGTTCCGGGCGGCCAGATGTGGGTGACAGAATCGGGAGATGCAGGCGGTGGAGGAAACACATGGGCTTCTACGTATTTGGATGTGCTGCGCACGCTTAACGAATTGGGAGGCTTTGCGGAAATTACCGACGGAATCATCTTTCACAACACGCTGGCGTCTTCTGATTATGGTTTTCTGAGCCATGAAAACTATGAGCCAAGGCCTAACTATTTTGCGGTCCTGCTGTGGAATCATCTGATGGGATCAACGGTTTATAAATGCAACGTAAGCCGCATGGAGAATATGCATATTTACTGCCATTCGCGCAAAGACGGAAAAGACGGCTGCGCATATCTGATCATCAACAATTCAAAGGACCAGTCGCTGAAGGCGTCATTCGATGGCAAGGCGGAATGCTATTGCCTTCATGCCGATACGCTGCGTTCTTCGCAAATGAAACTCAATGGCGCGGCTTTGACGGGGGACGAATCAGTCATCGGGCGGATAACAAAAGGCGAGATGAGAGAATCTTCAATTTTGCTTCCTCCGTGCAGCTGCACGTTTATGCTTTTGTAAGCAAAACAGCAGTTTATAAAAATTTATGAAGAAAAAGAGCCAGACGCAAGTGAAAGCGGCTGGCTCTATGTGTTATTCGATTGCGGTTTGAAGAAAGCTTCCAATAAACTGATGGGGTTTATTACAGAAGCTTTGCGCGCATTTCCTCATCTGTCATAAGGCTTATATATTTAGGCGCGATGTCGAATACGGTTTTGCAGCCCTTTTCGCCTTCTTTGGACAGGCGATAGGCCGCGCGGGCGTAACAGGCGATGACGCTGGAAGTGAATTCCGGGTTGGAATCCAGCTTCAGGCTGTATTCGATGAGGGCGTTGTGTTCGTTTTTCCAACCGGTTTTGCCGCTTCTTAAGACAAAGCCGCCATGGGGAATGCCGCTGTGGTTTTTGATGAGCTCTTCTTCAGTAATGAAGTGGACGGTGGTGTCGTAATCGGCGAAGTAGTTGGGCATGGTTTTGATGGTGTTTTCGATTTCAGCGGCGTTTGCACCTTCCTCAAGCACGACGAAGCATTCGCGCGTGTGCTTTTGACGGGTGGTCAGATTGGGGTTTTCGCCGGCGCGCACGGAAGAGAGGGCTTCTTCCACGGGCACGGTGTACTGCTTGGCGTTTTTAACGCCGGGAATGCGGCGGATGGCGTCGGAATGGCCCTGGCTTACGCCCTTGCCCCAGAAGGTGTAATCGTTTCCGGAGGGCAGAACCGCGCCTGCGTACAGGCGATTCAGGGAAAACATGCCCGGATCCCAGCCGACGGAGATAATGCCCACCTTGCCGGAGGCCTGCGCAGCTTTATCGACGGCATCAAAATGCTCCGGGATACGCGCGTGGGTGTCAAAGCTGTCCACGACGTTGAACATTTTGGCGTATTTAGGGGTCTGAACGGGCAGGTCGGTCGCGCTTCCGCCGCAGAGGATCATAACGTCGATTTCGTCCTGCCAGGCTTCAATGTCGTCTATGTGGCGAACGACCGCGCCTTCGGTCAGAATTTTTACGCTTTCGGGGTTTCTGCGGGTGAAAATCGCCTTAAGCTCCATGTCGCTGTTGTGGCGGACGGCGCATTCCACGCCGCGTCCGAGATTGCCATAGCCGATAATGCCGATTCGGATGCTCATATTGTTTCATTCCTTTCGAAGGGGATTTTTTTACATATTGTAGCAGAATTTTCGCCCGAAATCCAGTTATTTTTCTTTGTCAGATGCTTTAAAGATAATGCATGGGTGTATTGATAATCCTTTCGCGCCATGGTAGAATAGCGTTTGTAGGGCCTTAAAAATGGTTTGGCCTTTTCATTTTCTGAAAAGGAGCGTGGGAAAATTGAACCTTGAAACCTCCTGTGGCGCGGTTGTGTATACCAGACGGGAAGGAAAATATCTGTTTGTTCTTGTTCAGGAGCAAAGCGGACACTACAGCTTTCCTAAGGGACATGTGGAAGGAAATGAAACGGAAATGGACGCAGCCCGGCGGGAGATTTTTGAGGAAACGGGCCTGAAACCAACCTTTCAGAATGACTTTTACGAGACGGACACCTATGATCTTATGGAAAAGCCCGGAACGCGAAAACGGGTGGCGTACTTTTTAGCGGAGTTTGGAAACGAGAAGCCGGTTCCCATGCAGGGCGATATCAGAAAAATCGAGCTTTTGCCCTATGAACAAGCCCTTTCATTATTTCAATATGCGGGCAGCCAGCGCGTTTTGAAGGCGGCGTATTCTTTTTTGACGGATAATAAAAATTCTGACAGGTGAAGGATGATAGAATGAAAAAACTGTTTGTGCTTTTATTGGTTTTATGCATGTCTTGTTCGGCGGCTTTGTCCGAGGGCTTTTTCTATACGCTTGAATCCGTGACCGACAGCGCCAAGACTATGTCGAGATACGATGCGTTTTATGAGTCCGGCGAGATGTCCGTTCTGGTGCCGGGCCTTAAGGAGCATTTTGTGCCGCAGGGCGTAAGTTATCTTCCAGACAAAGACTGGTTTATCTTTTCCGGGTACAGCGGGATGGAGTACAACAGCCCGATTCTGGCTGTGGATGCGGAAAGCGGAGCGCTTGTAAAGGAAGTTATGCTTCAGTATCAGGACGGAAGCCCTTATATCGGTCACGCAGGCGGCGTTGCGGTTACCGAAAAGAACATTTTTATCGCCAACAGCGGCTATCTGTGGCGCATCTCGCTTGAAAAGTTTCTTTCGCTTCCCGACAGCAGCGAATGCCCCTTTGAGGAGCTCATTCCCATTCCCTCCCGTGCTTCCTATTGCACCTATGCGGACGGTATTTTGTGGGTTGGCGAATTCCAGTATTCCGGCTATCCGACGGACGAAAGCCACTATGTTCAGACCGAAGACGGCGAGCACAAGGCATGGCTCATCGGCTATGAGCTGGACAGGACGCAGGAGAGCGAGCTTAAGGAATCGGCGCGCGCCGGAGTGTTGGCTATTCCGGATTACATCATCACCACAACCAACCGCATTCAGGGCATGACCATCAAGGACGGTAAGTTCTATCTGAGTCAGTCCTATGGCAGAAAGAACGCTTCCACGATGCTGAAATACGGATCTCCCCTTGCCGAAGAACCCGCAGGCTACGCCGAGCTTTACGGCGTTCAGGTGCCCATGTGGTCTCTGACCAATTCGAAGCTGGAAGACAAGCTCACCATGCCTCCGGCCTCCGAGAATCTTGTGGTGGCGGACGGCGCGGTACACGTGCTTTTTGAAACCGCGGCTTCCATCTATATGGTCGGCGGCAACCGCTCCTCTAATCCGATTGACAGATTATTTAAAATGACGGGATTTTGATGAAGCCACTTTGACTTCGGAGTTTCATTAAAAGAGCGTATTCAATGCTGATTTTCGCGGCGATACCTGTAGGGCAAGGGCTTGCTCCTGCCGGAAAACGTACGCTGAAACGAAAAACGGCGGGACAAGTTCCCGCCCTGCACTTCATCGAATTTATAAATTATACGGGGCTGTTACAGATGATTTCTGTAACAGCCCCGGTATCATTGGTATGGCTTTACTTGATCAGGCCGTTTACCAGCGCGACGACTTCGGTGTGAACCTTTTCGGCTGCCTTCATGCTGATTTCGGTTGCAATCTTGGCGGCGGCTTCGGTGGTTTCAGCGGAGGCTACGGCTTCCTGCATTTCGTCGAAAGCGGCGTAGCAGTAATTCTGAAGCGCGTTCATCTTGCAGTTTACGGTGGCGATATCGGTTACGGTTGCATCGCCATAGGTTAAGAGGTTGGACAGCGCGTCGAAGGTCCAGTAGTAGGAATCGGCCCAGTTTTCGGGGAGAACCTTGAAGCCTTCAACCTTTACGCGGCCTTCTGCGGTCCACTGGTTGGCGGTGGTTGCGTAGTATACGCCGCTTGCAGGCTGCTCGGTTACGAAGGACGCGGGAGCGGTGGAAACCTTGAGCGCTTTATAGGTGTCGGTGGTCAGCATGGGGTAGTAGGGAACAAAGGCGTTGAATTCACCGTCGTCCATCGCTACCCATTCTACGGTGTCGGTCAGGCTGTCTTCAGCGTAGATCTGGAAGATATGTGTTTCGAGGTTGCCGGTTTTGCCGATGCCGGGGATTTTGTAGTAGCCAACAATGTCGGCTACGGTATAGGCGTGGTCAAGAACGATGTTGGAGTAGAAGGGAACGATATTGCCATTTGCGTCAACGTTAGAGATCGTGTAGTCGTCAAAGGATACGTCGTTGCCCATTTCCTTGCCGTAGACATAATCGAGGCCGTCAAGCATGCGGCTGGAGGGAGTCTGCTCCGCATTATAGGAAAGAACGTAGTTGATGGTGTTGGCGGCCTTGTCGCCCACGAAGGTGCCGGCCTGCTCAGCTACGGCGATGATGTCCTTGGAGGCGATTACGTTTTCGGTGTCATCGAGGTCCACGAGGGCGATGACGGACTGGTTGGGCTGAACGAAAGCGACATTGCCGTTCAGTTTTACGGCTACATACTGATGGCCGGTTACGTTTTCAACATACCATACCTCGGTGTTGTCAGCCAGGAAGATGCCGGAGCCGTTGTTACAGCCGGACTCGTCATAGATCTTGGTCAGAAGCTGAACGGCTTCCTTGGCCGTTGCGCATTCGCTTAAAAGGATGGTGGTGATTTCGGCCTCTTCAATGCCCGTATCGACATAGGGATCAACGTCGTAGGCGGGGCTGTCGGTATACAAGGTTTCAGTGGCGGTGACGGTCAGGCCCATTTCGTTGGTGCCGGCTGCACCGTAGGGATTGTGCTTATGGGTCTCGCCGCAGTCGGGGCAGACATTGCCTGCGCCTTCCCAGTTGTCATCGGTCATGGTGGTGAAGGAGTAGCTGTCTTTTTGGAAAGTGTAGGTGAAGCCGTAGCAGCCCTTGTAGAACTCGCCGGCTGCATATTTTCCGGCTTCGCTTACGTACATAAGCTTGTTGTAGCTGTTGGTCAAATCTTCGCTGCGGGCGAACAGCGTCGCCCCGTCTTTGGTGAGATCGCCGCCGACATAAATGGCGGTGCAGGCCATTGCGCAGGTGGAAAGGCAAAGGGTGAAAACAACGATAAGAGCAATAAGCGATTTCATTTTCATAGACATTTTATTTTCCTTCCTTTCAAAACGAAACATTGGTTTGTTTGGTTGATGGAGTGTATTATAATGCATTAGTATGCATTTGTCAAGCATATTTATTCGATTTTCGAAAAAATTTTTTCAGGTGCAATTCGAGCTTGATACTGGAATAACTGCAGAAAGATGCGCAAATACCACCGCAATTCCGCCATAAATTTCGGAAATATGGTCGCAATTCAGAATAATTGCGCCGATTCAAAAATAATCCCTCTGCATTTTATGCGATAATTTATGCATAAAATACAGAGGGGGTGTTATGTGGACGGCTTCATAGGCGCGTCCATTCCGCAGGGAAAGACGATGCGCTCGCCCTTTGAAATCTCGATGGCCTGCTCAATGGTCATTCCCTCGCACTGATTGAGATAGATGATCTGGTCATGGCGAAGGCCTTCGAGATAGTATTTGAGGTCGTGGCTTGCGCGGTCGTTTAATTGAAGCGCGCGAAGGTTTTTCATCGCGCGGAAGGCGGGGATGTGCTGGGTGTGTGCGCCGCACAGGTGAATCATGCCGCCGTTTGGATAATCGCCCAGAAGCGCGTCGTCCAATGGCGCGATGAGTCGATCGTACATTTCGCCTGACAAAAGCTGGGTTGTGCAGCCGCAAAGCTGTCCGAAACCCGGCGGCTGGGTGCGCTCCCAGGAGATGACGGGCTGAAGCTGACGGGCAGGGATGGTTTTTATGTACCATCTGTGAAGGGTGCGGATGAGGTCGTTGATGACCTTAAGATCATGCTTTGCTGCGTCCTCTTCCTCTATCATGGCGATCAGCGCTTCGCCGCCGTAGAGATTGACCATGATGTTTAGCGCGCTTGAAAGCGTTGGAAGGCCGAAGATGGGCAGGCGCACGTCCGCATCCAGAAAGGCCATGGTCGCGCGTTTTGCCAAAGCCCAGGTTTCGTCCGTTTCGAGGTCGGGCATTTTCAAAGAGCCGATTGGCGTTTTCAAATACCTTGCATTCCACTGTCCGTCTTTGAAAAACACGTCTGCGCCGAACATTTTGTCGATGAAATGAACGCCGTAGATCGGGTATTCGACGCATGGCGGCACAAAGCGGTTGGACTCAATGTCGGGCGTTTGTGCAAGCAGCTCGAGGCACTCGATGATCCAATCCTCGGGATGAGTGTAGGGAAGAAAAGGGTCAGCCGGGCGGGGGCAGACGCCGCTTTGGGTATAGATGTATTTTTCGTTGAAGGCGTCTTTTTTGCCGTCAAAAAGATTTTGAAGGCGCGAAAACCACTTGTCGCGCTTTTGAATCAACCTTTCATCGCTTAATATGCGATGGGCTGATGGAGTGAGTGCTTTCATGCTGTTGCCCTCCTCGCTTGTTATGGAGGAAGTATAGCATATTGGACGATGGAAAGTCAACGACAGGCGGGTAAAACGGAAGGGGGAGTTAAAGGTCGTTAAGCGCCGAATCGATGGCGGCGATGACGGCTGCGTCTTGGTTTTTCACTGCGATTGAGCGAAGAAAGGCTGCATGCTCCTTTAAAAGGGGAATATTGACCTTTTTGGGAGAACCCATGTAGGAATGAAAATTATCGTGCAGAATGCGCTTTTGTGCTTCCTCGCTTAATTGTAGCCCGCACATGTTGTGCTCCGGGAAATGGGGGATGGGAAATGAATCGTGCGGGGCTGAAAGGAGCAAAGTACCGGATTTGTTGAGATTGCGCACATATTCGTTTGACCAGGCGTTGGAGGTGTCGGTACCGTACAGGATACGGCGGCTGTTCTTTTCGAAAAATTCCTTCCAGCCCGGGATGTCTTTTGCAAAATCCAGATAGATTTCCCAGCCGGGCGTGGTGTCGAACATCACGTTTGGATATGTTTCGATGATTTTCCAGCAGGCGTCCAGTTGTTCTGTGAAATAGCCGAAATGCGCAAAAATCCATTTGAGATTCGGATTTTTGTCAAGCCGTCTGAGTACCGCGTCCAGATATTCCTGATGGGACATGTAGCGGTCATCCTCATAGCACCATCCGAGTGCTACGGCGTGCGGAGCCATGAGCTCTCTGTGCCAGAAAACGGCGGGGTCGGCGACGTGGCAGGTCATGGGAACGCTGCGCTTTTCAAGCATATCGAACATTTCATCATACACGGGATCGTCGAGTGTTTTTCCAACGTGCAGGTTGAACGTTGGCTTCATTTCAAGAAACTTGATGCCGTCCGCGCCCATTTCAAGAAGAAGTTCCGCCTGCTCTTTGAGGGGTATGAGGATATCCTTATCATAATACAGGCCGCCGAACATCCAGAGCTGCATTTTTTTATAGTTTTCTTTATAGTGAAGGCAGATCACGTTGTTGTCGATGCCGGTTTCTTCATAGGTGTAGGCGAGAAGCGCGGCTTCCTTTACGCCGAAGGAAACCATTTCGTCAAATACCCTGTACATATCGTCCTTTGGATAAAAAGCGTGCACATGGCTGTCGGCTACGGGCAGATGGTTCAGCATTTAATAACCTCCTATATAAAACTTGGCTCTCCCAAAGGGAGGGCCAAGGACATCAATCAATCTCTCTGGAGATTGTTGATCGTCAGAATACGGGACGGAAAACCCGTCTCGATAAATTTTTGTATTATTCTGCTTTTGCGGCGATCCAGCCGTCGTATTCGTTTAAGAAATCCTCGGCGTACTTGATCATGCGAACTGCCAATGTATTTTCATTCCTGAAGCCGAAGGTTATAACGAGGGAGCCGAAATAGCGGTCGATGATCTGAACGCGTAATTGCAGTTTTTTTTCCTCGATCCAGCCAGCGGAGCAAGCGCAGTCGTATTTGAAATCCGTGATTTCATGAACGTTTCCGCGCTCGTTCGAATAGCCGAGCTGGGGGAATTTGCAGAAGATGTTTTTCTTCAAACCAAAGGGCAGAATCTTTTCGCCCTGATCGTTTTCGTAGACAAATTCGCCTTCGCCGCCTGCAAAATTCAGGCGCAGCCACTTGATGCCCATGGGGTTAAGGTCGCAATAAAAGGTCTTTCCGGTAATTTTTTCTGCGAAGTCCGAATGCGCACAACCATTGGCGGTGGAAAGCTCGCTTTCGCATTCGACTTCCTCTTCATCCGGGATCAGAATATCGAACACTGCGCGGAAGAGGATTTCGGACGCGTAGTCATTGTACTGATTGTCGCCCGTGCAGACGAAAATGAAGTCCTTGTCGGGAATGCAGATGGCGTACTGGCCGCCCATTCCGTGGAAGGAGAAGCCGTTTTGCTCATTCATCCAGATCTGATAGCCGTAACCGAAACGGTTGTAGCCCTTGCGGCATTCAAGATCGTTGGTGGTTTGGCAGCTCGTGGCGTCTTTGAGGTAATCCTCGCCCAGAAGGCGTTCGCCTTCCCAGGTGCCGAGGTTCATGACAAACTTAGCAAAATTTAAAAGCGCGCGAGGCGTGCACACCATGGCGGAATCGCCCCATGCAACGCCGTCGGGGGAGAGAAGAATGGTGGCGTTTTCAAAGCCGCCCAGACGGCTCAAAAGCTTTTGATTGAGATAATCAAAAAGCCCCATGCCGCTTACGCGTTCAACCAGCGCGCCAAGGATGTATGAGCCGCAGGAATCGTAGTCGAAAAGCGTTCCGGCGGGGCGGTTTGGCGTTTCGGAAAAATAAAATTTCGTGCGGTCGTATACGCCGGGCTTGAACCAGTTTACGCCGACCATAGCGGTGGACATCATCAGCATGTGGCGAATGGTCTGCTTTTCAAGGTAGGGCGAAAGGGTTTTGGGCAGCTTGTCCGGGAAATACGAGATGATCGGATCGTCTAAATTGAGCTTTCCTTCTTCCATCAGAAAGCCCACGGCGATTGCCACGAAGGATTTAGTGACAGAATACATTCTGTGAGGCATGTCCTTGTGGAAGGGCGCCCAATATTTCTCATAAAAAATATCGTTTCCCTTAAGCATCAGGACGGAGTGCATATTGATTCCCCGGCGCTGAAGCTCCGAAAGAAAGCGCTGAATGCTGCCCTTACTGATGCCTGCTTTCTCAGGTGTAGTAAATCCGATCATAGTCATCCTCCCCGATGATGTTTTTTCCCATTTTATGTAAAGCGCTTATGTTTGTCAAGCGATGTGATTGCGTTCGGATGTTGAGCTAAGGCGTTTTTCCTGCGCATTATCAAAGCGTTTCGTGTGTCATGAGTGTAAACTGTCTATGACTCACTTCAAGGCCGGTTTTTTCGCCCTTTTCGAAAAGCATTACAGCGTCCAAAATGGCGCGGGTCATGTTTTCTCTGGATGGCGCGCCGCCCACGTGGGGAAGCAGCGTTATGTTGGCGGCGTTTCTGAAGGGGATGGCTTCGGGATGATCTTCATCCTCGTATACGTCTAAGGTTGCGTAAAGACGGCCTTTTTCGAGCTCATTAAGAAGCGACTTTTCATCGATCAATGCGCCGCGCGCGCAGTTGACGATGTGCGTTCCGTTGGCCATAAGGGAAAGAACGCGCTCATTTACCATGTGATAGGTTTCCTTGGTTTTGGAGGCCTGAATGGTGACGGCGTCGCGGGCGGATACGGCCTCATCGATAGAAGACACAAGGCGTGCAAACGGCCACTTTGAAAGTGTTTCTTCCTTTATATAGGGATCGAAAACGAGCACTTCGGGCGCGAAGGGTTCAAGGAGATTTAAAAGATTTCTGCCCACCATGCCAAGGCCGATGAAGCCGATTTTTGCACCAAAAAGAGACTTGCTTGGCGTTTTCTCTTTGGGCCAGATTTCGCCGGATACCATGCGCATGTGAAGATCGACATTGCCTCTCAGGCTTGTGATCAGGTGGCCAAGAATGGCTTCCGCCACGTATTTGCTCATAATGAGGTTCGCGGTTATAACGGTTATACCCTTTTCAAACACGCTGTCTGAGCAAACGCCGGCAACGGAGCCCGCTGCGTGGGCGATGATTTTCAGATTCGGGCAGGCGGAAAGCACATCAGAAGTAAACTTCGGCGTGCACCAGTGGCTGATCACGCATTCAGCGTCCCCGATTTCGCGAATCCATTCTTCCTTTGAGAGATTTTCGGAGGATTGCCGCCTGAAATCATGGTTTTCGTTAAGCTCCTTGAGCATATCCTCGGGGAAGTAGGTTTTCCACATGGCTGTGTCGGGAACGGATAGGTATACTTTCATCTGCTTTTCCTGCCTTTTTAGAAAAATTGGGAAAGCGGGCATGCGAGAGGACGCATGCCCGCAAAGTACTATGGCAAGCACTTTAACGATTTTTGAAGGATTAGAATTTTCCGAGCTTTTCGAACATTTCAACGATGATGGGCTCGACGTCGCCGAAGCCAGCCTTCATGGCGTCCTCGCGGAACTGCTCAATGCCTTCATATACGTCGATCTGACCGAGGAGAGCTTTATTGTAATAGATTCCCCAGAGGCTGTCAAGGGTCTTCATGACTTCTACGTATTCGTTGGGGAATACGATGCCTTCAGTATAGATGGGAGCGCCGGGTACCTGAGGAATGGAGCCCATGAGCGGGAGGCTGTTGATGAAGTCGTTATTGGCCTTGTCTTCGGGGGTGCGGCTGGAGTCGACAGCAGCCTGCATGCCGATGGTGCGGAATCTGCGGCAGCGGCCGTTCAGATAGTCCTTACCTTCGTTGTTGGCCTTGATGGCTTCGATGTAGGTGCCGTTGGAGTCAAACTTGCCGTCTTCGGTGACGTCCCAGTTGACGCCGCGCTCGCCGTAGCTGACCTCCCAGTAGGGAGCGTCGTAATCGATGTTTTCTACGTCGCCGCCGTCGTTGCACATGTAGTCGAGAAGGGCGAGGATGGCGTCCATCTTGCCGGCTTCACGTCCAGAGAATGACGGAATATTTAAGATCGGGATTGATCGCTCGGCCTTCATAAGAGACGCCTTTACAATATTGAACGATTCAAAATCGTAGTCTTCATGGCTGGTTTTATCCAAAAGCAACGTTTCCACGCGATCGCCGTCCAGATACATGCGGGCAATCCGGGCTGCTTGCGTAACCGTCAGAGTTCGCATTTTTCATTCGCCGCCTTTCCGTTAGATCAGTCTTTTTACAGTGTCCCATTCCATGAGGGTGGCGTTAAAGTATTTTTGACGGATGGTGGGGTCGGTTCCGTTTTGAATCATGTCGATGATGAGATCGGCTGCCGTCAGGCCGATTTCCTTGATCGGGCGCTCCATGCACGTAAAATAGGGGCGGAAGGTCTGCGACCACACGGGGCAGCCGTAGATCATAATGGAAACATCCTCAGGAAAAGAGAAGCCAACTTCGCTCAGTGCACGGACGACGGAGAGGGACAGACGGTCCTTTGCGATGAACAAGGCCGTTGGCGGATCCTCCAAACGCATAAGCTCAATCGCTGCCTTTGCTGCGTCCGCTTGCCCTAAAGCAAGGCGGACGTATTCCTCACGAACGGGAATGCCATGCTTCGCAAGTGCGTCGCGATAGCCTTCGGTATGAGTGGTTTCAGTGGTTACAACGCTTAACTGGTTGATGATGGCGATTTTTCTGTGACCCATGCCGATCAAGTATTCGCATGCGTCAAACGCGCGCAGTTGACATACGAAAACGGTGAAGTGATCGCCGATTACAGCGAAAGCCCTTGCTCCTTAAGCATGCGAAGCGCAAAAACGCCGAAGGGAGGCATTTTCGCTGAAGTTGTCAACATTGACGAAAGGGAAGCGGGCGAATGGATGCGGGATAAGCTTCTTTTGACGTCCCGCTCGGCATCCCAGGCGAAGGCGGACGCGCTGAAATTTGGCGCAAAGGGCATTTTATCGGACTTTTTTCCGATGTACAAGAGTATCCGTGAAACGAGAGCGGAAATGACGGGCGTTTCGAGATGGGATGTTGAATTCATGCCTGACCGAAATGACACCGCTTTTTTCGCCTTCAGCCTCGCCCCCGAACGGGCCGACACGCTGAGAAACAGGCTGGCTGCGGGCGAAAGTATCCGGCTTCACGCGCAGGTGGACGCGGAACTTTTCGATGGGAACGTAGCCACCATTTCAGGCGCGATCCTCGGAACGGAAAAGGAAAAGGGCGAGATTTTCCTCTATGGACATCTCTATGAGCCCGGCGCAAACGACAATGCGTCAGGGTGTGCGCTTCTGCTTGAATGCATGAATATCTATGCACAGATGATAAAGGACGGAGAAGCCGAAAGACCGAAGCGCACGATTCGCCTTGCGCTGGGACAGGAATGCATGGGCTCAAACGCCTACCTGCTTGCGCATCCCGAACGAAAGGGAAATATGTGCATTGTGGCAGACATGGTCGGCACCGAAAAAATCGACAATGCCACATTCGGCGTATGGCATTCGCCGTTTTCAAACTGGTCGTTTCTTGACGATCTGATCGAGGACACTGTGAAAAAAGCCAAGAAATACGGCGATTTTCCGCACAGAAGCCGTCCATATGGCATCGCAACAGACAACATGCTGGGCGACCCCTGCTTTCAGATGCCGACCATCGCCCTGATTACGGAGCCCGCCAAAAGCTATCACTCGTCCATGGATACGCCGGATCGCCTCGAAGAGGACGTAATACGGAGAAACGCGTGGATTGTTCTTGAAATGATCCAAAAGCTTTCCTCAGCTTCGGATGAAAACAATCTTGAAAGCGAGCATACGTATACAAAAAATATGTTTAAAAATGCAAGGACGGAGCTTGAAAAAGCGTTCTGGGATCAGAAAATAAAAGCCATGCAGGCGGAAAAAAACGCGTTTTTACAGGGAGAAAGCTGGAAAGCTAATGCGTGCGATTTTGCGCTTCCCGAGCCGCCCGAGGGCGTTTTACCCATTGTGGTTACCAGGCTCAAAGACGGCTGCATGACGCTTGACAAGGTCGATCCTGAAACAGGGCGCGTTTTTGAAACGGCGTGGAACACCCATCTTCATCGTCCGCTGTATTGGTCCGACGGCAAAAAGACGATCTGGGAAATCGCGTGCCTTTGCGCGATGGAGGAAGGGAAGGACGACTATGAAAGCACGTATGAAGAGATTTTTTCTCTTTTCAGGGCGCTTTCGGAAAGCGGAACCGTTCGCCTTGCAATCAAGTAAATTAATGAACAAATAACGGTAAAACGGGCGCGTATCCGGCTTGTGATACGCGCCTGTTTGTGCTATACTCATAATCAGTTTAAATAAAGGAGATACATTTTATGCAGTACCGCAAATTCGGTAATACCGGCGTCAACATTTCCTGCCTGGGCTTTGGCTGCATGCGCCTGCCCGAAATTCAGAATGAAGACGGTTCCTGGCAGGTTGATCAGGAAAAAACTAACGAAATGCTGATGAAGGCCTACGAGCTGGGCGTAAACTATTTTGACAGCGCGTTTTACTATTGCCATTCGAACAGCGAAATCGCCATCGGAAAGGCGCTTGCGCCCATCCGCGACAAGGTGTATATTTCAACCAAATGCCCGATGGAGCTTGTGAAAACCCCCGAGGATTTTGAAAACACCCTCAATATCAGCCTTGAAAGACTCGGAACCGATTACGTTGATTTTTACCACTTCTGGTCGATCAACAAAAAGGTGTTCGATGAAAAAATCGTGCCTTTGAAGCTTATGGAAAAGGCGATGGAGCTTAAAAAAGCCGGTAAAATCCGCCACATTTCCTTCTCTTTCCACGATTCCCCGGAAGCCCTCAAGCACATCATCGACAACGGCTGGGCGATGGAATCTGTTCTTCTTCAGTACAACCTCCTCGACAGAGCCAACGAAGAAATGATCGCCTACGCAAAGGAAAAAGGTCTGGGCGTTGTGGTTATGGGCCCGGTCGGCGGCGGACGTCTTGCCGCGCCCACGGAGCTTTCTCAGAAGCTCGGCAGCGGAAATTTGAACACCTATGAGCTCGCGCTTCGCTTTGTCCTTGGAAACCCCGGCGTGTGCTGCGCCCTTTCCGGCATGCAGACGACCGAAATGGTCGAAAAAAACGCTGCCGTTGCGTCCCTTGAAACGCCCATGACCGAGGAAAAATGGCGTGAGGCCGGAGAATCCATGGAAAACCTCAAAAAATTCTCCGAGCTTTACTGCACCGGCTGCGGCTACTGCCAGCCTTGCCCCAAGGGAATCAATATCCCGAAAATTTTCGAAGCCTATACCTACCACAATGTGTACGGCCTTCACGAACTTGCCAAAAACACCTTTAACGGCTATGTGAACAATGAAAAACAGCCCGGCGCAACGTCTGAAGCGTGCGTAAACTGCGGATACTGCGAGAAAAAGTGTCCCCAGAAGCTTCAAATTCGCGAGCTTCTCAAAAAAGCGGAAGCTGCGCTCAAGGCGCTGTAATAAAAGACTGTAAAAGACGCAGGCGGTTTTGCCGCCTGCTTTTTTTATTATTGCATCCACACAAAAAATCTGCCTGCTTCTTGAAAATAGGTTTCGTGCGTGTTAAAATGGAAATGGTTTTTCAGCATATTTCATCTTTAAATGTTTGAAAGGAGAATACATCAATGAACGAAAAAATTGCTCAGCTTCTGAATACGCAGATCAATAAGGAACTCTACAGCGCCTATCTGTATTTGGACATGTCCAATTTCTATGACGAGCAGGATTTGGACGGCTATGCGAATTACTATATGATTCAGGCGCAGGAGGAACGCGACCATGCGCTTCTTTTCATGAAGTATATGCAGAACAACGGCCTTAAGGTGACGCTGGATGCAATCGACAAGCCGGACAAGGTATTTGAAAACATTCTGGCTCCCTTGACTGCCGCTCTGGAGCACGAAAAATATGTAACCTCTCTGATCAACAACATCTACCATGAAGCCCATGAAGCCAAGGACTATCGCACGATGAAGTTTTTGGATTGGTTTGTCAATGAGCAGATGGAAGAGGAAGACAATGCCGATTCGATGGTGAAAAAGTATAAGCTCTTTGGACAGGATCCCAAGGGACTTTATCTTCTGGATCAGGAGTATGCCGCGCGCGTATACAATGCGCCGTCGCTCGTGCTGTAAGGTTAAAATTTGGGGGCGAAGATATGATTCTGTTTTTTATCCGTCACGGCGATCCGTGCTATAATCCCGACTCCTTAACGCCGCTCGGGCTTCGCCAGGCGGAGGCGGTCGGAAGGCGTCTTTCGGCGCGCGGAGTGGACCGAATCTTCTCTTCGCCCATGAAGCGCGCCCGTCAGACCGCACAGCCGACGGCAGAAATGCTTTCAAAGGAAATCGAAATCCTCGATTTCGCCAGCGAATCGCACGCATGGGACGAGCTGACGCTCGTGCGTGAAGACGGCAGGCGCGTCTGGGCATGCGCGGACAATGAAACGCAGAGGCTGTTTGCGTCCAAAGAAGTGCGCGATTTAGGCATGAGGTGGTATGATCATCCGGCCTTCCAAAACACCGCCTATCAAAAAGGCATGGAGCGAATTGCGGGTGCAAGCGACGAATGGCTTTTGTCCCTCGGCTACAGGCGCACCGAGCGCGAGGGCATCTATACGGAAGAAAGAAAAAACACGGAAAGAGTTGCCCTCTTCGCCCACGCGGGCTTTGGAAGCGCGTTTTTAAGCCATATCCTCGGCGTTCCCTATCCCCAGTACAGCCAGATGTTCGATTTAAGCCACAGCTGCATGACGGTGATCGAATTCAGAGACAACGGCGGCATCGTCATTCCCAGCGTCATCACCATGTCAAACGACGCGCACCTGTACGAAGCGAGGCTTCCGCTCAATGGAAGAAGCGCGTTTTAGGAGGAAATCTGAATGCGTCAAAATACGGTTCGCAAGCGCAATTATTGGTTTGAAGCATTGGGCCTTATTGAAGTCATGGCGTTTATTTTGCTGGGGTATGCGATTTTCAGGGACTGGATGTCCGGGATATACGTCGGCTCGCTTACATATCTGGTTGTTGCGTGGACGCTGCGGCTGACGCTTCAGAAGCATCACAGAAAAGGGATGAGGCTTTTAAAGGCGGAAATGTATGAAAAGGCGCTTGTGTGCTTTCAGAAAAGCGAGGCGTTTTTTGAAAAACACGCATGGATTGACAAATATCGTTTTATCACGATGTTTTCTTCCTCCGCATACAGCTATCGGGAAATGGCGCTGCACAATCAGGCGCATGCCTATTTGCGCTTAAATTGTCCGCTTGACGCAATTGCGCCTTTGGAGAAGCTTGCAAAAATCAATCCTAAAAGAACTGACGCTGCCAAAGCGGCCAATGAAATCCGTGAAAAGCTGAAGCAAGAGGATAAAGACAATACAAATTCATAAAACCTGGCGGGGGGGGGGCCCGCCTTTTTTGCACATTTTTATCCCGGTTCAAATATTTTGGACGGCTTTATTACAAAAGCTTCATGACATGCGGGCTTAATGCCTGAAGGAATTTGATGCAGTCGTTCATGTCGGGCGCAGTTACGAGGACGGCGAAGATGAGGTTTCGGTTTTCGCCGTACAGGATGCCCGCGTCGTGCGCGATATCGGAGAGGCCTCCGGTCTTGTGCGCGGCCTTCTGGGCGGGGTTAGCGTCCATCAAAAGCTCCTTGTCGTGCTGACGCAAAAGAATCGGGATGGCGGTTTCGCACATGAAGGGGGTAAAGGTGGTCTGGGTGTAGAGCATTTCGTAAAGGGCCTTCATGTCGCTGGCGTTTGTGTTGTTTTCATTGCCCTGCTTCGCGGCTTCGTAGTCCAGCATGTGGCGGCGAAGGATGGTGTTTTCAAGGCCCGCTTTTTTACTGAACGCATTCACTCTGTCCATCGTGAAATAGTCGATCAGGCAGTTGGTTGCAGAATTATTGCTTTCCGTGATCATGTATTCAAGAAGCGTGGACAGGGGAACGTCGTAGCCGTCCTTGACCACGGGCGCTTCGTCGCCCACGCACTGCTTCTTTTCCACATGAATGAGGGTGTCCAGCGTAAGCTTGCCCGCCTCCACATCCTCAAGCGCCGCCATCATGATGGGCGTTTTGATGAGGCTGGCGCTTTTGAAAACCAGATCCTCTTTATAGCTCACGATGCATTCGTCGGTGTCCGCATCATAAATGGCGCATCCGCAGGCGACGGAAAACTTTTTTTCAAGCTCGGTAACAATATTCAAAAGCATTATCTGTTTCCTTCTTTCATTTTAAATGCCGCTGTCATTTGGATTCAGAACGGGCGTAGGATAGGCCGCCTTATTGGCAAGCACCATCTCCATGATCTCCGCAAACGATTTCCATTCGACCCTGTCTGAAAGGCGTTCGTTTATGCGTCGGGCGACTTCATCCAAAATCCTGAGCCCCGTTCCAAGGCCGTTGGACATCAGGCTCTGCCAATGGGCAATCAGGATGGGGAAGCCACCGGTTTCGAGAACGCGCACGGCTTCGCCGCCCTTTCCGTCTTCGGTTATGATTTCATCGGCCACGGCTTTTACATATGCATCCGACGTTTCGGGCGTATCAATGGTCTGCCAGATGTGGTCTTCAGTGGTAGCGGGAATGCAGACAAGGGTTCGTCCGTCTTCCTCGTGTCCGATCCACGGCTTGGCGTTCGGGGTATTCCGAAGACCGCGAAGAAACAGCCACGAATTTTTCTTTCCGGTTGCTTTATAAACGGCTTCGGAAATCGCCGCCTGATAATCCTTTTCAACTTCAATGCCGAAATCCCACGGGGAGGTTACGCCAAAAGCGTCAAATCCCGCGTGATTGAGAAGCGAAACGGCCTTTTCGATGTAGGGCGTGAGCGTTTCGCGGTTTTGCGTTGCAGCAAAATCGCGCTCGTTCATGGGAAGGGCTTTTCCCGTTTCAAGATCGACCGCTTTATGGTGCGTAAGCATTTCGGGTCCGATGGTAAAATTGGGGCAAAGCCGCGTTTTTACGGTATTGAGCCATTCATCCAGAGCCTCTTTTGAAACGCCCTCCAAACCGTTTATGATGTCGCCCTTGTTTCCGGGCATGGGGATGACGGAATATTTCCCCCTGATGCCGCGCTTTTCAACGATATCGCAGAATTCAAACAGCATTTTATTGGGATAGGTAGGAACGAGCGGGCGGCCGTCCTCGGTTGTTTCCTTTCCGGCGTGCTCGTAATATACCGAAATAATTGGCGCGGGATCGTCGATAATGAGACTTACGGGTACTTTCATTTACATACGCCCCTTTACTATGGTACCTTTGCAGTGGAAGATATCTTTATGATATCAAATCGGCGCGTTTTTTTCAATGACGGCGGGCGCTTTTTTTGAAAAACGCCTCTGTCAAAAATAATGCAAACGGAGATAACAAATTAGGGGATGCAAAATCATATTTTTGATGTATACTATGATCAAAGGAAAATATAGGAGGTTTTTGGTATGCTATATCATCATCAAACTATCGATAGCACGCTTGAAAGCCTGAACGTGAAGGCGGAAACCGGCTTAAGCGATGCATCGGTTCAGGCGTTGCGCGAGAAACATGGCCTTAACAAGCTTCGCGAGAAGAAGAAAAAGACCCTGTTTCAGCGTTTCCTCGATCAGTTCAAGGATGTGATGATCTTAATTCTGCTCGCGGCTGCGGCAATTTCGTTCGTCATTGCCTGTATCGAGGGAAACCCGCAGGAATTTTTCGAGCCCGCGCTGATTCTTTTGATCGTGATCATCAACGCGATTCTTGGCGTCATGCAGGAGAGCAAAGCCGAAAAGGCATTGGATGCGTTAAAGGGCCTATCCGCGCCGCTTGCACGCGTTTTAAGAAACGGAAAGGAAGACGTAATCGACGCTTCCTTCCTCGTTCCGGGCGACATCATTCATCTGGAGGCGGGCGATTTTGTGCCTGCGGACGCAAGGCTGATTGAATCGATCAGCTTAAAGAGCGAGGAATCTGCGCTGACGGGCGAATCTGTGCCCTCTGATAAGGATGCGCTGGCAGTGATCGATGAAAAGGCGCCTCTGGGCGACCGCACAAACATGGTGTTCTCCGGCTGCTCCGTCACCTACGGAACGGCAACTGCGGTGGTTACTGCCATTGGCATGGACACGGAGATGGGCAAAATCGCCAATCTTCTGGATAACGAGGAGGACGGACAGACGCCGCTTCAGAAAAAGCTTGCGCAGCTTGGAAAATATCTGGGCATTGTCGCGCTCATTGCCTGCGGCGTGGTGTTTGTGGTGGGCCTTTTGGGCGGCATCCCTGCGCTTGAAATCTTTATGACTGCAGTGGCGCTGGCTGTTTCGGCTATTCCCGAGGGACTGCCCGCCATTGTCACCATTGTTTTATCCATCGGCGTTCAACGAATGGTCAGGAAAAACGCCATCATCCGCCGTTTGCCCGCGGTGGAAACGCTGGGCGGCGCGTCCGTCATCTGCTCGGACAAAACCGGCACGCTCACGCAGAACCGCATGACGCTTGTAAAAGCCTATGTGGACGGCGAAAAGACGCTGGAGGATATGACCAAACCGGCTGGCGACAGCGCTAAAAAGCTTTTGAAATACGCCTGTCTGTGCTGCGACGGCTCGGTGGTATTCACCGACGATGGAGAAAAGCATCTGGGTGATCCTACGGAAACCGCCATTGTTCTTGCTGCGCACAAAAATGGTATGCCCAAGGAAGAGATCAACCGCGCGCATCCGCGTCTTTCGGGCATTCCGTTCGATTCTGACCGAAAGCTGATGACCACCATTCACAGAATAGACGGCCAAATCGTCGCCATCGTAAAGGGCGCGTTCGACGTGATGGCGCAAAGATGTGTCTCAGGCGATCTTGAATACGCGAGAAAAATCTGCGACGAAATGAGCGCAGACGCTCTTCGCGTGCTGGCTGTGGGCTACAGAGTTCTCGACAGCGTTCCCGAGCATCCCGAATCCGACAAAATCGAAAAGGACATTTGTTTCATGGGCCTTGTCGGTATGATCGATCCGCCGCGCCCCGAAGCCAAGGCGGCGGTTGAGGTATGCAGAAAGGCCGGTATCAGGCCCGTCATGATCACGGGCGATCATGTTGTTACGGCCTCCGCGATTGCCAGAGAGCTCGGCATCATGCAAAATGGCGATAAAGCCCTCACCGGCGCGGAGCTTGACAACATGACCGACCGCGAGCTGGACGAGCAGGTGGAAAGCATCTCCGTATATGCGCGCGTATCGCCGGAAAACAAAATCCGCATCGTAAAGGCCTGGCAGAGGAAGGAAAAGGTTGTTTCCATGACTGGCGACGGCGTAAACGACGCGCCTGCGCTCAAGGCAGCCGATATCGGCTGCGCCATGGGCATTACCGGAACCGACGTCGCCAAGGGCGCGGCGGACATGACTCTAACCGACGACAACTTTGCGACCATCGTCGATGCGGTTCGCGAGGGACGCGGCATTTACGCCAATATTAAAAAGGTCGTTGGCTTTTTGCTCGGCACCAATATCGGCGAAATCATCACTGTGTTTCTTGCGATGATTCTCTGGCACAAAACGCCGCTTTTGTCCATGCAGCTTCTGTGGATCAACTTGGTCACTGACAGCCTTCCCGCCATTGCGCTGGGCATGGAGGACGTTGAAAAGGACGTAATGGATAAAAAGCCTAAGCATAAAAACGAAGGCCTGTTTGCAAACGGCTACGGCGTTCAGATTGCGCTTCAGGGCGTGATGTTCGGTATTCTTTCACTGGCTGCATATAAAATCGGCGAAGTGACGACGGGACTGGTGGAAGGCGGACAGACAATGGCGTTTATGGTGCTGGCCTTAAGCCAGGTGGTTCAGGCATTCAACATGAGAAGTGAAAAATCGCTGTTTAAAATTGGTGCGTTTGGAAACAAAAAGCTGAACGGCGCGGCGCTTCTGTCCGTTATTCTGGTTGCGCTTGTGCTGTTCACGCCTGTTGCAACGGCGTTTGGCTTGATTGCGCTTCCGGTAAAACTGTATCTGATCGCGCTTGGACTCATTCTTGTACCGCTTCTTGTTATGGAGCTTGCAAAGGCGGTCGGCCTGATCGGAAAACGAAAATAATTTGATGGAAAACGGCGTGCACGCTCAATGTCATTAAGTTAGCGCGGGATTGTTATGCAACAGTCCCGCGCTTTCAATACTTTTCCTGCCATGGTTTCTAACTGAAGGACGCTGAGTCAGCTTTTTTGTTTTCAGTTGATTTACGTTTCCGTGTACGGCTGTTTTTTGTTTGCCTCTTTGTTGACCGAAACCCCATTAACCGATATAATGATGGTATAAACGATCCAAAGGAGACGGCGCTATTGATTGACCGCTGGCGGAATGAAGAAGCGCTGAGCATTCACCGCAAATCCGAAATGATGAAAAAATAACTTTATTGCGCGAAAAATACCGTCTGCGCCTGCGCGTAGAGCGGTGTATTAATGAAAAAGACAGGTAAAGAGGGACGAAAAATGACAAACAAAGACCGCATGGAGCTTGCAAGGCGCGCGGCGCTGGAAGCGGGCAGGATGCTTATGCAGTACGAAGAAATCCACGTTGACAAAAAAGCCCGAAACGACTATGTGACCGACGCCGACCGCGCCAGCGAAAATCTGATCAGGGAAATCCTTTTGGGCGCGTGTCCTGAAGATGGGTTTTACGGAGAAGAGGGCGGCGTTACAGGCAAAGAGAAGCCTGGCATGTGGGTTGTGGATCCAATCGACGGAACGACCAATTTCATTCACCGCCTGCATCCCTACACCATTTCCATTGCCTATATGGTGAAGGGACAGCCCGTAGCGGCTGCGGTTTATGCGCCGGTGACGGGCGAAATGTTCTCGGCATACCTTGGCGGCGGCGCGTATCTGAACGATAAGCTCATCCATGTAAGCGATATTACAGACCCTAAAATGCTCATTCTGGGCATGTCCTTTTCCCACAGGGACGCAAAATTCGCTGCCCGTATGTTTGAGCTCATTCCGCGTCTGTGCATGAAGATCAACGACATGCGCCGCTTGGGCTCTGCAGCCTACGATCTTTGCATGGTGGCCTGCGGAAAATACGACGCGTTTATTGAGCTTAATCTGCTTTTGTACGACATCGCCGCAGGCGTTCTGATCGCGCGGGAGGCCGGAGCGATCACAAGCGGCTGGTATGAGGACAAGGACTGCCTTGAAACCGGCCACATTCTGGCCGCTGCGCCGGGCGTTTTTGACTGGCTGAAGGAAGAAATCGACAAAGAATAGGAGGATAAACGCATGACGAATAAAGAGTGGTTTAAGCAGGCGAAATTCGGCATGATGATCCATTGGGGGCTTTATTGCCTTCCGGCGGGTGAATGGAAGGGCGAAAGAATGGAGGACATCGGCGAATGGTGTCAGCAGTTTTTCAGAATTCCAAATCGGGAATATCACGCGCTTGCCAAGGCCTTCAACCCCGTTTTGTTTGACGCTGAAGAATGGGTGAGGCTTGCCAAGGACGCGGGCATGAATTACATCGTGTTTACCGCCAAGCACCATGAAGGATTCTGTATGTACAAAAGCGACGTTTCGCCGTTCAACATCGTTGACGCAACACCGTTTAAAAGGGACGTTTTAAGGGAGCTTTCGGATGCGTGCAAAAAGCACGGCATGAAGCTGGGTCTGTACTATTCGCAGGAGCTCGACTGGAGCGAGAAAAACGGCGGCGGCTATACGTCCGGCAAAACCTGGTGCGGCGATAAGGCCTACTGGACCAATAACTGGGATTTCCCGGAGGACGACAAAAAGGATTTTTCAGAGTGCTTTGAAAACAAAATCAAGCCGCAGGTGAAGGAAATACTGACCCAATACGGCGAAATCGCCCTCATCTGGTTCGATACGCCGGGCGTGATCACGCCCGAGCAGTCGGACGAGCTTTATCAAATGGTCAAAACCTACCAGCCAAACTGCCTCGTCAATTCCCGAATCGGAAACGGCAGGGGCGACTACACAAGCGCAGGCGACAACGAAATCCCGGATGACGACAAGGGCGACATGCTCTTTGAAACGCCCGCAACCCTGAACGACACATGGGGCTACAAATCCTTTGACAACAACTGGAAGGACGCCGATACGGTGATCAGAATCAAAAATCACTTGAACGATCGCGGCATCAACTACCTTCTGAATGTCGGCCCGGATTACCTCGGGCGCATTCCGGCGCCTGCTGAGAAGATTTTACGGGAAGTCGGGAAGCGGAAATAGAGAAAACAATACAGCGCGGACGAAAAAATCATCTGCGCTGTCAAGCCATCAAAAAAGTACCTTTTTTGATGGGAGGGGCCGATCTCCTGAAATCCTGCGGGATAGACGTGCGGAGATCGGAGAGGGGAAACGTTTTCAGTCGCTGCGCTTTGTGAAAACGCGCGATTTTGCCGTACATGCCGCCAAAATCGATTGAAAATGGAGAGGGAGTGTGCTCCCTCTCCAAACCACTCCCTTGGGTTTGTTGACGGTCTGACAGCGCGGACGAAAAAATCGTCTGCGCTGTCGCTTTTTTTGATGTTTGGTTTTGGGGTTATTTTCTATAGCCCAAGCGCGTACTTTTCCATTGCCCTTGCCACGGCTTCTGCGTTTTCGATGCTGGTTCCGGGATAGAGGCCGTAGATCAGCATAAGGCCGCCCGATGGGGAGGAGAGCTTTTCCACTTCCTCGCGAATCAGATCGTCGATGTCCTTGGGAGAACCCGAATAGGTGATTTTCTGGCGGTCGATGTCGAGCTCGATGCAGACCTTGCCTTTAAGATTGTCCCGAATCCAGTCGATGCCGTTGACCAGATCCTGGAGATTGAGTACCTGACAGCCGCCGTCGATGATGTCAAAGGCGAGCGAGCGGATATCGCCGTCGGAATGCATGTGAAGGAGCTTGCCCGCATTTCTGACCTGATCCATCATTTTCTGATAGGCGGGCTTTATGTATTTTCGGAAGTTTTTGACCGAAATCATGGGGCCGGACTGCATGCCCAGGTCTTCGGGAATGCAGATCATGTCCGCGCCGGCTTTAAGATACCGGCGGATGATTTCCATGTTGAACGCGGTTATGCCGTCAATGAGCGCATCAAGCTCCGGCTCCTCGTCTTCCATAAAATAGGTGAAATTCTGATAGCCGCAAAGGTCGGTCAATTGCAAAAACGTGTGTCCGTGACGGAGACTGCAGGCGATGAAATTGCCTGCGGCTTTTTCATTTTGGATGCGCTTGGTTTCCGCTTCCCAGTCGATGGGGCCGATGCCCATGCAGACGGCGGGGTCGGGGAAAACGTAGGTATTGAAGTTGTTTAGGTCGCTTAAGGGGTGCTTTGTGACGGTTCCCGTCATGCCCTCCATGGGCGTTTCCCACGTACAGCCGAAATCGTCCACATAGGGCTTTCCGAATCTGCGGACGGATGGAAGGCTTTTTCTGAAATCTTCCAGAAACGCGCCCTTTTCGGGGCGAACAAAGCCCGGAAAGAGCGCGGGATGACGCGCCATCAGATCCAGCACTTCCTCTGCGTCGTTATAGAAGAAATAGGACGGATTGATCACGTAATCGCATGGAATCCATTCGTTTCCCTGAAACAGGATGGTGCGTTTTATATTTTCAGATTTTGTAAGCATGGTTTATCCCTTCAGCGCGTCAAGGCGCGCGGCTTTTTCTTCAAGGGCATTTCTGTTTTCGATGATTGCGTTCCAGTAGGGCTCGGAATAGAACCATGTGCCGCTCATGAGGAAAATATTTCTAAGACCCAGTTCGATTTCCGTGTTCATTCTGTGAAGGAAATTTTCTATGGACATGCTGGCTGCGGGGAAGACGGTGGTCTCCGAATAGGCGGTGTTTTCGCCGATCAGGGACAGGTGCTTTTTTACGCCCGCCTTCAGCATTTCGCGGTATTCGGGCTTTGAATAGGTTTCGTCATTAAAGAACATCTCGCCCACGCGGAAAAGGCAGTCGGGCACGGCCTTTTTGATGTCGGAAATGGAAATGCCGTGGCGCTCGTCGCCCATGTGCATAACCATGACGCCGCTTTGCATTTCTGAAACGCGCGTTTCCTGCATAAAGCCGGTGATTTTGCTGGTATTATACTGAATCCACATTTTCGTCAGGTCTTCAAGGCCGTTTTCTTCGTCGGCTGCGCGCTTTAAAAGGGCGCGGTCGCAGTTCACATTGTATTTTTGATTGAATTTTTCAATGCACTTATCGCAAAAGCAGCCCTGAACAGGCCCCTGCCAGTTGCCAAGGCGCAGATCATCGTCAAAAAAATGGCGCGTAAAGCCCATCTGAGCGTATTCCTTGGCGGCTGATCGGTTGTCGCGGATCATTTCTTCGTTGATGCACGCGGAAAAGTATTCGTTGTTTCCGTTTCTGTCCACGCGGTACTTCCATGTGTTTTTGATCTGAAGCTCCAGCGTATCGTCGTCCGGGTTCAGGGAATTTCCGGGATGCCCCACGGGCACGCTGATTACGCCCGTTTGAAATCCTTCGTCCATCAGGCGCTTTCGGGCCTTATAAATTTCATCGGGGTCGGATTCGTGCCGACCGTAAAAGTAGGCGAACAGCCAAACGTGCTCAACGCCCGCTTTTTTCATGAGCGCAAAGCGCTTTCCGATTTCGGGATGATGCATGACGTCCCTAGCGCTCATGTCGTAATTGAAGGAAAGGGCCATGGTTTTACGCCTCCCTATTCTTCGATGAGATGCATTTCTTCAAACACGGCTTCCTCAAGCCCGAAGGAAACATACGAGCCGGAGCCGCCGATGTCGAGCCGGTTGACCATGATGATTACCGTTACATCGTTTACAGGGTCGATATAAAAATGCGTGCCGAACGCGCCCGACCAGCCGAAGGTGCCCTGAGCGAGCGAGCGGGAGGAGACGCTTTTTTTGTTGAAAACCTGAATGCCCAGGCCCCATGCGCCTTTGGGGGTCATAAGCGTCGGATCGGGAACGGTCATTTGAGCGAGCGTTTCGTCAGACAGAATCCTTTTTCCGCGGCCTGCAAGCATCTGAACAAAATTGTCGTAATCCGAAAGCGTTCCGAAAAGACCTGCAGAGCCCGACGGGTAGGAAAACAGGAAGGGGCTGTCAATGACATCCGGCGCATAGAAATCCTTAAGCGTGCCTTTGGACCTGTCGTACAGGCGAACAAGCCGCTTTTTCATGTCCTCATTCGGGACAAACGCGGTGTCCGGCATGCAAAGCGGATCAAAGAATTTTTCCTTTAAAAATGCGCTGAGCTCCATGCCGCTTACAACCTCGATCACGCGCCCCAAAACGTCGAATGCACATCTTGCGCTGTAACCGGTCTCGGCGCCCGGCTGAAAATCGAGGGGCGCGCGGGAAAGCTGATACGCGCGCTCTTTGAGCGTGGTTCCGGGCGCAACCGTGTTTACGCCGTAGGACACGGATACGCCGCCGTGGCCCATGCCGCTTCTGTGGCGCAGAAGGTCTTCAAGGGTGAGCGGACGGGCAAGGGGTGAAAGCGAAACGGAGCCGTCCTCCTTCAAAACGCCCACGGAAAGATCGGAAAACTCGGGCAGATAATCCGTGAGGAGATCGGAAACAGAAAGCCTGTTTTCCTGCTTAAGCAGTAAAATACCCGCCGCTGCCACAGGCTTGGACATGGATGCCAGACGAAAAACGGTGTTTTCCGAAACGGGAATTTGCTTTTCGATATCGGCAAAACCCGCAAATTCTTTTGAAACGATTTCTCCGTTTTTTCGTACCAGTATGCTGCCGCCAGCAATGTCTCCGTTTTGAACATAGCTGTTTAACCGATCGCGAATTGTAACAGACATATCAATCCCGCCTTTTCATATTCCATTTATAAAAATATTATCACAAATCCATTGCAAGGTCAATTGGTATGCAAAATACCTGTCGAAAGGATTTTACGGGAAGGGAAAATCATGGTATAATGCATGTGTTAAAGCTCCGAAGGGAGGTCTGATCGTTTGAAGCGTACGCCGGCCTGCGCCTGATTTTTGACCATTACAAAAAAATCAGGAGGATATTCAGATGAACCTTAAATACATTTCCATGGAAGAAAAATATCTTTTGCCTGCCGCCAAGCTGGTCGAAGAAGTGTTTACCGACCACGAAAACGAAAAGGAAGGAAAACTGGTTCGGAGTCTTGTGGAGGAAATCCGCAGACTTGACAGCTATATTCCATCCCTTGAACTGATCGCAGTCGATGAAAATGATAACGTAGTCGGGTATGTGATGATGAGTGGCTTTCACTTGAACGGTAACTATAAGGACAAGCTTTTGATTCTGACCCCGGCTGCTGTGAAAACGCAGCTTCAGAGAAGGCATATTTCCAAAAACCTGATCGAGCTGGGCTTTGAAAAAGCCATTCAAATGGGTTATGAAGCGGTAATCGTCGAGGGCAATCCCTTGAATTACCGCGCGCGCGGCTTCGTCACCGCCTTTGACCACGGCATATTACCGGGCAAAACAGTTCATCTGCCCGCAATCGAATGCCTGATGGTAAAGGAATTAAAGGAAGGCGCGCTTGAAAACATCAGGGGCACGGTTGAATATTACGATTACAAAGTTCTTTTGGACGAATAAGATGGCGATATTGATCCTGGGGGCTGCGCTTACGCGCAGTCCCGCTTTTATACCGTCATTCCCTTCCTCAACGCGTTTTAGAATGGTTGATTTTAACGATATTGATTAAAAAAATCGGTTGACATTCAAAAAAAACGTAGTATAATCTTGCCCGTTGTCAATACAGAAGGAGCGTTTTTTCATGAATATCCATCAGCCGCTTTCCAGAATGCACATCGGCATGCGCAATGTCAAAACCGCTTTTGCCGCGACGCTGGTCGCGCTTGTATATCTCTTGTTCGACCGCAATCCCACCTTCGCCTGCATCGGCGCGGTGTTCGGAATGGGCTATGATATGAGCTCTTCCTGGCTGTACGGCGGAAATCGCCTGTTCGGCACCATTTTCGGCGGCCTGATCGGCATGGCGCTTTTCTCGCTTTACGTCCAGATTTATCCGACCGGCGGCTTTGAGCCTTTGATGCTGCTGCTTCTGTTCATCGGCGTCATACTCTTAATCGTGGTCAGCGTCGTGTTCAACTGGCCGGGCGCGATTCAGCCGGGCGGCGTTATGCTGTGCATTCTTTTGTTCAATCAGCCGGTTGATTCCTACATCACCTATTCCCTGAACCGCATCTTCGACACGGGCGTGGGCGTTGTGTTTGCGATGCTGGTCAATTTTCTTCTGCCCAGAGAGCGCATCGTGCGCTTTATGGATAGAATTCATATGCCGCACAGAAATCTGTGATTGCATAAAAGCCGCTTTCCTTTTGGAAGGCGGCTTTTCTTGACGAAAAATTAAACTTATGGTATCATCAAATTAAATGCAGGGGGAGGGATTGGGTATGAAAATGGAATGTGAGGCGCTGAGAAACGCGCGGGAATATTATCTGGCGGAGCTGATCGTCAATCAGGATCGCGAAAACATCTACCGCTATTCAAAGGCCGTTTCTGAATATCTTAAAAATGCTGCCCTTGCGCCCTACAAAGGCGGAAAGCTGTATCCGTGCGGAAGAAACATCAATACCTACAGTAAAAATGCGGATATCGCCGTGCGCCCGGAATATTCCTACACCCTGTTTGCCAATATGGAATTATTAAAGAAAAAATGTCCCGAAGCCCATGAATTTATGGAGAAGGAGCATTTTGAAAAAGTCGCGCCCATTTTCACGCCCCACACCGTTGGCGGCGCGGGCTACACGCATTCCTTTATCAATTACCGGCGCATTTTAAAAGACGGCCTGATCGGATATGAAAAAAGGGTGAGCGCGCTTCCCGACGGCGACTTTAAAGACGCGATGCTCGTGCTTCTTGAAGGCATTGAGGCGTACAGACAAAGATGCATCTCGTATCTTTCCGAAATCAATGCCGATCCTGCGCTCATCCGTGCGCTCTCCCGCGTTCCCATGCATTCGCCTGAAAACATATATGAAGCGATCGTTGCCTGGAATTTTGTATATTATATCGATGGCTGCGACGATATCGGCGGCTTGGACAGAGGTCTGTATCCCTACTGGAAGGGTGAGGACATAAGACCTTGGATCCGGGAGCTTTATGAGAACATCGATGAAAACGACGCGTGGAGCATGCCGCTCGGTCCTGACTACAACGAACTTACGGTTCAGCTGATCGACGCATGCCATTCTATCCGCCGCCCGAGCATTCAGCTTCTGGTGACGGACGATATGCCGGATGAGGTCTGGCAGGCGGCGTATCGCTCGCTTGCCTCCGGCTGCGGACAGCCTGCGCTTTATAACTGGAAGCTTTTTAAGCGCGAAATCAATCGCCGCCTTCCCGAGGTTACGGAAGAGGACGTCAAATTCCTTGCCTTCGGCGGCTGCACCGAAACCATGATCGAAGGCCTTTCAAACGTGGGCTCGGACGACGCGGGCATCAATACCGCACTGATTTTCGACGAATTCATGCGCGGAAAGCTTGCTGCCTATGATTCCTTTGATTCCTTTCTCGGCGGATATTTGACCGAAACTGAAAAAGTAATCGCCGAAACCTGCGATATCCTTGAAGCCTACCGCAAAACCCGCGCCAAGTTCCGCCCGCAGCCCATCAGAACGCTTTTTATTGACGACTGCATCGATAAAATGACGGATTTCAACGCCGGCGGCGCAAGGTACAACTGGAGCGTCATGAACGTTGCCGGTCTCATCAACGTCATCGATTCCATGGTCGTTATCAAAAAGCTGATCTTTGATGAAAAGGCGTATACGCCCGAGGAATTTATCGAGAAGCTCGATGGGCGCGATCCTGAATTCCTTTTAAAATGCGCTCGCGTTCCAAAACACGGAAACGACGACGCCGAGGTAAGCGAAATTGCCGCCCGCATTTCAGAGCGTGTATATTCCGAATTTGAAAGACACACCTGCACCCCCGGCGGCAAGTACTTCGCCGTGTCGAACCAGTTTACCACCTATGAATTTGCCGGCCTATGCGTAAACGCCACGCCTGACGGAAGAGACAAGGGCGAGCCCCTATGCGATTCCTGCAGCGCGATTTATGGCCGCGACAAAATGGGCCCTACGGCTATGCTGTCAAGCGTGGCAAGCCTGAACCTGCCCAAGGTTCTCGGAACGCCCGTCACCAACATAAGAATCGCCAAAAAGAACATTCCCACCCTTTTAAAGCCCCTCGTCAAAGGCTTTTTTGAAATGGGCGGTATGCAGCTTCAGGTGACAAGCGCCTCCAAAGAAGAGCTTCTGGACGCGCTTAAGCGCCCCGAAAAGCACGAAAACCTGATCGTTCGAATCGGCGGCTATTCGGAGTACTTCAACCGCCTCACCGATCCGCTGAAAAAGACCGTGATTGAAAGAACAGAATACTGATAAAAAACCACTGCCCTGTGAAGAAACAAGGGCAGTGGTTTTTGAATATCATAAAAGCGGTTATTACTTGTTGAACAGGTGTGCGCGCTTTCCATAGTAGGACTTGTTGATGAACACCATGGCAATGCTGCTGATCAGAGAGGAGATGGTGCTGGAATCAATCAGGTCGCCCAGCGAAATGCCGGTAACCGCGGAAGCAATAATCAGATAGAAAACAGCGGCGATTAAGTTTATGAGATACAGTCCCATCAGCATTTGAGGTCCTCTGGCTTTGTAGCCGGCAAGTGCAAAGCGTGTAACGATGCTGAAAACCGAGATTACAATCAGCAGCATAGCCATCAGCATGTCGACGGCCTTGAGCCCGTCGTAATATGCATAAACCAAGTTCGCTTCGCTGCCGGATCCGTAGATGGAGCCTGTGAAATACTGAACGGCATTGAGCAGGTTCAAAACCGCGCCAGCCCACAAAGAAAAGTAAATCAGAAATTTATGCCATTTCATGGAAGGGGTATTCGCTTGATTCAGGTTGTTTTCCATATTCATCCTCCTTGAAGTATAAATTACGGGTGTATTATATCAGATTGCATATATACGGTCAAGCGTTTATGACGAAAACAGGGTATGCAAGTAAAAAACAAATAAAAACAAAACGCCCGGCAGAGGGCGTTTTTGTCTAATGATCACCAATCTCATGGAGAGACTGAATTTGTCCTTGGCTCTCCCTCTGGGAGAGCTGGCGGCGCAGCCGACTGAGAGGGTTTTGCTTTAACATAAAGACATGTACGGTGAAGTCCTTTTTTAGGGCAGCATGCATTGCCGAAAACGGACAAATCTACTCATAAACCGTCGGTATTATATGGAAATCAGAACTTTATGAAAGCAAGATGTCCTTTTTTGACATATTAATAGAAGAAAGTAGTATTGAATTAGAGGCGTGTAAATTGTAAAATATTCTTAGTTAAGAAAATGTACATTTCTTATCGCGCTTGACTGCTTCCCCTGGAAGGTTCATTATGAAAGGAGATTTGCACAGATGAAAAAGCTCATAGCGTACCTCATGTGCCTTATCATGCTTCTGTCGTTAACCGGTTTTGCCGAGGCGGAAGACGTGACCATCACGGTTGCCCATAATCAGGGCGAATACATCTATGGCAAGTTCCATGAGATGAGCGACAAGTTCACGGAAATGACCGGCGTTAAAGTTGAATGGCTGGAAATCCCCTCCAGCGATTGGGATACCTGGGTTGTTGCGCAGTTCGCTGCGCAGACTGAGCCCGACGTTCTCTGGTCTGTTCCCCAGCATCGCGACTATTTCGATCAGGGCAAGCTTGTTGACCTTACGCCCTATTACGACGAGCCCAACAGCTTAAACGGCAAGATCTGGAAGGATTGCTTCACCGAGGGCGGCCTTGACAACTGCATGAGCAATGACGGCACGCGCTATATTTCTACTGCCATGACCTATGCCACCGTTAACCTTTACTACAACAAGACCATCATGGAAGAGCTTGATCTGGGTACTGAGCCGCCCAAGACCTATTCCGAGATGATGGAAATGCTCAAAGTCGCCAAGGAAGACGGCCGCTACATCCCCATGAGCGTTATGAATTCCATGGGCTGGAACCTCACCTGGATTGAGGACGACTTTATGGACGCGCTGTTTGCCGATACCGATGTAGTTGCAAAGCTCGATATCATCGTTCCCAACGGCTGGCTGGATGAGAGCGAAATCCTGCTGGGCCTTTCTACCGGCGTCATCAGCTATGACAATCCCCGCTTTGTCGAATACTTCAACCTCATGAAGGACTTCACCCAGTACTGGAACGCGGACTTTAACGCCGCCTCCTGGGAATATGAAGGCCTGTTCAACGACAATAAGGTTCTGATGACCTTCAACGGCGGCTGGTACCCCGGACAGGTTGTCCAGAACGGCTACCAGGTCAATTACGGCGCGGCCAACAAGCCCTACGTTGATGCTGATTACTCCGAGTACGGCGTAACTGCTCCCTTTGCCTACGCGCCCAACTCCGGCGAGCCCGCGCTGTTTGTCTCCAAGAAGTGCGAAGACGAAGGCCGTCTGGAAGCCGCGCTCAAGTTCCTTCACTTCATGACCGATTCCAACAGCGGCGCTCAGATGTACGTTGACGCTGTTATGCTTGGCACCTGCATTGACGGCGTTGTTCTGCCCGAAGAAATGATCGCGCTTCAGGACGCTGTTTACGGTGAATACAAGCCCAGCAAGCTGATCAACGCCTTCAAGTTCAACGCCGAGGTCGGAAGCCTCTATTGGAGTATGTATACCGAGTATCTCGATCCCTCTTCCGATAAGACCGCCGAAGCGTTCATTGAAGAGCTCAAGGAAGAGCTTCTGCCCTATCTCGAGGAAGCCATCGAAGAGTACACCACCTACGACGTTCTCTCCTACGCAGATCAGGTAAAGTAAGCCGAAAATCAAGCGACCTTGGGCATACCTTTACAGGCATGCCCGGGTCGCTTTTGTTTTATGTTTCCCGGGAGGTATGAAAGTGCTGCCTCAGAAAAATGTCTATTATCTCAACAGCGAAATCAAGCTTCAGTTTGAAAATATGCTCATCCGCATAACGCGTTTTACGCGCATTGACGATGACAGCGCGTGGGACATACCCGCGCATGCGCATAAAAACTATGAGCTTCACTATATCTATGAAGGACAAGGGAAAATCACTCTGGGCAACAACGCCTTCACCGTTGCGGCAGGACAGTTTTACATTTGTCCTCCCTATATTGATCATTCACAGGCGACGCTGACAGGCCATGTTATGAAGGAATATTGCATCGAATGCGATATTGCCTGTCCAAAGGACGAATGCAGCGAAGAGGCAAACACACTTTTGCAAACGGTCGCACGTTCGCTTTATTATTGCTACAACGAACAGCACGGATTTTTGAAGTATAATTTTGATTTACTTGATCGGCTGTTCCGCGATACAAGCGCGCAGGCGCTCTCAGGAACAGATTTCATGACGAAATCTACTTTGCTTTCAACGGTCATGGGCATGCTCACCTTTGTGCAAATTGAGAACGGATCGCAGGATGATCAGACACTCGACCGGAACGATATCAACTACAAGCGGGCTTCCGCGATACTGAATTATCTGGAAGCAAATTATAAAAAGGATGTAACCCTGGCGGAGTGCGCAAGAATTTTTGCACTGAGCGAAAAGCAGATCAATCGGATTTTAAAAAAGGTGTTTGATAACACCTTTCATGCCCTGAAGGTTCAAACAAGGGCAAATGTAGCCGTGCGTCTGATTCAGACGACGGAGGATCCGCTTGAATTCATTGCAGGAGAAGCTGGCTTCAGCGGATACAGACAGATGATCCGAAGCTTTAAAACGCTTGGACTCGACAGCCCGACAAGTTACAGAAGAAAATAGATCGACAATTATGATCGTCACTGAACACAAGAGAGGGTATGGTTGATGAGTATGATACCGTCTGGAATTCCGAAAAAAAGTCTTCTAAAACGGGTTTATGAGGCGAGATGGTGCTATATTGCGCTGATTCCCACCCTTGCTATGCTTTGTACATTCACGCTGTACCCGGCGTTGTCAGGCGTGTACAGATCGCTTTTCAGATGGAAAACCAAAAACTATTTCAGTCCTGAATTTGAGGGACTTTCCCAGTACATCAAACTTTTTGCAGACGGCGATTTCTGGGCGTCGTTCGGAACGCTTGTTATTTTCCTGATTGCTGGATTTATCACCTCTTTTGCGGTCAATCTGCCCATTACCTATCTGATTTTCAGAATGAAGGACGGTCGCGCGGGAAAGTTTTTTCAACGGGCGTTTGTCGTTCCAATGATGATTCCCGGCATGGTGGGAACGATGTACTGGCGTTTTTTCTATCAGCATGGAAACGGCGTACTGGATACGATACTAAACAGCGTGGGACTTGGGCACATGAGCAGGATCTGGCTTGCAGATAACGCTGTAACCCTTCCGGCCATGCTCTTAAAGGGCTTTCCGTTCGCGGGCGGATTTACGATGCTCATACTGCTTTCCGGCCTTTTGAATGTGGATAGTGCGCTTGAGGAATCCGCACAGATCGACGGAGCGTCCCCATGGCGGATTTTCAGAAGCATTTACCTTCCTTTGCTCGTTCCTCAGATTAAGGTTTTATCCATACTCGGCATGATTTCAGGCATACAGGATTTCGGAACGCAGCTTGTTTTCACATCCGGCCGCTACGGAACGATGGTACCCGCCTATTACATGTATCAAAGCGCGTTTATCAACGGAAACTACGGCTATGCAACGGCGCAGGGCGTGGTTCTGTTTTCCATCATTCTGATCATCACCTTGATGCAGCAGAAGTTCATCAAGCGGGCGGACTAAAGGAGGTGAAACGATTTGGGCATGCAAATGCGAAAAAGACTGAGCAAGCTTGCGGTCTTTGCAATTCTTATGTTCATTGTTGTGTGTACGTTTTTCCCTTACTACTTCATGCTGATTTCAAGCCTTAAAAACAACTCTGAAATTGCCGCTCACCCCTTCACCATGACGCTTCCCTTGAGATTTGAAAACTACACGTCATCCTATCGAATGATTCTTCAGTATCTCAAAAACTCGGTTATCGTGACAGGCTGCACCGTGGCCGGAACGAGCATCATTGCTGTGCTCAGCGCGTATGTGTTTGCACGCTTTAATTTTCCGGGAAAAACTTTCCTTTATATGTTCATCCTGTCGTTTATGATGATTCCAAGCGTCTTGACGCTGATTCCCATGTATGTATTGGTCAGCGACATGGGCATGATCGGCACCTATTTATCGGCCATCCTGCCCGCCATTGCCACGGCGCAGATTCAGTTCATCGTTATCCTTGTGCCATACATAGAGGGACTTCCGCAGGATCTTTTTGATGCAGCGCGTCTGGACGGCGCAAATCAGCTTCAGACCTTTTTCTATGTCACAGAACCGCTGATTCGCGCTACGCTGACTTCTCAGATGCTCCTTACCTTTTTAAACAGCTGGAACGATTTTATTTGGCCAATGCTCACGCTTTCCAGCAACAAGGAACTGAAAACCATCACGCTGGGCCTGTATTCCTACAGAGACGTTCAGCAGATTCTCTACGGCCCGATGTTTGCAGGCTTCTTCATGGCCTCTATACCGCTGATTCTGTTGTTCTCCTTCAACATGAAGCATTTTATCAGCGGCCTTACAACCGGTGCAGTCAAGGGATAGAAAAGGGACTTATGCATAAACAATTTGCATAAGTCCTTTTTCTTATACGACGGTGATTTCTATTGCGCGGTAGGGCCGATTTTCATACTGATCGCCTTCAAAAGAAATTAGCAGCGTACTGCCAATATCAAGATTCAGATTGTGCGAGCCCGCAAGCATGGCGTTTTCGGCAGGCGCTTTCACGTAATTTAAATGCGTTCTGGCGCCAAGCTCAAATATCGCTGTAACACCCGGCGCGGTTTCAAGCGTCAGATATGCGTTTCGCGCTTCAGGCAAAAGGGTCATTTTATCAAACGCAATCAATCGTCCGCGCGCAAGACCGCGAATGGCGCTCACGCTTACAACAATCTTGTTTTTTATACTTAGCCGGACAGCGTCTCCCGCTTTCAGGGATGTAAGCGTCGGATGAGCATCGATCTTTGCGTTCGCAATCGCCGAGGGCGTGTATGGATTCGAGGAGATGTGTCTGAGCAGATCGCCAGTGATTTCGTGGGCGCATATGGAAATCTCTGCATCCTCCGCGCAATCAAAATCGAGATACGGCTGCCATGCGTATTGGTTCAGACGATGCGTTTGAACGCGTAACGTGCGCTTTTCTTCATTATATCCTATAAATGTCCCCTCGAATTCGTCAAACGCCCGTTGCTCAAAAGGCGTAAGCTTCCATTGTCTTTTACCGCTTTTCAAAACAACATACGCGCCAGCTTCTCCAATAATATATGCATTTTCAGGATTGTCAGACGGGAAGATGAGAATCGGACTTGCGAAACAATCGACCACTTCCGCCTTAAAGGCGGCAATCTTTCCGCAGGCGGTGATTTTGAACATTCGCGTTTGACTAGCAGAAATGTTTCTCATGATGCTTTCGTAGGCCTCTTTCGGGGTCTGTCCGAACGCTTCCAACGAACCGATCGTCTTAAAATTCGTTTCCAGAGCCCTGATTGCATCCATGCGTGTCGCCAACTGCATATTCAGCGCGCGCAGCTGCCTGAGCGTAAAACGATTGAACGCGCCGCTTTGTGCATTCAGCGTTTGTACTGCGCGAATCCGCCACACGCTGTTCATTTCAGCCCAATCGTCATAATAATCGGATTCAATATCAAGCCGCAGATAGATTGGCCCCGCTGCATTTACAATATCTCCAAGCGGAACGCGAAGAGGAATATGCTGATAATCGCTGTTCCTCTGAGGAAGCACCATGGAAACCTCCATGCATTCGCTTGTATGCCCCATGTGCAAAGATATCGCCCCGTTCTCCGGGCGGATCAGACCTGTAATTTCGATATAGCCGCCAAGCGGGTAATCTGAAGAATCGCCGATTCTTATCGTGATGCTGCCTTTTCCGAGCCGATCCGGACGAAGCGTCCACCGCTCGCGAAGCGGAGAAACGGCAAGGTTTTCATGCGAATAAACGCACGGTGCCTCCAGAGAATCCCGGCAGGCGTCAAATTCCGAAACAGTTTTTCCATACGAAAAATCCGGCGCTGGCTGGTCTATTAACGTGTCCAGCCAACGGATGTGCTCAACATCCGTGTCATAAAAGTAATTGAAAATGATATCCGAAACTGCGCCATGGGCATAAAACTGCAGATGGAACATTGGATCGGCATAGCAGCACCGTTCGGCGTTGACCTGTGCAAATCTGCCGCTTGCGCTTGCGTAGGATAGAACGCGCTCATCCTGAAAGCCCGCGCATTCAAGTCCCAACCGCGCCCATTTTGTAACATGCTGTTCATACATGAGATGTTTGCCGGTAACGTACGGATAACCGGAATTGGGAAAAATATGCGTAAATGTGTTTTCAGAAACATAATTATTTGTATAGGATAATCCGTTTTCATTCAAAACAGCAATCTCTTTTGCGTTTGATGTATAAAACTGCTTTGCAAGATCCGATATATATGACGAGTGATTTTTATAGAGCCATTCCTTCTGCGCATGCGTAACTTTTCCCTTCGGTGTAAGATCAACACCATCTGCGCGCGCTGCTTTTGCGGCAGCCATTGAAAAATCCCCGCCCGCTTCCGGAGACTGCGAATACGCAAACTCCGCCCAGTAGGTTGGCTCGTTGTCGATAAAGATGCGATAATTGCTAATAAAGCCGTATTCTGCATTTATTTGGGTCAAAATAAACAGCGCACAATCGAGACGCGCCTTGCGAGCGGCATTAAGCGTTTCGTTGTTCATGGAAAGCCACGGCGTATTCCGCCAGAGGTTTGGAATTGACAGACGCGTTTTTCCCGTTTCGGGATCATAGACCACCTGCTGATACTCCGCATCCGAAAAATAGCCGCCTTTTCCGTCGCGTCCTGTGGGCGTTGCATCCCACCAGGTGTTGAAATTGAATATCAAGGGAATGCATGCATCTTTTGAAAGGGAAAGCACATAGCGAAACCGGAAGCGAAGTTCGTCGTCATTTAATAGCATATAGGGAATTTCAATGCCGGCAGCAACAGTGAAATGGCTAAGGCATGCAAAATCCGCCTGAATTCTCTTAAAAATGGACAGATCTTTTTCATAATCCGCGTAGCTCGGGCGCGGGAAGCAAAGCCCGATCTCCATTGGAGTCAGATTCTCCTCTACCACCACCGCGATATCGGGATAAAGGTAAACGGATACAAACCGCACCGGTTCATTTGTCGTATTGACAATTCGGATCTCGTCGCCGGGCGAAAGGGCGAGCTTGACAAAGCATGGATACAGCGAATCGGACAAGGGCTCCATACTTTGCACGTGGCAAAGCTGATCATTCACATATACATGATAGCAAAAGCTTTCATCCGCCTTTTGATGAAGCTCTAAAATCTCCAGCGCGCTGTTTTCAGAAACGCCTTCGGGGCATGAAAACTGAATGAAGTCGCCGGCGTTTTGGAATAAAATCACGTCGTGTGTGCACCGGATATTGCCGATTTCCTGCTGAGCAGCGGCCTTTTTAAACTTGCCTGTAGCATCCTTATCCATGCGGTAACCGTATTTCATAAACCCCTCCGAAAGCTGCCTGCATAAAGCGATTGAATATTCTATAAGAATATTATATCAGCTGCCCATGCAGATAAACAATACAGTATTTCAGCCGTTCTCCTGACAGATAGGGACATAAAAAGTATATAGAAAATCCTGCGCTTTTCACGGCGCAGGATGTTTTTTAATTGAAAATCGGATAATCGTTCTCGTCGTACTCGAGCGGCCACACATGGGCGTGGCGGTTCGGGTCGGAAAGGGGCGTCCCCTTAAAGCCAGGATAGGGGCGGGCGTGGAAGACGAGAAGATCATTGCCTTCAGCGTCCTTGGTAAAGCTGTTGTGGCCGGGGCCGTAGATATTGTGCGCGGGATCTGTCACCATGACGGGAACAGGGCTTTTTTTCCAGCTGTTTTTATCGAGCAGGTCGCTTTTTTCGTCGGCTACCAACAGGCCCATGGCGTATCGTTCGTCCGTGGCGGAGCCGGAATAAGTCATGAACAGCTTTCCGTTGTGCTTAAGTACGGACGCGCCTTCATTTACAAGGAAGCCGTAGCATTCCCAGTCGTATTCGGGTACGGACAGAAGGGTTGCGGGAAGCTTAAGCTCGATTGCGGACAACATTTCGGCGATATACAGATTGCTGTTTCCGGGAATGGCGTAATCCCTCTGCGCCCAGACGAAATAGCGTTTTCCGTTTGCTTCAAAGGTGGTGGAGTCGATGGTGAAGGATTCCCAGCCGGTTTTAATCTGGCCCTTGAGCGTCCACTCGCCCGTCATAGGGTTTTCGTCCTCGCACATAAGCACATAGGTTCTGTGGCTGAAAACGCCCATATTGTCCGGCTCTTCCGATGCGGCGGCGAAATAGATCATCCATTTTCCGTCCACGATGTGAATTTCAGGCGCCCAGATGTATTTGCTCATCGCGCCCTCGTCGGGTTTTTGCCAGACAACGCGCGTTTCGGCCTCGGGAAGCTCTTCAATGGTTTTTGCCCTTCTTAATTCCACAAGGTCAAATTCCGGCACCGACGCAGTGAAATAATAAAAGCCGTCGGGCGCTAACAGAATGCACGGGTCGGCGCGCTGAAGGATAAGCGGCGCGGAATACTTTTCAATCATTTTTATCGTCTCCTTTCCCGGATGCACATGCATGCGGGCGAAATTTCGTATACGAATACTATACTCCAATTTGGGTGTCGTTGCAAACCCTTTTACAAAGTTTTTCCATATTCACCCGTATATGAAATGATTTTTTCCTCCGGTCTTTGAAAAATGTATTCCGCCAATTATGCGGTTGAACACTTTACATCATATGTGGTAAAATACCTCCACTTTATACACGGGAGGCGCGTACGCTGATGCAATATCTGATTCTGTTCCTTCTTCCCTTTGTCAGCATCATCCAGAGTATTGCCCAGAAGCAGTATAACCTGAAAAGTAAAAGCCCCAATTCCGGCCTGTTTTCGGCGGTAACCTCCTTAATCGCGCTTGTTTTCTTTATCGTCACTTCCGGCTTTCAGCTGTCCTTTACCGTAAAGCTCATTCCCTATGCGCTGGTGTTCGGCGTATGCTATGCCTCGGCATGGGTGGGCACGGTTGAGGCCGTCCGCCATGGAACAATCACTTTGACCAACATGATCATCTCCTGCTCGCTCGTCGTTCCGACCACCTACGGAATCATCAGAGGTGAAACCGTAACCCCCGTTACCGTCGTCGGTATGGCGCTTTTGTTTGCGGCCATCGCGCTTGTGAATCTGAAGTTCGATGAGAAAAACGCATTTTCGATGAAATGGTTTGTCTGGGTGATGATCGCGTTTTTGGGAAACGGCTTCTGTTCCATGATGCAGAACATGCATAAATTCCATCTGGGCGACAGCTACGGCCACGAATTTATGATCATCGCGCTGACATGCGCAACCGTTCTTTTGTTCGCCTACGTATTTCTGACCTCGAAAAACATAAAAACTGAGATGCGCGTGTGTCTTCCTTATACCCTCGTAAACGGAACAGTCAACGCAAGCTTGAACCTTCTGATGCTCCTCATCATCGGAAAGCTTCCGAACATCGTTTTGTATCCAACCTTTTCCGCGCTTTCGATGCTGGTTTCGTTCCTCTTGGGTTTTGTCGTATACAAAGAGCGCTTCACGGTGTATCAGTACATCGGATACGCAATGGGTATTGCGTCGATTGTGCTTTTGAATCTGTAAATTGAACGAAGTATGAAAAGAATGCGCGGGCGGTCAATGACCGCCCCTACAGCATAGTTATAATTCGATCATAAAATGTAGGGGCGATCATCGATCGCCCGCGCTAATATTATGAATTAAACCGTTAAAATCGTAGGGATACCCGTTACGGGTGTCCGCGTCCATACCTTCTTTGGATTACGCGGACACGCCAGAGGAGTGTCCCTACGGTTATATTAAAGATAACCTTATTCTCTTTCCTTTTTATACCACTCGCGAAGCAGGGTTTCCGTTTTCTTTCCGACAACGGAAAAGCCCATTTCCGGCTGATTCTTTGGCAGGAATGTGTACCAGTCCCACCAGAAAAAGCCGGCGAACCAAGGTTCTTCCCACATCGCCCTCATACAGCTTTCGTAGAAATTGGCCTGCTCGTCCTCGTCGTAGGGAAATTCCCTGTGGCTGAAGTCGTATGGCATTTGTGCGCAGCCTTTTGCGCTTCTGCAGCCGATTTCCATAAAGATAATCTGTTTGCCGCCGTTGTCGTCCGAAAGCTTTTTAAGGCGCGTTTTCTGCTTTTCCCATTCCGAAAGCATGTTTTCCATACTGTCTCCGGGAACCTTGCCCACGCCGAAATAGGCGCTGGTGCCGATATAATCAACTGCGTCCCACCATTTGACGCCGAATTCCTTTCCGTGGTTGGTGTTGTAAACAAGGGGGCCGTGGTAGATTTTGCGCACTTCCTCAATCGCGTGCCGCCAGTGCGCTTCCTGCGGCTCGGTTCCGAGCATCTCGCAGCCCACGCAGGACATTTCGCAGCCCGTGTCCTCGGCGATTTCCGCGTAATGGCACAAAAACGCAGTGTAGCAGTCGAACCACTCCTGCCAATAATCTTTTCTTCCGGTTTCTCTTTCCGGGAAGGCGATGTGCGCGCGCCAGACGCCGTCCATGCAGTTGATCATGGGCTTCATGCAAACCTTAAGACCCAGATCGTGAAGCCTATTGACTGCCACATACACATCCTTGTCCGTAACCGTATATCGATAGTCGGGCCGGATGACGGTTGATGAAAACGAATCCTGATGAATCACAAACGCCAAAGCCGCCCAGTCGCCGCCCAGAAGCTGAAGCCTTTCCATGGAAAGCGCAGCTTCCGGCTTTTGGTACATGCCCTTTCTTCCGTCAAAGCCGTAGGTAAAGCCTTTGATAAACATATCTTTTTCCTTCCTGAACAAGCGAGAATTTATTTTCCTATATCATTTTAATGGATGAACGAAAGAAAATCAAGTGGTTATCCGCTCGTCCGCCCAAATGAGCGCAACCGATACATCGTTTACGTTTGTACCGGTCGGGCCGGTAACGATAAGGCCGCCTATGGACGCGAGCGCTGTGTACGCGTCGTTATTCTTTAGAACTTCATAGGGGATAAAGCCCGCTTTCTTAAGCGCAGTCAAGCTGTCCCCATCCACATAGCCGCCCGCCGCATCGGTCGGGCCGTCGGTTCCGTCGCTTCCGACGCTGAAGACAGCGGCGTTTTTGAGGCCGTTAAGCCCTGCAGCCGCCGAAAGCGCAAGCTCCTGATTTCTGCCGCCCTTGCCCTTGCCCGTTACATGAACGACGGTTTCGCCGCCTGCGATGAAGGCGAGGCTTTTGTGTGTGCCAGCGTGCGTTTTTATAATGGAAGCAAGAAAGCTGCCCGCCTCTTTGGCTTCGCACGCCATTTCATCCGTCAGGACGACGGTTTCGTAGCCCAGCGATATGCATTCGCTTTCCGCCGCTCTGCACAGGGCGCGCACGGAGCCGGTGATATGGGTTTCGGTATTACCAAGCGTCTTGGGCGTTTCGATTTTTAAAAGATTCCATGCCTCATCCGGCATGTCGAGATTGTATTTTTTCGAAATTCGAATCGCGTCTTCAGAGGTGCTTGCGTCCGGGTAGGCGGGGCCTGAGGCGATCATGTCCAAAGGATCGCCGATGATATCGGACAGCACAATGGAAAACACCTTTGCGGGCATACAGATTTCGGCAAACCGTCCGCCCTTGACCTTGGATAAGCGCTTTCTAATGGTGTTGATCTCCGTAATATCCGCGCCGGAGGCCAGAAGCTGACGGGTGATATCCTGAAGAATTTCGCCACTGACCAGAGGCTTTTCAAAAAGCGCGCTGCCGCCGCCGGATAAAAGGAAAAGAACCGTATCGTTTTCACTCAAATCCGAAACCAGATCAATCGCCGCCTGCGCAGCCAAAAACGAATTTTCATCCGGCACGGGATGTCCGGCTTCAAAAATTCTGAAATTTGATATTTCGCCCATGGCGTGACCGTATTTTGTGATCACAACGCCCGAATCTATTCTTGCGCCCAGCGCGTCATAAGCCGCCTTTGCCATCCGCCACGCAGCCTTTCCGGCAGCGACAAGGATGGTTCTTCCCGAAAAGCATTTTCCCGCGAGCGCAGTTTTTACAGCCGTGTCGGGTTTTACGGCCTCAATCGCTTCCTTTATGATGAAATCGGCGTGTTTTCTCAAAAGCGCATTCATAAATGATTCTCCTTGCCGGCTGTGTTTGTTTATATTGTATCATTAAAACGACGCCGGAATCAAGATGCGCAAACTTTTGATATAAACTTATATAAATCTTTCGAAAAGGCGCATTGCCAAAGGGAGAATTGTGTGGTAGAATAGGCATCTGCTTGATTAAGCAGGTGCGCGAAAGAGCGCATATCATTTCGCACCTCGCATGCGACAATAAGGAAAGGGAATACCCATGAAGAAAGTCATTTGCAAAGTTGAATACGATACCGATTCTTCCAAGTTCATCGACAAGCGCGTCTTTGGCGAGTTCGGCGATCCCGCCGGCTACGAAGAGTGCCTGTTCGTGACCGAAGGCGGCAAGTATTTCCTCTACACCCACGGCGGCGCTGAGTCCAAGTACCCCGAAGAGGGCATCAAGCGCATGTCCAAAGCCAATGCCGATCAGTGGCTGACCGAGGGAAAATAATCGGGAATCGATGAACGAAGGTCTGTAAGTTTATCTTACAGGCTTTCTTTTTTGTTGACAGAAAGCGGAAAAATGATTATGCTTAAAATGAGTCTTCCAAACATATGGAGGGAAAAAACATGATTTCTTTATCTCAAAAAGAACGCCTTTTCAGTCTTTATGAAAACCAGTCCGTCTTTCACGGTGAGCTGCACGACCATTCCGCATCCGGCGGAACGAGCGACGGAAAATGCACGCTGAGTCAGTGGCGGGCGCGCATGGCGGATCTTCATATTGATTTTGCCGCCATTTTGGACCACCGGCAGATTCGCCATATGTATCTGCCTGAATGGGAGGACGGCCTGTTTATTCCCGGCACCGAGCCCGGCACATTGATAAAGGACAGCGCCGCCCGAAATCAGCACATGCATTATAACATCCTTTTGCCCGATCGGGACGAACTTGAAAAAATCCTTTATGAATTTCCCGAATACGAGTTCACCGGCGGCATCGAAGGGCATTTCATCTACCCGGAGTTTACCCGCGAGCGGTTCGGTCAATTGATCGACGTGGTGTTTGCCCACGGCGGCTTTTTCGTGCACCCGCATCCCAAACAGCTGATGGATGCGGACGATCCGGCGGAGTATGTGTTCAGAGACAAAATGGGCATCGAAGTCTTCTACATGGACTACGAAAGCGAACACACGAAGAAAAACTATCCACTCTGGACGGAGCTTTTAAAAGCCGGAAAGCGCGTCTACGCCTGCGCGGGCGGAGATCTGCATGCCCTTTGCACGGACAAGGCGCTCACCACCCTCTACGCCGAAGAAAAAACGAGCAGAGCGTTTTTAAATCAGCTCAGGCGCGGAAACTTTACCTGCGGTCAGGTCGGCATAAAAATGGCTGTCGGAGACACCGTAATGGGCGGCGCATGCGAGTTTAAAAATCAAACCCTTTTAATCGCCGTATCTGATTTCCATAAAAGCGTAAAGTTCGATAATGCTGCCTATCGCATCGACATTATAAACGATGAAGGCGTTGTCGCGTCCCACCCCGTTTCGCAGGATGAAGCAAACTTCTTCGCTGTTCCATGCGAAAACTGCGCGTTCTATCGCGTGGAAATCTTTATGAACGATGTCAGAATCGCCATCGGAAACCCGATTTGGAATGAGAGATAAGCAAAATAAAACACAGAAGCCGAATGAAAAGGGCTTCTGTGTTTTTTTTACGCTTTTGCCGCGCTGTCCTTAATGACATGCATCCATTTTCCGGTTCTGAATCTCAGATACATGCACACTGCGCGCGCAGCCTGATCCAGACACATGCAGACAACGGCTTCAGGAAGACCCATGTGAAATACGTGAATCACAAGGCACGCGCCCAGCGCTCTTATGAGCCAGTTGCCTGCAGCGGTGATGTAAAACGGCCACTTGGTGTCGCCTGCGCCTCGAAGCGCGCCGGCCAGAATCCACGCGATGACCTGAACGGGCTGAATAAACGCCACGATCTGAAGGCATTTTCTGGCAATCGGCACAACGTCGAAATCACTGTTGATGAATCTGACGAGGGGCTCGGCAAATGCAAAGAGCATCGCGCCCGCAAAGAGCATGACGATGATACCGACCATGGTTGTAGTGTAGGCATACTTTTTTGCGAGGTTTGGCTTTTTCGCGCCCAGCGACTGGCCGACCAGCGTGGTTGCGGCGGTCGCAAAGGCGAAGGCGGGCATAAACGACAAAGATTCCGCCGTGGAATACACGGTGTTGGCCGCGATTACATGCGTAGGCAGGGTCGCAATGGACTTTGTGACCACGATGCCGGATAAGGACATACACATTCTTTCAAGCATCGCGGGAATGGAAAGCTTAATGACGTTTTTTAGGATGTCAGCGTCCGGCTTATAGGAATCCTTAAGGGAGATGCGCGTAGGGTCGTTTTTGACAAACAGCATGATGGAAAGCGCCGTTCCGCCCAAAAACCATGAAACGCCTGTCGAAATTGCCGCGCCTTTTACGCCGAGGCCTGCGCCAAACATTTTAAAGGCAAAGTCGATGTTCAGAAAATCGACTGCGATGTGAATGGTGTGCGGATCGTGAATCAGGATATAGTTTCCCGCGATATTCAGGAAATTGACCACGATATTGATGTAAAGGGGCGTTTTTGTGTCGCCGCGCCCGCGGAATACGGAGCCCAGCACCATCATAGCCATGGTGAAGATGCGGAAAACGGAGGTGATCAGAAGGTACTCCTGGGCAAGAGCGAGGAAATCGTCGTTCGCGCCCATCCAGCGGGGGATGAATTTGTACAAAGCCGCAGGCAAAAGCGCAAGGGGGAGGCCGACCAAAGCGAGAATGATCAGCGCATGGCGGATGTAGGCCTTGGCCTTTTCATAGTCCTTCGCGCCGACGCTTCGGGCGACGTAGGCAGTGATGCCGACGCCCAGCGCCATCACGACGCCGTTGATCAGAAACACAAAGGAATTGCTGATGGATACGGCGGCGGTAGCTTCCTTTCCAAGTCCGCCCACCATGGCGGTGTCGGCAAAGCTCACAAGCGTGGAAAGCACCTGCTCCAAAAACAGGGGCCACGCCAGATACAGTATTACTTTGATCGGGGAAATGCTTTCGTTTGTCAGATCCAGTTTTCTTTTCGCCATAATCTTACCTCTTGTACATACTACGTCGAATATATCATTTTGAATGAAAAGTGTCAATCGCATAACGGATATAAATTATGTTTTCTGAACGAATTTTCGTCTTGTAAGATGCTTATGATCGTGCTATAATAAACCAAATCGGTATAAAAACATCCGAATTTTGATCTTTTGATTGGAGGATATATTTATGGGCTTTTTAACCGGAAAAACTGTTATCATTACCGGCGGCGGAAGAAGCGTTTTGTCCGACGGCCGAGCGGGCTCCATCGGCTACGGCATCGCTATTGCCTATGCCAAGGAAGGCGCAAACATCGTCATCACCGGACGCAATGTGAAAAAGCTTGAGGATGCAAAAGAAGAGCTTGAGCGCCTCTATGGCGTTAAGGTGCTCTGCGTAAAGGCCGACATCGCAGCTGGTCAGGACAATCAGGCCATCGCCAATGAAACCGTGCGTCAGGCTGTCGAAGCCTTTGGCGGTGTAGACGTGCTCATCAATAACGCCCAGGCCTCCGCCTCCGGCGTCACCCTTGAAAAGCACACCACTGAGCAGTTTGATCTTGCCATCTATTCCGGCCTCTACGCGGCCTTCCACTATATGCAGGCCGCCTATCCGTATCTTGCGAAATCCAAGGGCAGCGTCATCAACTTTGCTTCCGGCGCAGGCCTTTTTGGAAACTTCGGCCAGTGCGCCTATGCTGCTGCTAAAGAAGGCATTCGCGGCCTCACCCGCGTAGCCGCTACTGAATGGAGCAAGGACGGCATCAATGTAAACGTCGTTTGCCCCCTCGCGTGGACCGCGCAGCTCGAAGGCTTTAAAAACGCCTATCCCGAAGCGTTCGAAAAGAACGTGCACACCCCGCCCATGGGCCGCTTCGGCGATCCCGAAATGGACATCGGCCGCGCCTGCGTCATGCTGGCCAGCCCCGACCTTAAGTACATGACCGGTGAAACCCTCACCTTCGAGGGCGGCCTGGGCCTTCGCCCCTAATTCAGAAAGAATATATGCTCAGGCGGTCAGATGGCTGCCTGAGCATACTTTCATTGGAGAAAACATGGAAAAGACAAAAGCATTTTTAAAGCGTATCGGCATGGATGAAAACGCGCTGATAGAATATACCTATGATTTTTTAGGGCGCGTTCAGACAGCCTGCGTTACGCACATCGCGTATGAAAATCTGGATATTTTGGCGGGAAAGCCTTTAAAGCTCGACATCAATTCGCTTTTTGAAAAAATCGTACGAAACGGGCGCGGCGGCTATTGCTTTGAACTAAACGGCCTTTTATCCGGGATGCTTTCGCACATGGGCTTTTCTGTTTCCGAGCGCTTTGCGCGTTTTTTGCGCGGCGAAAAGGAAATTCCCATGCGAAGGCACAGGGTGACCGTGGTTTCGCTTTCAGACGGCGATTATTTTCTCGATATCGGCGTAGGGCAGATCGCGCCGAGGCTGCCCCTTAAAATGGAGGAAAACCTCGTTCAGTCTCAAAACGGAGAAACCTATCGCTTTCAGAAGGATGATCTGCACGGCTGGGTTCTGTGGGAACTCCATAACGGTGCGTGGCGCGAGTATCTCGCAATTCCGATGGATCCGGCTTATCCCATCGATTTCCTGCAGCCCTCTTTTTTCTGCGAAAAGCATCCGGATTCCGTGTTCAACAAACAAAGAATGATTGCCATCAAAACAGATTCCGGCAGAAAAACCATCGACGCAGATACCTACAAGGTGTTTAAGGGCGAAAGCCTCCTTGAAATCCGTGAAAACCTTGTGGATGATGAAATCAATAAACTTCTTAAAGCCGAATTTTTCATGAATATATAAATAAATCCCCGTTCGAAAGCAATAAAGCTTCGGACGGGGATTTTTTGCTTACAGGATCACCGCCAGAACTGCGAAAAGCGCAAGGCTGACAAGCGTGAGCGCGGAGAGCGTTGAGGAAATATCTGCGCGTTCGGATTCCACGTCGGCAAACACCGGAAGCACATAGGGCGGGGGCAGCACGAACATCAGGATGAGCGCGCCCGTGTGCATCATGCCGCCTAAAATCAATCTGTCGACAAGATACGCTGCGCCTAAGAGAACAGCGGACACCGCAAGGCGCAGAAGGATCAGGGAGCCTACCTTTTTAAACTGCATCCGGGCAGGATCCAAGTCATAGCCGATGCCGAGAAGGATCAAAACGCTTGTGGGCGCGGAGATAAAGGACGTGACTGCATCCAGCACATCGCTGATGCCGGAGGGCCTGAGCGCGTCGTATAGGCCGGTTGCGCCGATAAGGAGGCCCAAAAGAATACCCCAGACCACGGGCGAAGCGAAGGCTTCTTTTAATGCGCCCATGCCGCCTTTTTTGCCCGCCAAGAGGATTTTATATACCGTGAACACAAAAAGCACCTGACCAAGATCGATGATGGCAAAGTGGGATGCGGATTCGCCCGGAAAGAGGATGGCGAAAAGCGCATAGCCCAGCATACCCGCTTCAAAGCCTGCGGAAATATAAGGGGAGAGGCGGCCTGCGATTTTGAAGAGGCGGCAGGCGATAAAGCCCAAGATGAGCGCAAGCACACAGAAGATGAAGACGGTCGATGGCACGATGATGCTTTTTAGGGAATACTCCGCCGTGGCAAACGCGTTTACCATGACGGCGGGAAGAGCGATGTTGACAGCCGTGGTTTTGAGCACATTGATGCCTTCGCGCGAAATGATCTGCTTTTTGCGGCATAGAACGCCCAGCATCAGAACCAGAAATACGGGCAGCACCTTTTGGAGAAGCATGATGATGTCCTGCATGTTCGTCTCCTTTTTTTATTTCAGATTTTTTAGCGCGTTTTCGAAGGCTTCGGCGATTCTGTTTGCGCATTCGGGGCCGACAGAGTTGGTTTCTTCGTAATGATCCTCGCCGCGTCCGTCCAAAGTTCTTTCAATATAGGGCAATTTCTCATTCAAAAGGAAGTCGGATGGCGGCACGATGTAGCCCAATTCGTCGTTGGCAAGGCCGATAATCAGAAGGTTGTCATGCCCGTATCGGGATGCGATGTCCCTAAGCGGCTCGGGATTGACTGCGTCCTTGATGGTTCTTGCATACATCCCGCCAAGCACCAGTTCCGGGAAGATTTCGCCCGGCAGAAGCGCGATCAAAACATTGCCCATCTGAAGAAGGCAAAGCTCCGTCTTTACGTTGTAGCCTGTTTGGCCCTCGCCCTTTTCGGAGCGGTTATTCAGGATGCCTAAAAATTTATACGTTACAAAGACGGGATTATCGAGGGGTACGGAAAAGCCCTCCGACACAAAGCGCATTTCGGGCTGAAGAGGCGTTTCCATATCGGGAGTGATTGAAAGCGCGTAATCAATTAATTTTTCGGATGTGATTTCAAGGTTTTTGACCGCATCCTTCGTCGTATCCGAAACGAATTCCTTTGTCATGATCAGTCCGCCGATTGCGCCCGGCATGAAGATGGCGTTGTCGCCGGTTTGTTCAAACACGCCGTCCACGAGTCTGCCCGGAAAGTCGCGGCTTAAAAGACGGTTGTCCCCGCGGAGGGATTCGGCATGCGCGGCATAAAACAGCATCCTTATACCGCTTTCGCCGTTTGTAGGTGCGAAGCGGATGTGGTAGATGTTTTCATCACATATATCGGGCGTTCTGGAGTCGCGGTACATGTTCTTGGTTGGCACTTTTCCGAAATAGAGATTGCCCTCTGTACGATTTTCGGCGGCTTCGCGCGCGGCTTTCTCGGCTGCCGAAACGAGAGAGAGCATATAATCCTTATTTTTTCCGTTCCGGCCGATTCCGCCCCAAAGGCCGAGGGTGTCGGGACCTGCATGGGTGTGGGTGGAGTAGACATTTATATAGGAAACGTTTTCAAGATCCTGAAGAGAAGCGCGGATTTCGTCCACCGTGCCCGAATCAAGCGCCACACAGTCGATTCCGATTAAGAGTATGCCTTTCCCGCCGTTGTCCAGCCATACGGCGCGCGCCTGACACAGATCCAGTACGCCCGTAATTTCAAGCGCCTGATTGTAGCCTGCGATGTATAAGGGCTCGTCGCTTTCGGGATTCGGCGTGATATCGCATTTTCCAAAGCCCATGTGCCACGTGTATTCATGCGCGGAAGCGGATATGGGAGATACGCACATGGCGAAGGGGAGAAGCGCACAGAGAATTTTTGTCAAGGTGGATTTTTTCATATTTACGCCTCCTCAGAGATTCAAAACAATGGAAACAAGCATCTTTACAACATCCAAAAACAGAATGTCGTTAACAACCGAAAAAAGCGAAGCGAGGATCAGAGAAGGAAGCAGAAGAAGCACCCACGCGGTTATGTTTATGACGATTTTTCGCGCTTTTTTCATCCGGCGGAAGATGAGAAAGAAAAGGCAGGCAAAAACGAGGATGAATACAAGATAAGGAGAAACGATGGACGCGTCCTTCAGCTGACCCAGCGCGCCGGTTACCTGCGCGGTAATTTCTCCGTTCGCTTTAAAAAGCTTCATGCCCCATCCGGCGATGCCGCCGAGATTCTTTATAAATATCCTTGATAGAAACACACTGACAGCGCCGTATACGCCGCCAATCAGTGCGGAAGTGATCAGAGACATATGCTTTTTCATCTGACATTCACCTTCATACAGTACTTTTATGTATATCATAAATTACTTTACAAAAAAAAGCAAGATGCGCCCAAACTGTATTGACAGAAAAGCGGAAATTTCAGATAATAAATGCAAGCATAACACATAAAGGGCGTAAAAAGATGAAAGTTCAAAACATATATTCCAAAAATGCGGAATTTCAAAGATACGAAACTTTAAAGCGCAACCGCGAAAAGCGCTCCAAGCAGGCGCTTGCTTTTTTGGAGGGCGTTCAGCCCGTGGAGCAGGCGATCCGCCATGGATACGAGTTTTATTCCATGTGCGTGGCCGACGGAAAACGCCTGTCCGGCTGGGCGGAGGACATGATTCATAAGGCGCAGCCCGATGTGCTTCACAGGATGGATGAATCGCTTTTAAAGGAGCTTTCCGACCGCGAAAACCCGTGCGAAATCATTGCGCTTGTCAAAATGCGTTTTGACGGGCTTGAGAAAATGGCGGAAAAGGCTGAAAAGGAGGCTGCTCCGTTTTTCGCGGTCTTCGATCGGCCTGCTTCTCCCGGAAATCTGGGCACGTTCTTGCGTTCTGCGGACGCATTCAAAGCGACCGGCGCGATTGTAACGGGCCACGCGGCGGATTTTTACGATACCCAGACCATCAGAGGAAGTGTCGGCGCATGCTTTGCACTGCCCTTTGCCAACCTTGAAAGCGCAGAGACGGCGACAAAGTGGCTCAAAAGCCTCCCCTCAAGGCCCCTGATCGTCGGAACCAGCGCGAAGGGCGAAAAGGATATCAGCGAAATCGACCTGACCGGCCCCGTCGCGCTTGTCATCGGAAACGAAACCTTCGGTCTTTCAAAGGCATGGAAGGAAAAGTGCGACGAGCTGGTCAAAATCCCAATTTTTGGCGCGGCATCGTCTTTAAATGCCGGCTGCGCTGCCACAGTTTGCTTTTATGAAATCAACCGCCAAAGGAGACAAATGAATGAAGACGATTGAAAACATCGTGTATAACGCATTCGGTCAGAAGCTGGATGTAAATCTTCCCGACGGCAGGGCGAAGGCGGCGTTTGTTTATTTTCACGGCGGCGGACTCGAGGCAGGCAGCAAGGATAAAAACGCGCCGTACAACAAGTTTCTGACCGACCGCGGCATTGCCGTAGTGGACGTGAATTACAGAATGTATCCCACTGCGCATTGCCCGGACTTTATCGAGGACGCGGCGGACGCAGTCAAATGGGCGGTAAGCCGCATGCCCCTTTACGCGGGCACGGATAAAATTTTTGTCGGCGGAAGCTCTGCCGGCGGCTATCTTTCGATGATGCTGTGCTATGACAAAAAATACCTCGCTTCCCGCGGAATTGATTGCGCCGCGCTTTCGGGCTATGTGCACGACGCGGGCCAGCCGACCACGCATTTTAATGTTTTGCGGGAACGAAACGTCGACTCGCGCCGCCTGATTGTGGACGAATTTGCGCCGCTTTATCATATAGGGGCGAATGGAAACGAATGCGCCCCGCAGATGTTCATCGTGTCGGACGACGACATGGAAAACCGGTATGAGCAGACGATGCTCGTTTTGTCAACGCTTAAGCATTTCCGCTATGACGAAAAGAGAATTTTCCTGACCGTTATGCACGGAAAGCATTGCGCGTACGACTACAAGGTGGACGAAGCGGGCGAAAGCGTATTTGGAAAACTGATTTTGGAATTCATTGAACGCATACTTTCATAAAATGGAGGGAATCAAATGCGGTTTATCGATTTGAATAACGACACCCACCGCCAGATCATCGTGGACAAGGAAGAGGGCCAGTATCTGGGCCACGTGTCCAGCGTGCTTCTGGAGGACAACAAAACCATCGTCGCCATGTACCCGAAGGGACACGGAAGGGGCAGCATTGTTGAAAAAATGAGCTACGACGGCGGCCTTACCTGGACGGACAGACTGCCGCTGCCCGAAAGCTTCGTTACCAGCATGGAAGTGCCCACGGTTTTCAGAACCTATGATAAGGAAGGCAAAAAGCGCCTCGTCATGTTCTCGGGCCTTTTCCCGATCCGTATGTCTGTAAGCGAAGACGATGGCTATACCTGGACGGAGCTAACTCCGATCGGCGATTACGGCGGAATCGTAGCCATGGGCGACATGATCGCTTTAAACGCGCCCGGCAAATACATGGCCATGTTCCACGACGAAATCAACACCTTCTACGGCGGCGATTTCAGCGAAAAATATACTTTCTTTAAATATACCAAGGACGGAAAGGTCAAGTACGTCAGAAGAAAAGAGTGGCGCAATCCCGAAGGCGAATGGGAAATCCACGAAAACGCGTTTTTGGACGGAGACAGATCGGTGCCCGAAGAAAACGGCGAAATCATCCACACCTGCTCCTTCGGCGGCGTAGACTGTGGAAAATGCTTCCATGTAAACAAGATCATTTCAAAAGACGGCGGCCTCACCTGGAGCCAGCCGGTGACTATTGCGCGCCACGAAAAGGCGCACCTGTGCGAGCCGGGCATGATCCGTTTGTCCGACGGCAGAATCGCGGTGCTTCTTCGAGAAAACGCCCGCGTGATGCGCTCCTGCATCATGTTCTCGGACGACGACGGCGAAACCTGGACCAAACCCCGCGAGCTTCCGGACGTTCTGACCGGCGACCGTCACACCCTTCGCCGCCTGCCGGACGGTCGAATCGCCTGCACCTTCCGCGACTGCGGCTTTGAAACGAAAACCCACGGCGACTGGGTCATGTGGGTCGGAACGGAAGAGGATCTTGTAAACGGTACCGAGGGCCAGTATCACTTCCGCTTAAAGGATAACCATCCAACCCATTCCGACGGCGACTGCGGCTATCCGGGTCTGCATGTTCTGCCCGACGGCACCATCGTCGCCATCACCTACGGCCATTGGGTGCCGTGGGAGAACGGCAAAAATCAGCCGTACATCCTGTGCGTGAGACTGAATCTGAAGGAATTTGACTGACATACGTAAAAAAATAAGGCACATTCCGACGTCAGAATACGCATAAAAAGCCGCCTCCTGCGGGGGAAAACGAACTTCCCTTTGCAGGAGGCGGCTTATATTCGGTGCAAGGGACGAATCGATTTTATACCCTTGCTTTTTGAATGTACGGCAGAACTTCCTTTTTCAAAAGCTCCTTGCCTTCTTCCGTGATCTTTGAAAACGGGGGGAGACAGCTGCCAAAATCAAAGCCCAGCTGGTTCATGATTTCCTTTTCGGCCTGCATGACGCCGATTCTGATCAAAACGGCGATGATGCGGTTGGCTTCGTTCTGAACCTTTCGGGCTTCTTCCACTTTGCCTTCATGAAAGAGCTTTCGGATCAGAACAAATTTATCCGCCATGAAGTTGTAGGTGCTTCCGATGCCGCCGTCTGCGCCCATGGCAAGGCCTGAAAGGATCATCTCGTCATAACCGTTTAAAATCAGCTTGTCCGGGAACGCAGCCTTTGCGCGCTCCATGGTAAAAAAGTCGTTGGAGGTGTACTTGATGCCTGCAAAACGGTCGTCGTTTAAAAATGAAGCCATTTCGTCAAAGCCCATGCCCACGCCGGAGTACAGCGGAATGTGGTACACCAGCATCTTCATGCCGCTTCTGTCCGCCAGACGGAAATAATAATCGCGAACCTCAGGAAAGCTGAATTTATAGTAAAACGGAGCTACGGAGGAAATGAGATCATATTCAAGCTCTCTGGCATAGGCGGCGAGCAGGTGCGCGTCGCGCTCGCTGATGGCGCCGATATGCGCAATCAGGTTGGCGTTTTCCGCGTTTTCCTTTACGATATTCATGATGCGCTTTCGCTCTTCTACGTTCAGCATCAGGGCTTCCGCCGTGCTTCCGCAAACATAAAAGCCGTCTGCGCCCAGATTCAGATTATGGCGCACCAGACGCGCAAGCTCCTTTTCATTAATGGAGCCGTCTTCGTGAAACGGCGTGAGCAGCGCGGTGTAAATCCCCTTTAAATTTTTCATGATCCATCTCTCCTTCATCCTGCGCAGTTGCGCGGGACAGATTCAGCGGGATAGCGCGGGTTTCGTTGCATCATCAGGCTAATCTTCTTCAACCCTCGTAAGCGTCAGCTTAAGATCGTCCTGCGTCATGATCATCTCGTTGCCCTTGATCGTGTAGTCGATGGGGTCGCTGTCGATGATGACTTTGCCGTCTTTGACTTCATAGGGCAGAAAATCCTTTACGTATTGGCCTGCGACGGACATGGTGATGGCTACGATGCCTTCATTGTTAAAGTCCATAATGACGGTCTGGGTCAGCCCCTTCTGTTTGTACTGCTCGTATTCTTCCTTGCTGAGCCCTGTCATCTGCAAAACGCCCTCTTCGTTTACGCTCCACTGGCCGATGATGGATTGTTCCTTCTGATTTTTACAGGCGGAAAAAGACAGCGCCATGAGCGCAAGCAGCAAAAGGGCGATGATTCTTTTGATCGGTTTCATACATGTCTCCTTATCCATTCGGTGTTTGATCCTATTATAATCAATGCGCGCGCCTGTGTCAAATGCGCAGGCGGAAGAAAAAGTTTTCAAATGCGCCAACCTTTTCAGCCTTTTCTTCATCTAACAGATGTACCGGTACAAAGGGAGTGAGACAAACGAACAAAGTGGATTTCATAAAGTGCGTTCGGGATATGGAAAGAAAGCTGTATCGCGTCTGCCGCGCCATGCGACTGAACGATGCGGATGCGCAGGACGCTGTGCAGGAGGCGCTTTTGAAGGCGTATAAAAACATTGAAAGCCTGCGTGAAGACAGGTATTTTAAAACCTGGCTGATCCGGATTCTGATCAATGAGGCGAGGGCGATTTTAAGACGTCCGCAAAAGGCGGATCAGCCGCTTGATGAAAAAATACCGTTTATCCCGGAGGGAGAAAACAGCGTCGCGGCTGCGATTCTGTCGCTTCCCGAAAAGGAAAGGCTGTGTCTTACGCTTCATGCAATTGAGGGCTTCAGCGTGAAGGAGATTGCCGAAATTACGAAAAGCCCGGTTGGCACGGTAAAGTGGCGGCTGAAAAAGGCGCGCGACAGGCTGAAGGAAACGCTTGAAAAGGAGAGAGCGATATGAAAAACATCCGCGATCCGTTTGTGGACACGCCCGAAGGCTTTCATCTTGCCATAGAAAACACGCTTTCGAAACTGGAGGATAAACAAATGAACGGAAAAGTGAAATGGCCTGCGCTTCTCATTGCGGCGGTACTCGTCACGATTGCGGCCACGGGTTTTGCGGCTGCAGGACTTGTTAAAGGCATGGTTGACTGGGACGGAAATCTCACGCCGTATGAAGATTCCATGGTTCCAAATCCTACGCCCGCGCCAAAGCCGGTGCCGGAGGCGGATGGGGAGGACAGAAGGGCGCTGGTTCAGAGAATGCATGATATGCTCATTTATGTTCCGGATCTTGAATATTGGGAGGCGACGACGGACACTCATGGCTCCGGGCGATACGGGCAGTATACATCCAGGTATTACGACATGCCGTCGTTTTTGTCGGCGATTTCGGGCTTTGTCGATTTGAATCTGTCTGTCCCGGAAGGGTATTCTCTTCTGGATGCGGAATTGGTCTATGATTTGGAAAAGATACAGAAAAACCTGTATTCCGAGGAAACCTATGACGAAATTACGCTTCGGAAATACCGAATTTCACCTCCGACGGACGAAATGCGGGACGGCTACGGCATGCGCCTTGCAGGCGATGGGGACAAGTACATTTCTGTTCACGTATTTGTTTATCCGTCCTTGGAAGAAGTGGTGAACAGAACCGGCACGTTTTATGTGGATGAGGATGACCAATACACAGCCCTTGCAATGGAAGGCTATGAAAGAGCGCTTCTTTTTGAAAGAGGAGAGGGGACGACGCTCATCGAGCTGATTCGATTGACAGACGACGGGCGCGCATTTACCGTAAGCCTTCATGGAAGCGCGGGCGTTTTAAAGGAAGAAATGCTTGCAGTTTTGAATCTGGAAGCGGAGTAAGGAAAAATAGAATACTTGTATATAGCGGGCGATCAATGATCGCCTGCATTTTTTTAGCGGCTTTTCAACCACGCTGCAGAGACGGCCACCGAACGCCCGCGCTGACTTAATGATATAAAACAGGCGCATATCGGGCGTAGAACTTAAACCAACGAAAAAACTGAAACAAATTGAAGACATGATTTGTTTCAAAAAAATATTTACAGAACTAAAGAAAATTGGATAAATTCCATGAAAATACTGGAATAAATGGGCATTTTGAGACAGAAACATCCAAAAAACATCACAAAATGCTTGACAGGTTTTGTGTTGTATGTTTTAATTTATTTATAGAGGGAAATATACCTTTCCTGAAACCAACGATAAAACTGAAACAAACGGCGAAAATGCGGATTTGTGTTTGGATACAAAAAGGAGGAGCGGGCGTGAAGGGCTTTTTCAAAAAAATCATACCGATGTTGATGGTGCTTATGCTCCTTATTTTAAGTGCGGCCGGGGAAGAACTTTTGGATATGTACGTTCAAAGGTCCGACGGAAGCGATTACGCAGCTTATCTTTACGGGCTTGGCGGAAAGCAGCCGATTGACGAAGCGGTTGTACTTTTTGAATCGGAGGCGGGCGAGGCGCTCACGGAAGGCGGACAGCTGTCCTTCTCGTTTACGCTTGATGAGGATGTCTTCGGCTATCCCGTGATTCATTACGAAATGACCGGAAGCAATATTCTGGACAATGTGTTTTCGCTCTCGGTGGACGGCGGATATCCCTACGGGGAACTTTCGTCGCTGACGCTCGACAGCATCTGGCAGCAGTCCGGCTCCTTTGAAAAGGACCGGTACGGAAACGAAGTGGTTTCCATGCCCCAGAAATCCTACGATCTCACCGCCTGCCGCTTAATCGGACGTGACGGCATGTATGCAAAGGGCATGGGCCTGTTCCTTGAAAAGGGCGAGCATACGATTACGATCATCTGCCGCGAAGGCCCGTTCAGGGTTTATGAAATCGCGCTTGAAGGCGAGATTTCCGTGGGAGAGGACAACGCCAATACCGGCAGCGGCGATAAGCTGATTGAAATTCAGGCCGAGTGCGTGCCCGAAAGAAATAACCCCTCCATCCGTCCCGCCGCCAGCTACGACACCGGCGTTACGCCTTACTCCAGCGGCAAAAAGGTGATCAACTATATCGAGGATATCTCCTACAAATATCCCGGCGACAGAATGGAATTTACATTCGATGTGGAAACGGAAGGCGACTATGGCATTGCCCTTCGCATGCGTCAGGGCGAGCTGGCCAACTTCCCCGTGTACCGCACGATTTTAATCGACGGCGTGATCCCCGAAAAAGCGTTTGACACGCACAGATTCGATTACTGCCTTGATTTTGAAAACAAAATTGTGAAGGATGAAGCGGGCGAAACTGCCTATGTGCACTTGACGCCGGGTCAGCATACGCTTACGCTTCTCACTTCGCTTGATCCCGTCAGAACCCCGATCAAGATGCTCGAAGTCGTATCGGATGAGATGGCGAGCCTTTCGCTCGAAATTACCAAAATCACAGGCGGAAACACCGACTTTTTCAGAGACTTCAGCCTTGAGGAATTCGATTTCCATATCGCGGAAGATCTGACCAAATGGCAGGAGGAGCTCAAAACCGTAAGAAAGGCGCTGGGCGACGTCGCCGATACCGACGAGCGCGTGGGCGCGCTTTCAAACCTCGATATGACCATTCAGCTTTTAGGCCAGCTGGCCGAAGAACCCGACAACCTTCCCAAAAAGCTCAACCTGTTTACGCAGGGCTCGTCCTCCGCAAGAAGCTTTCTTGTAAATACGGTCGAGCAATTGTCCACAAGCCCCATGGGTCTGGACGCAATTTACTTATTCACCGATGAAGACCTGCTTCCCGGCGGCATGGGCTGGATGGACAGCGCGGTAAACGCCGTCAAGCGCTTCGGCGCGTCCTTTACGGACGAGAGCTATATCGCCGCCGACAGTACGGATGAAACCCGCCTTCAGGTTTGGGTCAACCGCCCGAGACAGTATCTTGAAATTCTTCAGCGCATGGCGGACACCACCTTTACCCCTGTCACTGGCGTGGCGGTCGATTTTTCCATCATGCCCGATGAAAGCAAGCTCATCCTTGCAAACGCCTCCGGTTCTGCGCCGGACGTTGCGTTGGGCGTTTCCACAACGCGCATTTACGATTTAGCGGTTCGCGGCGCGCTGATGGATTTAAGAAAATACGACGGCTTTAAGGAAGTGGCCAGCCGTTTCCCGGTCGGCCTTTTAATGCCCGCGGTTTGCGACGAGGGCCTGTACGCGTTCCCGGAAACCTTCAACTTCAACGTGCTTTTCTACAGAAAGGACATTCTCGATTCCATCGGTGTTGAAGTTCCGGATTCCTATGAAGAAGTGCTTGAAATGCTTCCGACGCTGCACAGATTCGGCCTTAACTACAACAACTACATCGCAAACTCCGTAGGCTATAAGGGCTTTGGCATTACCACGCCCTTCCTCTATCAGTCAGGTGCGGTTCTGTATGAATCCGGCGATCTTCACGTGCAGCTGGACACTGAGGAAGCGATCAATGGTCTTAAGATCATGACCGATTCCTTCACCATCTACGACATGGACTATGAAATTTCTTCGTTCTATCAGTCCTTCAGAGACGGAACGCTGCCGATTGGAACCAGTAACTACGGCATGTACAACATGCTCATGAACGCCGCGCCGGAGCTTTCGGACAAATGGGGTCTTGCTTTGTATCCCGGTCTTACGGATGAAAACGGCGAAGTTCAAAGATGGATCAGCGGCGCCGAGCAAAGCTGCTTCATCTTCGGAAACACCAATATGCCGGATGTTTCCTTCGAATTCCTCTCCTGGTGGATGAGCGAAGAAATTCAGACCGAATTTGCCTACACGCTTCAGTCCACGCTCGGAAACGAGTATTTGTGGAACAGCGCAAACTCGGACGCGTTTATGAACTCCCCCTGGCCCACCGAGCACAAAAAGATCATTGCCGAGCAGATGACGTGGATTTATGAAACGCCCAGAAACCCCGGCGCATATATGGTTGAGCGCGAGCTTTCAAATGCGATCAACGCAGTTGCGCTGGACGGCGAGAACCTAAGAAGCGCGCTGGACGAGGCGATCAAGCGGATCGACCGCGAGCTTGAACGCAAGCTTGAGGAATTCGGAAGACTCAAAAACGGCGAGCTTACCCAGCCGTTTATCGTACCGGATATTGAAACTGTAAAGGAGTGGCTGAAATGATCGGGCGAAAGACGCTTAAAAAGCACGGGCCGAAGGATCAGCGCATCGCATGGGTATTCATGGCGCCCTACATCATTCTGTTCACCCTCTTTATCATCATCCCCGTCGGAATCGCCATAGCGCTTTCCTTCACCAACTTCAATACCATCCAGACCCCTGACATCGTGGGCTTCATGAACTACGTAAACCTTTTGACCCGCGACGCCATCTTCATGCAGTATGTTCTGCCCAACACGATCCTCTTTGCCGTGATCGTCGGTCCCGGCGGATACATACTTTCCTTCTTCCTCGCCTGGTGCTTAAGCCAGATTTCAAAAGGCCCGAGAACGGTGCTTGCGCTGCTTCTTTACAGCCCCTCGATGACGAGCGGCGTTGCAATGAACGTCGTGTGGCGCATCATTTTCTCAGGCGATGAGCGCGGCTATCTGAATGCGCTTATGCTGAATCTCGGCTGGATCAATGAACCCATTGCGTTTTTGCAGTCTACCGAATTTTTGATGCCGGTTATGATCATCGTCGCCCTCTGGTCCTCGATGGGCGTAGGCTTCCTTGCGATGCTGGCCGGTATGATGAACATCGATGAAACGGTGTATGAGGCCGCGGATATCGACGGCGTTCGAAACCGCTTCCAGGAGGTTTTCTACATCACCATTCCCATGATGAAGCCGCAGATGCTCTTCGGCCTCGTCATGGCGGTTGTAAACACCTTCCAGGTTGGCCACATCGGTGTTTCGCTCTCCGGCGCGAACCCGACGCCCCAGTACGCCGGACAATTGATCGTCAACCTCATCGAAGACTACGGCTTTATCCGCTATGAAATGGGCTATGCCTCCGCTGCATCGGTTGTGCTTCTGATCATGATCTACGCGATCACCAAGTGGAGCGGCAGGATGTTCAAGGAAGACTGACGGAAAGGGAGGAAACACATTTATGCGATTGCTTCATAAGCTTCTGACCGTTTTGTGCGTTCTCGCCCTGTCCGTCACGGCTTTTGCGGCGGAAGCGCCGTATTTTACCATGACGGAATTGTACGACGGACGCTATGCCTACACGCAGAGCGGTTATCTCCCGGACGGCACGTTCCGCGATTTTGGCGGTGATTCCCTAAAGCGTCCGGCGGACGTTTTCGTGGATGAACTGGATCGCCTGTTCATTTCCGACGAGGGAAACGACCGCGTGGTCATGGCGACGCTGGATGGTGAAACCATCCGCGTGTTCGGCGAGGACGATTTCAAATCCGTCGGCGGCATCTATGTGCGCGAGGGAAAGCTGTATGCGACGGACGTAAAGAAAAAGGCGGTTTTTGTGTATGACACCGAAACCGGCGAAAATGTGTTCACGCTGGAGCACCCCGGTACGCCGCTGTACGGCGTAAACGCAAAATTTGAGCCGCTGAAGGTGTCGGTCGATTCTGCCGGCAACATTTACGTGATCAGTAAGGGCAACACCAACGGCATCGCCCAGTTTTCCAAAGACGGAACGTTTTTAGGCTACTTCGGCGCGAACGACACGGTTTTGTCGCTTTCTGAAAAGATCAAGCGATTAACCTACACCGAGGAGCAGCTTACGCAGTTAAAGCGCGTGATTCCCGCAACGCCCACCAGCCTTGACATGGATGCGCGCGGCCTGATTTACACCGTGACCACCGGTATTCAGGGCATGAAGCGCCTTAATATGGCGGGCCGCAACATTATGGATCCCACGCTTCGCGGCTTTGAAAACGCGATTGACATTGCCGTCGGCGCGCAGGAAAACATCTTTGTCATCAATGAAATCGGCTACATCATGGAATACACCCGCGACGGACGCGTGCTTTTCTACTTCGGCGGTCAGGATCAGGACAGAACCCGAACCGGCCTTTTCGTAAACACCGTCGCCATCGATGTGGACAGCTACGGAAGGCTTTATGTGCTCGACCGAGACAAGGCGCTGGTTCAAAGGTTTGAAGTGACCGATTACGCAAACCTCGTTCATGAAGCGCTTTCTTTGTATCAGGACGGCAGGTACGCCGAAAGCCGCGAGCCGTGGGAAAAGGTTCTTACGCTGAACAGCATGTTCGACTACGCGCAGATGGGCCTTGGCCGCGCGTATTACAAGCTGGAAATGTATGATGAAGCGCTGAAGGCATCGCGTCTGGGCGGCGACAAGGAAGGCTATTCGGACGCCTACTGGGAGATTCGAAATATGTGGCTTCAGGGATACATCATCCCGGCCATCGGCGTTTTCATCGCGCTTGCGATCCTGCGGGCGGTTCTTAAAAAGCTTTCCAGATCCGTTCAGCCGTTTATGGCTGTTAGAGGCTTCTTTGAGAAAATCGGAAACATCAAAATCATCCGCCAGCTGCGGTTTATCACCTATTTCCCGAAAAACCCTGCGGACGCGTTTTACGGCGTGAAGCACGAAGGGCGCGTATCCGTGTTCTCCTCGACGCTTTTGTATTTTGCGACGATTGTCATCTACATCGTCAACAAGTACTACTGCGGCTTCCTCTTTAAAACCGTTCAGGACGGGCAGTTTGAAGTCGGCATGGATCTTATGCTGGTTGGCGGCGGCATCGCGCTTTTCCTGATCGCCTGCAACCTCATCTGCTCTATCCGTGACGGCGAGGGCACGTTCAAGCAGATGTACTGCGCAACCGCCTACGCGCTGGGCCCGTACATCCTGTTAAAGCCCGTATCGTTTGTCTTATCTTTCGTTCTTACCTATAATGAGGCGTTTATCATCACGCTGATTGACGTAATTGCCATCGCGCTTTGCCTCATGCTGATTGTGATGATGGTCAAAACGCTTCAGAACTACAACTTCCGCGAAACCTTTGCATCTCTCCTTCTTACGCTTTTCACGATGCTCATGATTGTGATTGCAATGGTCATCGCAGCAGCGCTCATTGCGCAGCTTTGGGAGTTCATTACCGCTGTCTGGAAGGAGGCAAGATTCTACAATGAAAAGTAAGCTTGTTTGTTGTGTTTTTGTTCTTGCCCTTCTTCTTTTGAGCGCGTTTGCTCTGGCTGACGCGCATATGGTTGAAAATGAGCATCTGTCCCTGACCATTGACACGGCCACGCTTGACATGACGATTATCGACAAACACACCGGAAAAACCCTTTCCAGCGGCGTGGATGCGGCGGGAACGGGCGCGAACAAGAGCTGGACAGGCTTTCTGGCCTCGACGCTCGTAATCGATGTGGCCGATGGAACGGCGGTTACCACCAAAAACTACGACATTCATTCCTCCGCGGCATCCATTGCCTTTACGCCCCTTGAAAACGGCGCGGACGCAATCGTGGATTTCCAGGATGTGTGCCAGAAGGTAAAGGTGCAGATTCGACTTGAAAACGACAGCGTCGCAGTGACCGTACCCAAGGACGGGGTTGAAGAATACGGCGAAACCACCCTCTGCGGCCTGTATCTGGCTCCTGCGATGGGCGCGACGTATCTTAATGAAACGGAAGGCTATCTGTTCGTTCCTGAAGCCGCCGGCGCGATTATCAATTTCTCGGATGGCAACGGCATCGGAACCACGCCCTTTTCCAAGCGCGTGTACGGATCGAACATTGGCGTTGACAAGGAAGTGTTGACCGAGCTCAACCGTCCCGCCGAGCAGGTTACTTTGCCGGTTTACGGCCTTGCGAAAACCGAAGAAGGCATAGGCTATCTGGCCGTGATTGAAAGCGGCGAGGAGGCCTCGGAAGTCATGGCCTATCCCGGCGGCGTCATCACAAAATACAACTGGGCGGCAGCGCACTTTACGCTCAGAGAAAAGTATATCGCCCAGACCACAAGAACGCTGGGTCTTCCACGCCGCGAAACCAGTCCGTATCTTCGCGATATGACCATTCGCTTCTTTGTCCTGACGGATGAGGAGGCCACGTATTCCGGCATGGCGCGCAAATATCGCGCGTATCTCGAGGAAAACGGCGCGATTGCAAATGCGGATACGACCTATCGCCCGAGAATTGATTTTCTTGCCGCTGAAAGCGCGGAAATGCTGATCTGGAACAGCGTCGAAGTAATGACGACGCTTGAACAGGCGAAGGAAATCCTTTCAGATTACATGGACGACGGTCTCACGCCGCCTGTCGTTCTCTATCGCGGCTGGCAGCCGGGCGGACTGAGCTATGCGCTTGGAAGCGGCGACGTTTCCATTGAGCGCGCGCTCGGAGATGAGGACGATTTAATTGCCCTTTCAAAGGCTGTCCGCGAAAAAGGCGGAAGGTTCTTTATGGAAATCGATCCCGTCAAGGCGAACACCGACCGCATGTACAACATGCGCGTGGATATCGTCAGAACCATCGGTCAGACCATTGCCGAATATCAGACGGGCAAGGATTTGTTCAAAACCCTTTACTACCTGACGCCGAACCGCTCGGATGAAATTCTTCGCGCGGCGCAGGAGGCGATGGGCGAGCATGTGGACGGCCTTGCGCTCACGACGCTGCCCAACGCGCTTTACAGCTATTACTCCAACGGCAGAAATCACATGCGCGGCGAGACGCACGAGGCGTATCTTGGCTCCATGGAAAAAATGTCCGGCATGCTCGCGCTTGAGAATCCGCTGGCCGGTTATTTCGCCCAAAGCGATATATATCTGGACATGCCGCTTTCAACCACCAGCTATTCGTTCCTGTCAGCCGAGGTGCCGTTCCTTCCGATGGTGCTTTCGGGTCATGTACCCTATTATTCCACCTGGCTCAATTTCGAGTCGAACCAGCAAAAAGCGCTTATTAAGATGGTGGAATACGGCGCATATCCCTCCCACATCGTGACGGGTGAGGATGTGCAGGCGCTGATCAACACCAATTCCTCTGATATCTTTACCGCCAAATACAGCGTTATGAAGGAAAGCATTCTGGATATTGACTCGACCCTTCGCGCGCTTCATGACGAAATTGGTTCATCCCTCATGATCAATCACGAAATTCCTGCGCGGGACGTCGCCGTTGTGACATATGAAAACGGCGCGAAGGTGATTGTGAATTATCGCCGCTCGGCGTATGAGTACGAGGGAAACACCATTGACGGACAGAGCTGGCTGGTTGTGAAAGGAGGGGCGAAATAAATGAAGAAGATTCGCATTGGCCTTGTCACAAGGCGCGAAATGAAGGGCTACATTTTCCTTCTTCCGTGGCTGATCGGCTTTGCAGTTTTTTTCGCGATTCCTCTGGTTCAGTCGTTTATCTACAGCTTAAACGACGTGAAAATCACGGCCAACGGAAGGAAAATGAGCTTTATCGCGCTGGAAAACTACCGCTACCTTTTCCAGGACGACACGGTTTTCATCGAGCAGCTCCAGAATTTCTATACGGACGCGATTCTGCGCCTCGCGGTTATTTTGGTTTTCTCGCTCGTCATCGCCATGATGCTCAATCAGAACATCAAGGGCAAGGGCGTTTTCAGAACGCTGTTCTTCCTTCCGATCATTGTCGTCTCCGGCCCTGTTCTTGAGCGACTGGTCAATGAAGGCGCGACCACAGTGCCCCTGATTGAATCCTATGGCGTAAACGGCATTGTGGAGGCTGTTCTGCCGGGTGCGCTGGCAAGACCCCTTTCCGGCCTTTTCAGCCAGCTGATACTGGTTTTGTGGTATTCGGGCGTTCCGATTCTCATCTACATGACCGGTCTTCAGAAGATCAATACCTCCCTTTATGAAGCCTCCAGAATCGACGGCGCGAACGGCTGGATTTCCTTTTGGAAGATCACGCTGCCGTCGCTCAGATCGATGATCCTGATCAACGGCGTATACATCATCGTGTTCCTCGCAACGACCGGCATCAACGAAGTCATCGCTACCATCAACGATCGAATGTTCTCAACCACCGTCGGCGGCGGCTACGGCCATGCGTCGGCCATGGCGTGGGTGTATGCGCTGACGCTGGGCATCACATTGGGACTCTTGGTGCTCATCACCAGAGAGCGCAAGGCCAGACAGATTGCCATCGTCAAGAGCCGCGAACAGATCCGGATTGAAAAGCTGCACGAGGAAAGCGCGAAGAAGATGAAGGGAGGCAAGCGTCATGGCAGGAAGCGCTAAATGGCTGAAAGTAAAAAAGAAGCTGATCGGCGGCCTTGTCGAGCTTGGCCTCGTTCAAAAAATCTTTCTGTATGTCATGCTGATCGCTTTGTGCTTTGTGTATGTGTACCCGATTCTGCACATGGGCGTGACGAGCTTAAAATCACTGACTGACCTTCTGGACCCCTCCGTTCAGTGGCTGCCGCATGAAATCACGATTGAGAACTACACGAAAGCGCTGGATATCATGGGCTTTACGGAGCATTTTCTGGATACGCTTCTTGTAACGATCGTTCCCGCCCTTGCGCAGACGTTCTCCTGCGCGCTTGCGGGCTATGCGTTTGCACGTTTCCGCTTCAAGGGCAGAAACTTCCTGATGATGTGCGTGCTTCTGACCTTCATCGTGCCCTTCCCGGTTCTCATGGTGCCCACCTACACCATGTACGCCGATTACGGCATCCTGTCCTCCATCTGGACGATGATTCTTCCGGCGATCACGGGTCAGGGCTTACGAGCCGCGATCTTCATTCTCATTTACCGCGCAACCTATGAGCAGATTCCGTTCTCTCTGGACGAAGCTGCGCGCGTGGACGGCGCAAGCGAAGCAAGGGTGTTTTTCACCATCGGCGTTCCGCTGGGCCTTCCCGCGATGATTACAAGCTTTCTGTTCTCCTTCGTCTGGTACTGGAATGAAACCTATACCACCTCCCTTTTCATGGGCAACGCCTCCTTCGGACACACCAAGTCCATTTCCACCCTCGTTATGGAGCTTGCAAAGTTCGAAGACAGCTATCTGGCCTATCTTGAAAAAGTTGGCGGATGGGCGGCCAAAAACAGCGGCGGCGCGAACATTCAGAACGAAGCCATTACCATGGCCGGAACGATTCTGACCATTGCGCCCCTTCTGATCGTATATTTCTGCCTGCAGAGATACTTTACCGACGCCATCGACCGAAGCGGCATTACGGGTGAATAAGAATATGAGAAAGTGGGTTGTGATCATATTGGTATCGGCAATCATTTTAGCCTCCGCCGGATCCACCGGCTTTTCTCAGGAGGACGTACTTTCGTGGGAGGAGCGTTCGCATCCCGTCTATCAGGCGGGCGGCGCGTATCCCAGGATGTATCGCCTTCAAAACGGAACCTACCTAATCGGCTTTGACGCGTCCCTTGGCGGAAAGAATGCGCGCATCGCCGTTGCCAAAAGCACGGATGGAACGAAAAAGTGGTCTCAGCCCGTCGTCGCCGCGGAAAAGGAAGGCTACGACTGCGCAAACGCCAACTTTATCGAGCTGGACAACGGCGACATTCTCCTTGCCTACCGCGCGGTCAAGGGCGGCGAGAAGATCGACGCCAAAATTCTTTGCTCTGTAAGCCATGATGGGGGAGAGACGTTTGAGTTTCATTCCACTATCGTCGAGACCTATGGCCGAGGCGGCGTATGGGAGCCCCATTTCATCCGAATCGGTGAAAAAATTGCCGTATTCTACGCAAATGACTCCGAATCGGCTGTCGGCAGCACGGGTTTTCAGAACATTGAATTCAAGTTTCTGGAAGAAGGTGGATGGGGTGAAACCCACATTGCCTCCAATGGAAATGAGACCCGATCCCGCGACGGTATGCCGGTTGTGGACAAATTGTCCGACGGAAGATATGTCATGGCGATTGAAGCCAACCAGTTCCCGGATTATGTATTCGTCGTTCAGATCAAATTTTCGCCCGACGGAATCGACTGGTCGGATGATTTAAAGACTGTCTATCGTCCGAACAAAAAGGGCGCGGGCAAGAAGGCGGGTGCGCCGTATATCTGCGTGCTGCCGGGCGACATACTGGTCGTTTCCTTCCAGACGGATGAAGACGCGACGGAAAACGGAGACGGCAGGTCCACCATGAAGGTGATCGTATCCAACGATCTTGGCAAAACCTGGTCCGAGCCCTTTGTGCCCTTCTATACGCCGGACGGATATTCCGCCATTTGGAACGGCATGTACTATGCCGACGACACGCTTTACGCCTTAACCAGCGCAAACTTCCCCATGGGCGGCGTCTATCTGCGCCGCGCAAAGCTTACGCCCGAATCGGGCGAATAATCCATTTTATTCCCGGTATCTATACGGATGTGGTGCGTCACATCTGTACGTGATATAAAATTTTGAAAGGAGTCCACACACATGAAAAAGCTGCTTTCTCTGGTACTGGTAGTACTGATGGCGCTCGCGCTCGTTCCTGCGACTGCGGAAGCCGGACTGCCCGCAATGACCACCGAAAACATCACCCTGACCGTAGCCCATTGGGGCCAGGCTGAAGCCGGCGAGCCCGAGGTTATCGAGGCGCTCATCGCTCAGTTCGAGGCTGCCTATCCCAACATCAACGTTGAGTTCGTAGCCATTGATCAGGGTTCCTGGGATCAGGCTCTGACCAACCTCGCCTCTACCGGCAACCTGCCGGACGTTTTCTGGGTATTCAACGTAATGAATGCCGTGAACAACGAGTGGGCGCTGGACATCACCTATTACATGGAGAACGACCCCGATGCCAAGGAGCTTTATCCCACCATGGTATCCGGTGCGAAGATCAACGGCAAGAACTATTCTTACCCGGCGGTCATGTTCCCCCACATGATGTTCATGAACAAGACCCTGTTCGAGCAGTACAACGTAGAGCTCCCCGCCCTCGATTGGACCTGGGAAGACTACTTTGATCTGGCTGATGAGCTGAGCCACCCCGAAGAGTATAACTTCGGCGTTTCCAACCCCCTGTATGTCGACCTGTTCCCGGCAGCCTACAACGGCAACCAGGGCAAGTTCGGCTGGGATGGCGAGAAGTACAACTTCGATGAAGTCTGGGTAGAAGCCACCGAAATGCGCGCTGAAGTTATCAACAACAAGATCTGCGAGTGGATGAGCGCTGAAGAAAAAGAAGCTGTCCTCGGCGATCCCGGCGCATGGCCTCCTGGAAAGGGCCGCACTGCTATGCACATTGACTGGCCCTGGACCCAGGCGATGTTCAAGACCACCGTTCCTCAGGAAACCGGCTGTGAATTCGTATTCTATCCGCTGCCCATGGGCGACGGTATGGGCGAACTCGCCATCGTTGACAACGGCGTAATCGCTGCCTCCACCCAGTATCCCCGCGAAGCGTGGGAGCTCTCCAAGTGGATGAGCTGGGGCCCGCAGGCCGCTCTCTGCCGTCAGAAGACCTATCGCGAGAACGGCTATCCCGTATCCCGTATGCCCGTTGTAAGCACTCCCGAAGTATGGCAGGATCTCGTTGACAACGCTGAAGCGGATGTAAAGCCCTTCTTTGAGGCTGTTCTGACCCGCGGCGTCGACTTCGTTCCCTCCAACTGGCCCGTAGCGCCCGGCTGGGCTGCGATCGAAGCCTACTACAACGGAAACGACATCGATGGCAAGATCCTCCGCGGTGAGATCTCTGCTGCCGACGTAGCTGCCGAACTGCAGGCTGTTGCCGACAACGCTGTTATCGAAGCGTTGGCTGCTCTTCCCCAGTAATTAAGTTTTATTAGCCTTAATTTACCGGATCAGCACGAAGCGGGGAGGGCAGGCTACGCACTGCCCGCCCTCCCCGCTTAAAAAATTACCCTTCAGCATCCCAAATTTTGAAAGGTGGAGACATATATGCGCAAGACCCGATTCAATCCCGATCGATTCCATTTAAACCAGATTCCCATGTATTTGGTGCTGGTTCCGCTTGCGCTGTTTATGGCTTTGCCGATTGTGTTTATTATCAATCACGCATTCAAGCCCATTGATGAGCTTTTTGCGTTCCCGCCCAGATTCTTTGTGGAAAATCCCGTGTTTGACAATTTTGTCAAGCTCGCCCGTCAGGCGTCCGCCGGCGGCATTTCCATCAGCCGCTATATCTTTAACTCCGTTATCGTCACAGGAAGCGTGGTACTTTTAAGTATGCTGTTTTCCTCGATGGCGGCCTTTGCGCTCAGTAAGCTTCGCTTCCGCGCAAAGAACATTCTTATGGAAATCAACAATCTTGCCATGATGTTCGTGCCGGTCGCCGTCATCATTCCAAGATATTTGCTTGTTGAAAAAATGGGCATCATCAACACCTATTTTGCCCACATCCTTCCCTTGCTTGCGCTGCCGGTCGGCATGTTCCTTGTAAAGCAGTTTACCGATCAGGTGCCCGACAGCTTAATCGAAGCGGCCATCGTGGACGGCGCAAACTATTTTACCGTCTACAGAAGAATCATCCTTCCAATGATCAAGCCCGCGATTGCAACCGTTGCAATCCTTGCGTTCCAGTCCGTCTGGAACAACACTGAAACCTCCACCATGTACACCAACAAAGAGAGCATGCGCACGCTCACCTTCTATATGGGCACCCTTGCCAGCAACACAAACGCCGTTGCCGGACAGGGCATTGCGGCGGCGGCCTCGCTCATTATGTTCCTTCCGAATTTGATTTTGTTTATCCTGTGCCAGAGCAAGGTCATGAACACCATGGCGCACTCCGGCATTAAGTAATATGATAAGGGGCGTAAGTTTCATGAAAAAGCTCATGGCGGCGATACTGATGTCCGCGTGCATCGTTTCGGGCGCAAATGCCGAAACCTATCAGAACCCTGTTCGCGTATATGACAACCACGAGCGGGTGATGGACGCTGCGGATCCGTTTGTCATGCGCTTTAACGGAAAATACTACCTCTATACCACAGGCGGAGAAGAAATCCGCGCATACGAATCCGCTGACCTCGTCCACTGGACATTCATGGGTTATTGTACGCAAAACGGCGAAGGCAGAATCGCCTATGCGCCTGAGGTCTTTTATTGGAGAGGCGATTTTTATATGATCACTTCTCCTTCGGGCAACGGCCACTATATCATGAAAAGCGATTCGCCCAAAGGGCCTTTTACGCGTATTACGGATAACTTCGGCTTTTCCATCGATGGAAGCCTGTTTGCAGGGGACGATGGCACGCTTTACATGCTGAACCTTGCGGGAAACAATTCCATCGCCATTACCCAAATCGATGAAGAGACCATGAAGCCCAAGGGAATTAACAAGACGACGGGCGTTACGCTTTATCGCTGGACGGAAGGCCCCGGCGTTTTCAGGCGCGGCGACTGGAGCTATCTCACCTTTACAGGAAACCACTATCTTTCAACCGGCTATCGCGTCGCATGGGCCAGCCGAAAGGGCGACCTGATCGGAAAATACAAACAGGCGGAAGACCATACGCTGCTCATCAAGAGCGAATTCGGCAATCCCTTTACCGGTCTTGGTCATTCGTCCAACTTCTACGGCCCCGACCTCGACAGCCTCTATACCGCCTACCATGCCCATGCGCTTGAGCAGCCGGGCGGGGGATTGGTGAGATGGTACAACCTCGACCGCCTTCTGACCAACGGCGGAAAGTTATATTCGACTGGCCCCACCATGCAGGACATGCCCGTACCCGCGATGCCCGATTTTTACGGCTATGCGGACGGAGACGCGGGCCATTTCAAAGCGGATGAAAACGGATATTTCGCCCACGCCAATTCCTCAACCCGCTTTACGCAGGAATGCAATTTCATCTTAAACGGCGGATGTATGGCGTGGAAGCTTGGAACGGCAAACGGAAGCGAAGCCATCATCGAATGCGACGGAAAGCAAATTCGCTATGTCGTCGGCGGCGAAACCGCAGCGGCAGCAAAGGTGCCCGAGCTGGGAGCGGAAGGCAGAATCCACACCCTCCGGATCGAGTGCACCGAGGATATTCTTTATGCCTATATCGACACCATGCGCCTCTTAACGGTTGAAAATCCCGCGATTTCTTCCGATATCATCGGCGCGGTCAAACGCGAAAGCGTATCCTATTCCTTCATCGCGCACACCGACAAGGCGCTGGGCGACGGCGATTTTGCTTTCACCAAGGCAATCCCCGGCGCGTTTTCAGCCGTTCACGCGGTAAACGGACAGAAGCTTGATTATGAAATTGTCGGCGACTATGAAGAAAAGGCCGTGCGCCTTGATGAGGCGACGTATGTTCTTTCCGTACAGGAAGACGGTGAATACGCCGTAAACGTGACCTACCGAAAGAAAGACGCGGGAAAACGCATTGCGTTCTGCGTAGATGGCGGTGAAGAAATCGCCTTCACGCTGCCCGAAGCGGGAGAGGGCAAGGGCGATTATGCCACGGCGGTTTTAGAAACCGTGTTCCTCCCAAAAGGCACGCATGGCCTTGTGGTTTCGGGCGAAGATGTCTTTGTCAAGGACTTTGAATTCTTCTGCCATGCTAAGATCGAAGAAAGAATCTGGGACATATCGAAAAACGACCGAAAGGGCATCATCACCCTCGGCGGCTTTACCTGTAAAAACGGAAAATTGTCGATTTCCACCGGAAAAAGCGGCTTTGCGCTTATTGGAAACGAAGGCGTGACTGATTATGAGATGGCCGTTTCCTTCGAGATTCCGAAAGCCGGCGCGGGCTTCAGCGGCATTCTCCTGAACGCCACAAACGTTTCCCATTACCCGGATCAGGTGCCGGAAAGCGCGTTTGGCTACGGGCTTGCGCTTACGAACAACGGAATTACGATTAAAAAGCTCAACTACGGCGCGCCGGGCAAAAACGTGACTGTGAAAATTCCCGAATGGAAAAACGCTTCGGAAGCGTCGCTCGTCATCCGCGTTCAGGGCGGCAAAGTTGCTATTTTCCTGCCCGGACAGGATGCGCCCATTCACGTGATCAATGAGGAAAACCCCTACACCCATGGTCTTTCAGGTCTTTTCTCAACCGGAAAAGAGCTTTCCGTGACCGCTCTTTCCATAAAACCCCTTAAGGAGGAATAATCGATGCTTAAGCGCGTGATGGCGATTGTGCTTGTCATTTTCATGATGCTCCCCGCGTTTTCCGAGGACTATGTCAATCCCCAGACCATTGAAGGGCAGTATGCGCCCATTCCCGGCGCGTCCGACGATTATGGCGTGGGCGATCCGTTTGTCATGCGCTTTAACGGCACATATTATCTTTATCCCTCTTCGTGCGAAGACAGGGTGAAGGTGTATACCTCAAAGGACCTCGTCAACTGGAAATACGAGGGCTACTGCACAAAGGGGAGAGACGTGTATTTTGCCTATGCGCCGGAAGTCACCTATTGGCGCGGACATTTTTACATGATCACTTCCCCGAACGGCGGCGGCCATTACATTTTAAAAAGCGACAGCCCGCTGGGTCCGTTTGAGCCTATCACCAAAAATTTCGGCCATTCCATCGACGGCTCGTTTTTCAAGCTCGACGATGGCAGAATCATGATTCTTTATCCCGACAACTGGATCATCAAATCCAAATTCCTCGACGAAAACACCATGCTGCCCGAAAACCTCGCCTCCTCCACCGGCGCAACCCTTCGCCACTGGACGGAAGGCCCCGGCCTTTTCCGGCGCGGCGACTGGTATTATCTGACCTTTACGGGCAACCACGTTTGCTCCACCGGCTATCAGGTGGCCTTCGCGTCCCGAAAGGGCGGCCCAAGGGGTAGCTTTGCCCAGAGAGAGGATTCCACGCTTTTGATCAACAGCGTTTTCGGCGATGAATTCAAGGGCCTCGGTCACTCCTCCAATGTCGTCGGCCCCGACCTTGACAGCATGTATATCGCCTACCATTCCCTCGTGAGCCTTGCAGGCCCCGCGCGACTTTATAATCTGGACAGGCTGTTTACTAACGGCGGCCTTCTGTATACCACCGGTCCGTCCAACACCGAAATGCCTGTTCCGAAGATGCCAGACGTATATGGCGATGCAAAGGCGGAGCTCAACGATTTTAATGAAACCGATGAGGGTTATTTTGCAAGGATCGAAAAAACCAATACCTTTACGCAGGAAGCCAACTTTGCGCTGAATGGAAATACCGCCGTTTGTCTGATGGGCGAAAAGAATGGGGAAGACGTGAAGGTAGAAGTGACCCAGACGGAAATCAGGGTCTTGGCAGGGGAAAATGCGATAGCCGAGGCAAAGCTTCCTGAAATTGGCCCCGAACATTGCCTTCATACCCTGAGAATTGAAAATACGCCCGAAATTACATATCTGTACATCGACGAAATGCGCGTGATCACCCTTGAAAACGCAGGTTTTGCCTGCGAAACCATCGGCGCATACAAAAGTGAGGGCGTTGAATATTCCTTCATGGCGGCTACAGGCGAAGCGCTGGGTTCGAGCGACAATACTGCCATTAAGCTGTTCCCGGGCGGATTTTCCGCAATCCATGCGCTGAACGCAGATGAGCTTTCGCATGTAACTTTCGGCGGACAGGACGAAAAAGCGCCTGTGCTTGGTAAGGCCGATTACGCCGTTCGCGTTGCGGAAGACGGCCTGTACGCCTTTGATTTCACCGTGAGAAAAGAAGACGCAGGAAAGACGATTGCTATTTCCGTTGATGGCGAAAACCTTCTTTGCGAAATTGTTCCTGAATTCAGCGGACGCGGAAAGACGTTTACCTTCACGACGGAAGCCGTATCCCTCCCCAAAGGCGACCATACGCTTACTTTGACGTCAGACGGCGCGGCTGTCAACCGCGTGAGCGCGTTTATAACTGCTCCGGTCGAGCCTTTGACCATTGACTTTACGGACAACGCCCTTCGTTCCGCCTTTCTCACCTATGGCCCGTTCATGATGAAGCCCTCTGAAGGGGTTCTTCGAATCAGCCCGAACAAGAACGGCTTTGCGGTGTTTGGAAACGAGGGCATGACCGATTATCAGATGGATGTAACCTTTGAAATTCCCGACAAGGGCGACGGCGGAAGCGGCATCCTTTTAAGAGCTACCGACGTTTCGCTTTACGATCTTCAGGTGGAAGACAGCTATTACGGCTACAGCATATCTCTTTCCAAGCTGGGCGTAAGCTTAAGAAGAAGCCGCTACGGCCTGACGGGCTCGGTCAATTTCGAGCAGATTTCCGAGTGGAAGACCGCCGAAACCGCGTCTTTGCACATCGAGGTTGAAGGAAACAAGGTGCGCGTGTATCTGCCGGGCGAAGAGGAGCCGCTGCTAACTTTGGAAGACGCCATGCCCTTTACCCACGGTATGTATGGATTTTTCTCAAACGGAACGGAGCTCACCATATTGGACATGACGGTTTCGCCGCTTGAAAGGGAATAGGGAACAATAATGAAGCATATGGAACTGGATCTGACCGATCCGAATAAACTGCAGATTGTTGCCCGTGCGCTTTCGAGCGATTTGAGGCTGAAAATTTTAGAGCTTTTGAATGAGCGCAGCATGAACGTCATCGAGCTTGCCCAGAAGCTGGAGGTGCCGGTTTCAACCGTCAGCAATTCCATCGTCATTCTGGAAGAGGCGGATCTGATCCGAACGGAAAGGCAGACCGGCGTCAGAGGCGTAATGAAGCTGTGCAGCCGCAAAAAGGACAACATTACCATCCGGCTTGTGATGCCCAATGGCCACGAAATTCAAAGCCATTATCAGGTGATGCCCATCGGCCATTATACGGACATTTCCGTAACGCCTGTGTGCGGTCTGTTAAGCGATACAAGAAGCATCGGCGAACAGGACGATGTAGCCTCCTTTTATGACCAGATGCGATACGATGCACAGCTTTTATGGTTTCAGCAGGGCTATGTCGAATATCGCTTTTCCAACCGCATTTTAAAGGACGGGCAACTTAAATGCATTGAAATCAGCTTTGAAGCCTGTTCGGAAGCCCCCAACTACCGCATGGACTGGCCCAGCGATATCAGCGTTTTCTTAAATGGCGTTGAAATCGGCACATGGCTCTGTCCCGGCGATTTCGGAGGTAGACAGGGAAAGTTCAGTCCGCTTTGGTGGAACCAGTCCTCCACGCAGTACGGCATATTAAAGCGCTGGCGCGTGGACGAAACGGGCGCGTATCTGGACGATCTCAGAATCTCGGATGTCACGATTTCGGATCTGAACATCATGGAAAATCCCTTTATCCGCCTGTCCATCGCCGTTAAAGAGGACGCGGTGCATCAGGGCGGCATCAATCTTTTCGGCGAAAAGTTCGGAGATTATAACCAGGCCATCGTGATGAGGCTTGACTATATTGATAAATAATTTGGGTTTATAATTTATGGGCTAAACGAAGGGAGATCAAACAAAATGACTCAGGCGCTTCGCATGGAACACCCGAGACCCGACCGGGTGCGCAAAAACTGGATGACCTTAAACGGACAGTGGGACTTTGCCTTTGACAAAACGAAGGCAGGTAAAAAGGAAAAGTGGTATAACGCGTTCCCGAAGGAGATGAAAATCGAGGTTCCCTTTGCTTATCAGACGATTTTAAGCGGCGTGAATAAGCAGGAGCACGTGGACGTTGTATGGTACGAAAGAACTTTTACCATGCCTTCTGATATGATTGGCAGGCGGCTTCTTCATTTCGGCGCGGTTGATTATATCGCCGAAGTATGGTTAAACGGCCAGTTCCTCGGAACGCATGAGGGCGGATACACCCCCTTCACCTTCGATATTTCGGATCTGACCGAGCCCGGAGGGGAGTATACGCTCACCGTCCGCTGCGAGGACAGGCTGGACTTTGATCAGCCGCGCGGAAAGCAGTCCTTCCGTCCCGAGCCCTTTGAGTGCTGGTACACCCCCGTGACCGGCATCTGGCAGAGCGTGTGGCTGGAGGGCGTGGGCGAATATTATCCCGCCGATTTCAGACTCACCCCTTGCCTTGAAACGGCGTCCATTAAATGCGAAATTGCGCTTAACGAGCTTCCCGAAAACGCATTCGTCCGCCTGACCGCGTCCTTCAAGGGCGATGTTGTTGCCGAACAGACCATTAAGGTCAGAACCGACCGCTACATTCAGACCGAAATGTATCTTCGCCACAATGAGCGCCTGGAGGGCATCCACATGTGGACGCCCGAAAACCCCGCGCTTTATGATCTGAAGATTGAAACGATCGTGGACGGAAATGTGCAGGACGAAGTGGACACCTATTTCGGCATGCGCAAGATTGAAATCGTAAACGGCAAGGTGCTACTCAATAACCATGTGCTTTATCAGCGCCTGATCCTCGATCAGGGCTACTGGCCGGACGGCTTACTCACCGCCCCCAGCGCCGAGGCCCTTAAAAAGGACGTTGAGCTCACCAAGCGCATGGGCTACAACGGCGCGCGCAAGCACCAGAAGTTTGAGGATCCGATTTACCTGTATTGGGCGGACAAGCTGGGCCTGATCGTATGGGGCGAACTGCCCAGCGCCTATTGGCTGCGCGATTCCCAGAAGCGCAACATGATGCGCGACCTCTCCGAAGCCATCAAGCGCGACTACAACCATCCGTGCCTGATCGCATGGGTGCCGATCAACGAAAGCTGGGGCGTTCCCTTCATTCAGACGCAGGTCGAGGCGCAGGAGCTGGCCGACGCGCTTTACCACATGGCGCACGCCCTTGACAACACCCGAATCGTTTCCGGAAACGACGGCTGGGAGCAGGCGGCGACGGATCTTTTGACCGTACACGACTACACCGCGTGGCCTGAGCAACTTTCAAAGGAATATGGAAGCGATGAAACCATTTTAAACGGCAATCCCGGCTCCGGACGCATTGTGACTGCCTGCGGCTACGACCACACGGGCAAGCCCAAGCTCTTGACCGAGTACGGCGGAATCGCTATGGCGAAGGACTCCGAAGGCGGAAACTGGGGCTACAACGGCGCGGCAAAGGACGAGGAAGCGTTCCTGAAGCGTTTTGAAGCCATCACGCAGGCATTCAAGCACATGCCGGGCTTTGTAGGCTATTGCTATACGCAGTTGACCGACGTATTCCAGGAGGTCAACGGCCTTCTTGATATGGACAGAAATCCCAAGGCAAACCTTGACGAAATCAGAAGAATCAATCTTCAAAGATAAATAAAAAAGCGCGCAATCACGCTGTGTTCCATGTGGAAGACGGATGTGTTTGCGCGTTTTATAAAATGGAGGAATCTTTATGAGCGTGAACCTTGTCAGAAATCCGCGCGCGCTTACCGATCTTTGGGACGGACGCGAAATCGGCGATCCGTTTCTGATGCGCTTTGACGGAAAATTCTATCTCTATTGTTCAAGCCACGGAAATGCGGGCGTAAAATGCTGGGTCAGCTGCGACATGATTCATTTTGAATACTATGGCTTTGTCGCGACCGATCCGCGCATCCATGGCGCATATGCGCCCGAAGTCATCTATAACGCCGGAAAATTCTGGATGGTGACTTCGCCCCGCGGAAGCGGTCATTATCTTTTAAAGGCCGATACGCCCGTCGGCCCCTTTGAAGTCATCACCGAAAACCTTGGAAACGGCATCGACGGCAGCCAGTTTGTGGACGACGACGGAACGAGCTGGTTCTATCGCTCGAGTCATCAGGGCATCCGCGTTCACAAAATGCCTTCGCCCGAGGAAATCGACGTCAGAAATCAGCCCATTCCCGCAAGCTTTTTAAACCACTGGACGGAAGGGCCGCAGGTCATCAAGCGCGACGGCCGGTATTTTCTGACCGATACGGGCAACCATGTTTGCTCCAAGGGCTACCACATCGATTACTGCGTGTCCCATGAAGGGCCGGACAAGGGCTTCAGACGCCTTCGAGACGGCATGCTGCTCATCGAAACGAGGGATGAATTCCATGCGCTGGGTCATTCCTCCTCCTGCATCGGCCCCGACATGGACACCTACTATATCGTCTACCACAAAAACATCTTAAACGAGCGCAACTGGCCGCTTCACAGATCGCTCAATATCGACCGCATGTATTTTAACGGCGACAGGCTCTATACCAACGCTACCTGGTGGTATCAGAAAGCGCCCAAGCAGCCGGTGTGCGCATCGAGAAACGGCGAAGGCCTCATGGAAGCGCCCTTTGGCCTCGCCCTTGAAAAAGCAGCGGGCGATATCTATACCGCTGAAATCAATTTCGTTATGAAGGGCGACGCGGCAAAGGCGCATTTCAGCGTGAAGGGCGACGAAGGTGGCGCGTTTGAAATTAAGAAAAATCGAAAGTGGACGCTCACCATAAACAGCGACAGGGAAGAGGGAATCCTGCCAGAAAACGTGGCGACGGACGCGATCATCACGGTCAAAATCTCCAAATTCAAGGAAAACCTGATTGTGTATGTAAACGGCATGAAGGTGATTGGGGTTTCAACCGTCTTAAAAGGCGGCCTGATCGGAATTTCAGGCGAAGTTATCCCGCACTTCATCGGCTTTTCGGATGTTGCGCAGGGATCGGATGAAGGCGAGCACGAAAAGAGCGTGCCCGGATCGTTCGACGCGGTACACGGTTTTGAAAACGAAAAATCGCTCTGCGAGGGCGAAACGGGCTGTCAGGCGTTGTTTATCAAAAAAGGCGAGAGCGCAAGATACAAAATCAACGTCTGGAAAACCAGAAAATACGCCCTCGTCATGACGGTTGGCGCAACGGATAATGAAATCGGCGTAACCGTAAACGGTATGCCCTTGACCGCCGCGCCCACGGGCGTATCCACAGAGGACGGCCTTGAAAAACGGTATTTCGGCGATATTGAGCTCACCGAAGGCTTTGGCGAAATGGCTGTAACGGCTGAAAACGATGTAATCATCGATCGCATCTACCTGATCGAAAAGGATGATCTTGCGTCCGCCGCAGTCATTTCAAAGGGAGAAGATGTATCCAATGGAAGACTTTCCGTGATCGGACACAAGGCCGCCGGAAGCATGCATAAAAAATTCTGCGGCTATACGGCAGCCGAGGGCTACGGCGAAGCGTGGTTCGGCGGAAACTGGCACGATTTTGAAGTCAAAATGCTCGTCAACATGAAGCCCTGCGCGCCCGAAGCCCGCGCAAGCGCCTACATCCGCACATCGCGCGAATCATGGCATCCGCATCAGGTGGCGGCAGGCAGATTCGGCTATGAAATGCGCATCACCGAGAACAAAATTGAGCTTCTGAGAAACGACTACATGGAAACCAAGCTCCTTGAAGCCTCGATTTCCGTTGAGTGGGGTAGTCAAATTTCCCTAACCCTCAGAGCCGAGGGTAACAAAATCTCCGTATCGGGAGACGGAATTGACCTCACCTTCATCGATCCCATGGCTCATCCCATTGGAAGATGCGGTTTAAGCGCGCATACCGACGGCATCGGGTTTGAGGAATTCAGCGTTTGCGAGATTTAGAAGGTAAAATGAAAACAGGCCTCTTCTGATTGTAAGAGGCCTGTTTTCGTGCTTGGATGGATGCTGATCAGCCGAACTCATTGTCCTTGGACATATCCCTGTCCCCATATTCAATCGGGGGATTTAAGAGGTAGTCAAACAGCTCCTCGCCGATGAAAGCGCGGGCTTTTTGGATTCTTTCGCTTTCACGCTCGGTATCCATGTCGTAAACGGCATACCAGATCGGCTTTTTTTCGCCTGCGTGGTGAGGGGCGTTTGGATTAAATCTTCGGATACCGAGGTTCAGGCCGAATTCGTGGGGGTTGTCGGTGTAGGCGTGGTGCATGAACATGTCGACCGTTTTCATGTTTTTGGCCTTCAGGTAGGCCAGCACGTATCCGGCCTCTGCCATTTTTTCAGTCAGCGACTGAAGCGCGCCGGAGTGGGAATTGAAGCCCTGCTCGGAGAAGATGATTCGGCGGGGCGCGTTTCTGTAAAGCATGCGGGGCTGGGAGAGGTAGGCTTCCAGAACCTCCATGTTTTTAAATGTGATTTTGGGCGTTGAGAAGGTGAAATCCGGGGCGCGGTCGTGCCAGAAATCGGGCCAGCGGAGATCTTCCGGATAGGGGTGATAGGCGATGCACCACGGGAATTCGCCTTTTTCGCCCTGCAGGCGGCTTAATTCGTCGATGATGTCGCGGCCGGAATAATAGCGTTTGGGAAAGCGCACGTTGTGCGCGGTTTTATGCCAGTATTGGTCGAGGGACACGTACACGCGGAAGGATTTGGAATGCTTCTGACCGGCAAGCCACGCCTGGCGCATGGCCTCGTTGTACTCCGCAACGTAGTCGTTCACGTCCATTTCGCCGGCGTTGCCCCAGACGTATTGGGAATTGACCTCGTTTGAAATGATTGCGCCGGCAACGCAGCCCATCTCGGAATCGAGTTTGGTGTAGCGGTCGCACAAAAACTCCACAAATGCGCGGTAATAGCCCATACCGTCATGGGTACGCATGTTGAAGGCGCTGATGAACGCATCGGGGCTTTCAAAATCGAAGCCTGGATGCAGGCACTTGTCAAGGAGCGCCTTTTCGCCGGTCGATCCGAACAGGCGCGGCGAATTTAAAAGGATCATCGTAACGACAAGACCAAGCTTTTTGGACTTTGCCATCTGCATGTCGACCTTTTCAACGGCTTCTTTAATGAAATAATAGGTTTTTCCGTCGTGCTCAAAGTCGAGGGTGGTATCAGTTTTTACCGTGGTCATGAGGTTAGGAAGGTTTATGTTGATGGGCTGCTGCTTAATGCCGAGCGCAACGATATCCTCTTCTGTTCCGTGCAGCGTCTTTTTGGTGGACAGGACGGGGTAATCAGACTTATTTTCGGGAATGGAAGGATCAAAATCGGTCACAAACTGCGTGCCGGGTATGCGGTCATTGCCGGCGTAAACTTCAAAGCGGCTGTACAGACGGTCGTGCTTTCCCATAAAGCGCGGGATGACGGCGGTATTTTCGTTTCCCTTGACCTCGTGCTCAGACAAAAGCGCGCATTCAGCGTGAACAAGCGGCTGATATTCGCGGATGGTTACAGGGGAGGAAACAAAGTCGAAGGAGAAGATGATTTCGTTGGGCGTCGCCAGAATGGATGTGATTTTCATAATCCGCCTCCTTGGTTTGATGAAAGAAGCGTTTCCGTAAGTTTGGAAACGCTTTAAAATTAATTTTCAAGCATGATATTCAAGATTTCCGTATCGGTGTCGCGCATGCCGTCTCGGCCCATGCGCGCGGTGTTGGCGATGGTGCGTTCGATGGAAGAATGAACGATGCCTTCGCCGCTTCCAAACACGTTTCCGTCCATGGACATGTGGTGCGCCAGAATGGCCGCGTCGACGGCGGAAGCGATTTTTGCAGCGCAGGAGGGCTTTGCGCCGTCGCAGACGATGCCTGCGACATTGGCAAGCGTGTTTGTGATGGTGCCCGCAATCTGGTGATCCGTTCCGCCGGAGATAAACGTGATGCCCGCGCCGCAGCCGCTGGCCGCGGAAACCGCGCCGCAGAAAGCGCTTAATTTGCCCATGTCGCGCTTGATGTAGATGGAAACGAGGTTCGAAAGCGCAAGGGCGCGGTATTTCAGGTCATCACTGACGTTTAAGTGCTTTGCGTACATGAGGATGGGCATGCACACGGTGATTCCCTGATTGCCGCTTCCGGAATTGATCACGACAGGCATGACGCAGCCGCTCATTCTGGCGTCGCTGCCGGCAGCCGCCATGGCGCGCGCCTGGATTTTCACATCGTCCTTTCCGAAATGGCGCATGAGCGTTGCGCCCACCTGATCGCCGTAGGGATGCGTGAGCCCTTCCAGCGCGATTTGGCCGTTGTATTTTTCCTGCTGCTTAAGAACGGGAAGCACCTCAGAAAGGTCTGCATAGCGGCAGAAAGCGAAAATATCCTTAAGGCTCATTTTGAGATAGATCCCGGCGGGCTTTTCGGTTTTGATATTTTCGGAGCAGGAAAAATCGCGGTAAATGGTTTTGCCGTTTTTTTCTTTACGGACAATGCTCGTGTGCGCGTTTCGGATTTCAACGAGCGCATGCTCGTCCCCTTTGAACATTTCAACAATGATCAGTAAGTTGGGGACGTTATCGATCAGCTTTACTTCGCAAAAATCCTTTTCCAGAAGCGCGCGCGTTTTTTCTTTGTCTGCTTCTGTGATTCCGGAGAGCACCTCAAGCTTTAAATCGGCGTTTCCGCCGACTGCGCCCAGAATTGCCGCAGGCTTTACGCCCTTGAGGCCTCCCGACTGGGGAACGATGACACCCTTTACGTTTTTGATGATATTGCCGGAGCATTTGACGGACATCCTGTCCGGAAATTCACCCAGAAGCGCCCTGGCGGTGGCGGATGCATAGGCAATGGCGATGGGCTCGGTACAGCCCAGTGCAAGCACCAGTTCGCTTTTCAGGATTTCGACATAATTGTTTTGTATTTCCTGTGCCAGAATGCGCGTATTGCTTTCCATAATGCTGCTCCTTTGGCTTGTATAGTACCTTGTTAGTGTAAAGCCGACAGTGATTGATAAGGGGGTTATTTTGCCTGAGCGGCGCTGTCCAAATGCTTTCTTGCGAGGATCAGGGTTGCAAGACCGAGACCGAACAGGACGATCAGCACTAAAACGCCATAGCAGCTGTAGCCGGTTGCGCTGGCAATCAGAGCGTACAGCGCGGGGCCGATGACGCAGGAGAACTTTCCGAAGATATCAAAGAAGCCGAAGAATTCGTTGCTTCTCTCCTTGGGAATAAGCTTTCCAAAGTAGGAACGGGACACGGCCTGAATGCCGCCCTGCACGGTTCCGACCAGGCAGGCCATCGCCCAGAAGAGGATGGTGGAGAAGGAGAGAGAGGCTTTGAATTCGTCCACGACTGTTTGATTGGTGTTTACGTGGGAAAGAACAGCCGCTTTGAATTCGGTTTCGAGATCGGCGTGCTCTTCGGATGCAAAGACTTTGACGCTTTCAAAGGCTTCGGAAGCGTTTTCGCCCTTGAATGCTTCTTCCGCTTCCTTCAAAAAGGCGTCGTACGCACCCGCTTCCGCTTCGTTTACGCGCGTTTCGTAGGGGGCGGCGCCTGCTTTCAGCATATTCACATAAGCCGCCTGATCAGGCTCGACCGTATAGCCCATGATGAAGCCGACAACGCAGATGACGATGTAAACGGCGACTGCGCTCATAAGGGCCTTTCGCGCGGAGAATTTTTCGGACAGGCGTGCAAAGATGATGGAGCAGGGAACGGCGACAATCTGGGTAACGAGAAGGGCGAGAATCATGCCGGTGGTGCCCAGACCCAGCGTCGCGCCGTAGGCGGTGGAGATGGAAATAACCGTATCAACGCCGTCGATATAGAAGAAATAGGCGATGATGAAGAACAGAATCGCCTTGTGCGAGCAAATTTCCTTAAAGGTGCCGATAACGTTTTTGACGATCTGAACGGGGTTGAACGCGCCCTTTTCCTCGATGTAATGCTCCTGTTTTACATTTTTAAGGAAGGGAATGGAGAAAACGAGCCACCAGGCGCTGACGATCAGAACGGAGAACACCTGCGCAAAATGGCTGTAGTCGAAAAGCAGCAGCATACCGATAGAGATGACGAAGGGAATGGTGCTTCCGCCGATGTAACCCGCGGCATAGCCCCAGGAGGACACGCGGTCCATGCGGTCATCGGTGGTTACGTCCGTTAGGAACGAATCGTAGAAAAGGCATGAGCCGGAAAAACCCAGGCGCGAAACGACGTAGCCGATCATACACAGTTTCAGGTTTCCGAAAAACGCCATGAGGGGCGTAAAGAGAATGCCGATTAAAGCAAAGGCCGTGAACAGCTTTTTCTTCATGCCCTTGTGATCGGCGATTGCGCCTAAGAACGGCGCGAGGATTGCGACTAAGAACGTGGCGACGGACGTGCCCCAGCCCCAGATAATGTCTCCGCCTTCAAAGGCGGAGGCGAAGATGGTGGGATAGATGGCGGCCATGATGTTGGTTGCGTAGATGGAGTTGGCCCAGTCGTACATGATCCAACTTTTTTCTTTTTTCGTGAATTTCTTCAGTGTCTGCAAAGCGTTTCGCCTCCTCAGGTACTTTTCTGGATGTTCAGACTGTCGGGGTTGATGGGCGGAAGGTTGATGGGAGTCATGCCGCCGATGAGCGTAGTGGATGCGATGATGGTGCGCGCTACGCCGAACAGCTGTCCGAACGCCTGCTTGTGAAACTCCTTGGGGTCGGCAGGGGTATTTTCCTGAGGCTGATTGGTCGGAAGGAAAATACCGCGCAGACGGAGCTTGATGTATAAGGGGGTGTTATCGTCCATTGAGCCGATTTCAACGGACATCTGGGTTGTGATGGGCTGCTTTTCCTTCTGTGGAAACACCTGAAAGCGGATTTCAGGCTTCAGCTGGAAGGGCGCATGACCCGGCTCCATGGTCTCGTTGCGGATGGTGATTTCTTCAATGATGTGCTTATGCAATACGGCGAGTACGGCCATAGGTATTCTCCTTGTGTGGTGGTTGTGATGGGTAAATTGAAATGGCCCCGAATGAATTTGCGGGGACGAGGCGGCATTTTTTCGATGCTTAGTCCTCGATTACGCCTTTTACCGTGGCTTTTTTCATGGCGGGGCGGCGCGTGTATTCGGTGGACATTTTGATCCACTGGCCGGATTGCGCGCTTCTTTCAAAGCCGGTCATGGCGTCCAAGACGTGGAAAGTCTGCTGCCAGTCGCATCTGGCGGGACGGCCTTCCCGGATGGCGACGGCCATGTCGTTAAGACCGAGGGCGCGGCTGTTTTCACTGTAGTCGTACATGATCGGAATTTCTCTTACCTCGCCGTCCTCAGGGCGGAAAAGCTTGATGGGGCCGGAGAAGGTGTTGGGGTCTGGCACAAACAGCGTTCCTTCGCTTCCGTAGATTTCGAATCTCGCCTGATAAGGATAATAGGCGTCGAAGGTTGTAAAGATGGTTCCGATGGCGCCGGAGGCGTATTTCACGGTGCCGGAGACGTAGGTGTTCACGTTTACGTCGATTTCGGCGCCTGCGAAGGGCTGGGACGTAATCATGCGCTTTTCAAAGGATTTTTTGCTTGCGCTCATGACGGAATCAATGCCGCCCATTAAGTTGATCATCGCGGTTAAGTAGTACGGGCCCATGTCGAACATCGGGCCGCCGCCGTACTGATAGTAGAAATCGGGATCGGGATGCCAGGACTCGTGGCCGCGGCAGATCATAAAGCACGCGCTGCCAACAGGCGTTCCAATGAAGCCGTCGTCGATTAAGCGGCGGCAGGTCTGGATGCCCGCGCCTAAGAACGTGTCGGGTGCGCCGCCCAGATACAGACCTTTCTCCTCAGCAATTTTTACAAGCTCTTTGCCCTCTTCAAGGCTTGCGCCCAGGGGCTTTTCGCTGTAAACGTGCTTGCCCTTTAAAAGAGCCGCTTTGGTAACCTCAAAATGCTCGTAGGGGCGGGTTAAGTTCAAAACGATTTCCACCTCGGGATCGTCAAAGGCGTCGTGCATAGTTTCATAGATTTTGGGAACGTTATAGTCCTTCTGCGCCTTTTCGGCTCTTTCGCGAACGAGATCGCAAACGCCCAGAAGCTCGATGTCCTTAAAGACCTTGGTGATATTGTCAAGATAGATGCCGCTTATGCAGCCGACGCCGATCATGGCGACTTTCATGGTTTTCATATTCTTTTCCTCCGAAATCTTAGTACATCTTTGCGTTGTTTTCAAATCTTTCGGTGGTAAGGCCGTTTTTCACAGCGTATTCCTTGCCTTCGCCCGCCCAAACGAGGCCGCGCTCCATCAGAATGTGGGCGTTCGGGGACTTGTCAAATACGTCGTCGTGATGGCCTAAAGAGGTATAAAACACGCGGCCGTTGCCCCAGAACTTGGTCCATGCAACGGGCATGTCGACGGGCTTATTGGAGATGTGATAATAGGAAACGCTGGGGAAGCGGGTGGTGGCCAGCACCTCGATTGCGGGGTCGATGTGCAGATAATAGTGCTCGGACTCGACCTCAAAATCCGAAAGGCCTTCGGTGATGGGGGAGGAGCCGTGACAGATGTTTACGGTATACCTGATGCCGTCTCCGCCGGGGTGGCTCACCCACTGACCGCCGGTGATGAACTGCCATTCGGTATCCTGACGGAAGCTGTCGCACATGCCGCCGTGGCAGCCGGCAAGGCCCACGCCTGCGCCTACGGCCTTGGCGACGTTTAATGTGTATTCGCGTTTGATTTCGCCCATCGTCCAGCAGGCGACGATCAGGTCGATCTTCATAAGCGCATCAAGATCGCCCAGGGGATCGAGGGTGTCGAAGATGGTGCAGTCATATCCGTGTTTTTCGAGCATTGCCTTAAAGCGCTTGCTGGTGAGCTGCGGCTCGTGGCCGTCCCAACCGCCCTGAAAAATCCATGCAGTTTTCATATTCGTCGTCTCCTTCAATATGATTCTTTTTCCCTATCTTGTATCATAACACAATTTTTTGTATAATGCCATATGGAAGGACAAATAATTTGAATGTTTTGTAAATAAAAGCAATTGCCAGCTGTAAACGAGGTGAATTAAAATGAAAATTACGCCGGAAATGATTCGTCAGAATGAAGACATAAGCGTATACATTGCCTGTGCGGACGAGAGCCTGAAGGCTATGGGCTACACCGAGCACAGCTTTGCGCACGTGATCAAGGTTGCGGAGGAAGCCAAAAGGCTCTTAACCGCGTTTGGCGCAGATGAGCGCACGCAGGAACTGGGTTGGATTGCAGGCTATATGCACGACATTGGAAACGTTGTAAACCGGGTGGATCACGCGCAGTCGGGCGCCATGATGACGTTTCGAATTCTGGATAAAATCGGTATGTCACCAAAGGAAACGGCGATTGTCGTAACCGCCATTGGAAACCACGACGAATCCACCGCCTATCCCGTAAACGAAGTGGCTGCGGCGCTTATTTTGGCGGACAAGACCGACGTTCGCAGATCCCGCGTGAGAGGAGATATTAATGACTTCGATATCCATGACCGCGTGAACTACGCTGTGACTACGTCGAGGCTTGAAATCAATAAAGAGGAGAACAGAATCACGCTTCATCTGACCATCGACGATCAGATTTCCTCCGTCGCGGATTATTTTGAAATTTTCTTAGGCCGTATGCAGCTTTCGAGAAAGGCCGCGAAGAAGCTTGGCGCGGATTTCTCCCTGATCATCAACGGACAAACGCTGATGTAACTAAATTACGGCAAAAAATATATAAAACGCGATAGACAGTTAACAATTAACGTGCTATCATGCGGTCAGTCTGAAGCGATCTGTTCCTATTATAAATACAAGCGCGCTTTCGGACAAAATCCGACAAAATCAAGACCTGTGCGTATCAATTTCGCGCGGGTCTTATGCATGCCTTAAACACGGGTGAAGGGAAAGGAAGATTTTTACAAAATGGCGCTTTTTTTGTTTGTGTTCTGGATCATCTTAAACGGCAGGCTGGACTGGGATGTGTTGATTACTGGCGCGGTGAGCGCGATTCTGATCTGGCTTTTCGCGATTCGCTTTACGGGCTGGTCGCTCAAAAAGGAAAAGCAGGCGATTGTGCTGCTTCCGGGCGTGCTTGCCTATTTTGCGAGTTTGTTTGTTGAAATCTTCAAGGCCAATATCGGCGTTTTGAAGGTGATTGTCAGCGGCAAGACCGATCCGTACATCCGAACCATTCAAACGCCTTTAAAGTCAAAAATGGCGCGCGTGCTTCTGGCCAACTCCATTACGCTCACGCCCGGCACCGTCACGGTTCAGCTTGAGGGCGATAAATTGACCGTTCATTGTCTGACCAGGGAAATGGCGGATGGATTGACCAATTTTATCCTTGAAAAAAAGCTTGTGAAGATGGAGGAAAGAGCCAATGGCAAGCGCGTATGACGTTTTATTCACATTTGTTTTGTGTATTTTGGGATTTTTCATGTTTGTATGCCTTTTCCGTGCGGTCAAGGGTCCGACGACCGCGGACAGAGTGATTTCCATCAATATGATCGGCAGCATAGTCATCATGCTGATCGTGCTTTTGTCGCTGATGATGAACGAGGGCTTTTTGGTGGATATGGCGATTATTTACGCGCTTTTAAGCTTCCTCGCAGTCGTCATACTGGTCAGAATCTATATCGCCATCAATGCCAGGCGCGAAAAGGAGGAAGACAAAAATGCTTGAGATCATTCGGTTTGCAGTGGTTGCCCTTCTTCTTCTGGCGGCGGTTATTCTTGAAAGCTTTTCCGTTTTTGGCGTAAACCGCTTCCGCTTTTCCCTGAACCGCCTGCATGCGGCGGCCATCGGCGACACGCTGAGCATCTCCTGCGTGATTCTGGCTGCGATTGTGTACACCGGGCTTGAAGTTTTATCGCTTAAATATTTTCTGATTGTGTCGCTGATGTGGATGACGAGCCCCGTTTCGGGCCATCTGATTTCGCTGCTGGTTTATAAAACTGACGATGATATCGAGAAGGAGGCGAAAGAATGGAAGAATTAAACGTACTGCTGCTTTTATTTATTCTGATCTGCGCGGTTTCCGTGAGTCTTACCAAAAACCTTTTGTCCGCCGTCATCATCTTTATGGCGCAGTCGCTGGCCATGTCGGTTGTGTGGATCTTATTGGAGTCGCCCGATCTCGGCGTTACGGAGGCGGCGGTTGGCGCGGGCGTTACGTCGCTTCTTATGTTTGCGGCGCTTAAGAAAATCCATCGGATGAGGGACGAGAAGCATGAAAAAGAGTAGAGAAACGTTCATGAACTGGCTGATGAGCGGCTCTGATCCGCTGGAAGAGGAAATGATCGAAACGCTTTCAGACGAGGAAGCGGCGGACGAACATAAGGACGAACATCAGAATCCGAAAAAGGAAAGAATATCCATTAAGGAATTTTTGCATGCCAAGGGGCTTTATCATCCTGCGCGAATCATCTGTTCGGTAGGCCTTTGCCTTGTGCTCATCGTCTTGCTGATGGGATCGGTTATGGACATGCCTTATTTCGGTCAGGCGGACACGCTGATAAGCAGCGAAGTTTCGGAATTTTATGTTGAGCATACGCTCGAGCATACGGGCGCTACCAATATCATCACCGGCATCATTTTGAATTTTCGAGGCTTTGACACGTTGGGTGAATCGCATGTGCTGTTTATCGCGGTGTGCTCGGTCATTATCCTTTTGAAAATGACGCCGCGCGAAGAGGACGCATTGCTTCACATGCAGGATTATGATGAGATTATCAAAGACCAGGGCGAAGATCTGATCCTGTCGTCCCTGAGCAGGTTTCTGTTTCCGCTCATCTGCATGTTCGGCGTGTACATTATCCTGAACGGCAACATTTCTCCCGGCGGCGGCTTCTCCGGCGGCGCGGTCATCGGCGCGGGACTGATTCTGTACTTAAGCGCATACGGCTATAAGCGCATCCGTCGCTTTTTCACCTTCAATACCTTTAAAACAGTATCCTGTCTCGCGCTTTTGTGTTACACGGCAAGCAAAACCTTTCACTTTGTCACTGGTGCAAACGAGATTCATGTGCCCATCCCGCTGGGCACGCCCGGCACGATCTTTTCGGGCGGACTTTTGCTGCCGCTCAACATTTTTGTAGGGCTGGTCGTAGCCTGCACGATGTATGCGCTGTTTACGCTTTTCAGAAAGGGGGATTTTTAAAGCATGCTGAATGTGATCTATGCGCACATTGAGGAAGCGGCGGCCATTGTGCTGTTCGCCATCGGCTTTACAACCCTTCTGGTCAATAAGAATCTTATCAAAAAGATTATAGGATTCTCCATGATGGACAACGCGATTTATCTGTTTTTAGCCTCCTATGGCTACATTGCAGGCCGCGCAGCGCCCATCTACATTGACGGAAGCACCGACCCCAATTTATATGTCAATCCGCTTCCGGCAGGCCTGGTTTTGACCGGTATCGTGGTTTCCGTAAGCGTTACCGCGATCATGCTTGCCCTGACGGTGCGCCTTTACAAAAGATACAGGACGCTGGACATCGACGAAATTGCAGAATTCGTGCGCAGGGAGGGAGCGTAGAAAATGGAACTTTGGCAAAATATCCCCGTTGCGCTGATCGTTCTTCCGCTCGTCTTTGCGCCGCTGTGCTCGGTGTCAAAGCCAAAAATCGCAAGATTTTTAGCGCTTTTTGCGTCTGTTTTCTCGGTTCTTTTGTCGGTCATGTTGATTTGCAAGGTCGGAAACGGAAACGCAAGCTTCGTATACAAAATGGGCGAATACGGCGCGCCCTTTGGAAACGAGTTGTTTGTTTCGGGCTCTGAAGCTGCGATCAGCCTTTTGTTCTCTTCAGTTATGATGCTTTCGCTGTTTGCGGGTTTGAGGCGCATCGGTCAGGAGATTGATGAAAACAGAAAAAGCCTGTTTTACACGGTGTGCGTGCTTCTTTTGACCGCGATTCAGGCGCTCACCTTTACAAACGACATCTTTACCGGCTTTGTTTTTCTTGAAATCACGACCATCGCTGCGGGCGCGCTCATCTTTGTAAGAAGCAAGGAAGGCTCGCTTTTTGCCGCGATGCGCTACATGATCATGAACCTTTTGGGAAGCGGTCTTTTCCTTCTGGGCATTTCCGTTTTCTATTGTCTGACGGGCGAGCTTTTGTTCCCGCAGATGAAGGAGCATGCTTCTTTACTGGTGGAAGGCGGAAGATACATCCGTCCTCTTTCCGTGTCGCTTCTTTTAATCACGCTTGGTCTGGCGGTTAAAAGCGCCCTTTATCCCTTCCACACGTGGCTGCCCAACGCCTACTCTGGCGCAACGCCTGCGGCCAGCAGCATGCTTTCAAGCCTCGTGTCCAAGGCCTATATTTTCCTTCTCATCAAATTTCTGGTCCGCGCGGTTGGCCTTGAGGCGTTTAAAATGACGGGCGTTAACGACGTTGTATTTATTTATTCCGTGGTCGCGATTGTGATGGGTTCTGTTGACGCGGTCAAGGAGCACAATGTGCGCCGCATGGTCAGCTATTCGTCCGTCGCCCAGATCGGCTATATCTTTATGGCGATTTCCTATGGTTCCAAGGAGGGCATGGCGGCGGCTGTCTTCCACATCATTGCCCACTCGCTTGCCAAGGCCATGCTGTTCCCGGCGGTTGACCGGCTTACGGAGGTTTCCGGCGGCAACGAAAACTACCGCGATCTTCGAGGCAGCGGCTTCCGCGCCCCGATTGCAGGCCTGGCGTTTGTCATCGGCGCGTTCTCGATTACTGGTATTCCCTTCCTGGGCGGCTTTGTCAGCAAAATCTACATTGCCACCGCCGCGCACGATTACGGCGGATGGGTGATGCTGATTTCACTCGGCGCGCTGGCTGTTTCCACGGTTTTAAACGTTCTTTATTTCCTTCGAACGGTTTTAACCATCTACAGACCCGGAGAACGCTATCCGCTCACGCGTGATCCGTCCAGGCGCCCTTATCTCACAGCCGCGCTTTTTATGTTTGCGTGCCTGAACATTGCCCTTGGCGTATGGGGCATGCCCATTATGCACCTGATTGAATCAAGCGTCATGGCTTGGTAGTGATTTTAGAGAGGAAAGATCCATATGAATGGCTGTTTTTATTTGATTTTTCCGGTGCTTTTACCGATTCTTGCAGGCATTGCGATTAAAAAGCTGAAGCTTGAAAGAAAAATGCGTGCGAATGTAAGCGTGCTGACGCTCTTTGTTTGCGCCGCTGTTTCGCTTCTGGGGCTTCTTTTTGGAGGAGAAGCCGATTTCACCCTTTGGCAGATCACAGAAAAGGTGGCTTTTGCGTTCTCGCTGGATGCGATTTCGAGATTCTATGTGCTCTTCGTGTCCGTCGTTTGGGCGTTTGTTGGCCTGTATGCCACTGAATACATGGAGCATGACGAAAATGACGCGCGCTTCTGGCGCTATTACCTCATTTCCTACGGCGCGCTCATGGGCCTTTCGATGGCGGACAATCTGATCACTCTTTACATGTTCTATGAAATGATGACGCTGGTCACGGTGCCGCTGGTTGCCCACAACATGGACAAGCAGTCCGTCGCGGCGGCGATCAAGTATCTGATTTATTCCGTGTTTGGCGCATCCCTCGCGCTTCTCGGCATTTTCTTTGTGGGCGCATATGCTGATACCTTCAGTTTCACGCTGGGCGGCGTATTCACTTCCGAAATGCTTTCAGGCAGGGAAAACCTCATGCGCGTCATTTTCTTTATGATGATTCTGGGCTTCGGCGTAAAGGCCGGCATGTTCCCGATGCACAGCTGGCTTCCCACGGCGCATCCGGTCGCGCCCGCCCCTGCCAGCGCGGTTCTGTCCGGCGTTATCACGAAAATGGGCGTTCTGGGCATCATCCGAACCATCTTCTACATCGCGGGCGTGGATTTTTTAAGGGGCACCTGGGTTCAGTATACGTTTATGACGCTCGCCCTTCTGACTGTCGTTATGGGCTCCACCCTTGCGCTTAAGGAAAAGGTGTTTAAAAAGAGACTGGCTTATTCCACGGTGAGCCAGGTTTCCTATGTGCTTTTCGGCCTTTCCACGATGACGACGCTCGGCTTTGTCGGCGCGTTTTTGCATATCATCTTCCACTCCCTCATTAAAAACACCCTCTTTATGTCAGCAGGCGCGGTCATTCACAAAACCGGCGTTACGGAGGTCAGCGGCCTTCGCGGCATGGGTCGCCGCATGCCCGTCGCCATGGCGCTTTTCACCGTGGTGTCGTTAGGGCTTATCGGCATTCCTCCCACGGGCGGCTTTGTCAGCAAGTGGAATCTCGCCATGGGCGCGTTTTCCATGACCGAAAGCTTCAGCTGGATCGGCCCCGTTGCGCTTCTTTTGAGCGCGATTTTAACGGCAGCCTATCTTCTCTCCGTGTCCATTCATTCCTTCTTTGCGGGCTATGACGACGAGGCGCTCACGCCCTGCGAACCCACGCTTCGCATGCTCGTTCCCATGGGCGTTTTCGCGCTCCTTACCGTTGTTCTCGGCGTCTGCCCCGGCGTGATCTCGGATTACATCTCAAAGATCGCTCAGCTGATTTTCTAAAGGGGAGAAACGATTATGTATCTGGCGATTTGTTCCCTTTTTCCGATTCTGGCAAGCATGGCAATGTGGTTTCTGCGGTTTAAAAAGCGGCTTTATAAGATGATCTACGTGGAAACGGTCACCGTGATCACATCCGCGAGCGTTTTTATTGCGCTTTTCAGCAAAAATCAGGCGACCTATGAGCTTTTCAGAATCTCCGATTCGTTTGTTTTGTCCTTCGGCATGGACGGCGCGTCGAGCGTGTTTATCGGCCTTGCCGCGCTTTTGTGGCCGTTTGCTTCTCTGTATGCGTTTGAATACATGCATCATGAAAAGCGAGAGGGCAAATTTTTCGTGTTTTACACGCTGGCCTACGGCGTGACGATATTGCTTTCGGCGGCCAATAACCTTTTTACCATGTATGTCTTTTACGAGTGCCTGACGCTGGTTACGATTCCGCTCGTTGAGCATGGCCAGAACAAGGAATCCTTCCGCGCGGCCAGAACGTATATGATTTACTTAATCGGCGGCGCGTCTTTGGGCTTTGCGGCGCTGGTTATGGTCAATGCGCACCACGCAGACCCATTCGTGCTGGGCGGAATCATGCACGAGGGCGCGCGTGAAATCCTGACCCTTCGCTTGTCCTACGCCTTTGCGTTTTTAGGGTTTGCTGCGAAGGCGGCGGTTTTCCCGCTTTGCCGCTGGCTTCCGAAGGCCTCGGTCGCGCCCACGCCGGTTACGGCGCTTCTGCACGCAGTTGCAGTTGTCAACGCGGGCGTGTACGCGGTTATGAGAATCACGTATTATGTGTACGGCCCGTCCTTCATGTACGGAACGTACATTCAGTCGATTCTGCTCGTGATGACCGCCTTCACCGTTGCCTACGGCGCGATCCGCGCGGTACGCGAATCGCACTTTAAACGCAGGCTCGCGTGGTCGACCGTCAGCAACTTAAGCTACATGCTGTCCGCCCTCATGCTGATGACGGCCGGCGGTATGGCGGCGGCGCTTACGCACATGGTGTTTCACGGCCTTGTGAAAATCGTTTTGTTCTTTACGGCGGGCGCGGTTCTCGTCTGCACGGGCAAAACCCATGTTCGCGAATTGCACGGCCTTGCAAAGCACATGCCCATTACCTTCATGTCGTTTTTGATCGCGGGCCTTGCGCTTACCGGTCTTCCGCCGCTTTGCGGATTTTTCTCAAAATACATGCTGATCGACGAAATGCTTGCCTTTGGCTCCTGGCAGGGCATCATGTGCGCCTGCGCGCTCATCGTGTCCGCCATTTGCACGGCGGTGTACATTTTCTCTGTCGCCGTACCTGCGTATTTTTCGGTGCCGGAGCATGATCTTGAAGGCAATTACGATCCGCATCTTCCGATGAAGTTTGTCTTGATTGCGCTGACGGGCGTTATCATCGTCGTTTCCTTAAACAGCGGACGCATTATGGACGCCATGCGCATGATCGCAGGCGCGTAAGGGGGAGGGGAAAGCTATGCTGATTCTTTCGTTTGTTCTCCTGCCGGTTCTTGGCGCGGCGGTTGTGATTGCGCTTGGCAAAAATCACTGGAAAATCCGAAACGAATTTTTCCGCGCGATGACGCTTGTATCCCTCGCCTTCAGCGCGTTTTTTCTTGCCTCCGCCTTTAACGGACGCGAATTTACCGCTTCCTTTGAAGGCGCGGTGGGGCTGGGCTTAACCTTTAAAGCGGACGGCTTCCGCTCGATGTATGCGTTCCTTGCTTCCTTCATGTGGGTGATGACGGCGCTCATGAGCGAAAGGTATTTCCAAAATTACCACAACCGCACGCGTTATTATTTCTTCAGCCTCATGACCCTCTCCGGCACGCTCGGCGTATTTATGTCTGATGACCTTTATACGACCTTTGTGTTTTTTGAAATCATGTCCATCTCCTCGTATGCATGGGTTGCGCACGACGAAACCGAGGGCGCAATGCGCGCGGCGGCGACGTATCTGGGCGTGGCGGTTCTGGGCGGCATGGTGACCCTGATGGGCATGTTCATGATGCATAAGGAGATCGGCTCTCTTGCATTTTCCGCCATCCACGAAGCCGCAGGGAAAAACATGCATCTTGCAAGCGCCCTCATTCTCTTTGGCTTTATTGCCAAAGCCGGCGCGGTGCCCGTTCAGATCTGGCTGCCCAAGGCGCACCCGGTTGCGCCCGCTCCGGCCAGCGCACTGCTTTCGGGCATGCTCACAAAGACCGGCCTTTTCGGCGTTCTGGTCATCTCTATGAATCTGTATTCGGGTTCTTATGCTTTTGGCTGCATCTGCCTTGTTCTCGCGCTGATCACCATGCTTTTGGGCGCTGTGCTGGGCGTGTTCTCTACGAATCTGAAGCGCACTCTTGCCTGCTCGTCCATGTCTCAGATCGGCTACATTTTAACGGGCGTGGCGGCATGCGTGCTTTTAGGCGAGCATGGTTCGCTTCCTGCGGCTGGCGCGGTTATGCACATGGTGAACCATTCTGTTTTAAAGCTGGTTCTTTTCATGTCCGCAGGCGTTGTGTACATGAATCTTCACAGACTTGAGCTTAACGACATCCGCGGCTTCGGACGCAAAAAGCCGTTTTTGAACCTCGTGTTCCTTCTGGGCGCGCTGGGCCTTATGGGCATTCCTGGAACCAGCGGCTACGCGTCCAAAACGCTCATCCATGAGGGGCTTGTCGAATGGGTTGTGCATTCGGGCAATCAGTTTGTTTTCAGATTTTCCGAGTGGGTGTTCCTGTTTGCGGCGGGCCTTACGACAGCGTATATGCTGAAAATCTACATCGCGATTTTTATTCAGAAGAATCCCGATGAAAAGCGTCAGGCTGATTTTGACAACATGGGCAAAAAGTATCTGGATATAAGAACGCGCATTGCGCTCGCTTTGTCCGCCGTCTGGATTGTAGTTCTCGGCGCATTGCCGAACGAAGTTTTCATGAAAGCATACACACTTTCCGAGCACTTCCTGCACCAGCATGCGCTTCACGAAATCCATTTCTTCTCCTGGGTCAATCTGAAGGGCGGTCTGATCACGCTTGTCATCGGAACGCTTGCATATATTCTCGTGGTGAGAACGTGGATGTACGACAGGGAAAAGGGCTATGTCAACCGCTGGCCTGAGTGGCTGGATCTTGAAAACGGCGTTTATCGTCCGGTGTTTGTGAGATTTGTTCCCTTTGTGCTTTCTTCGGTTGCCCGCGTGATGAACGGCTTTGGCGAATGGGCGGCGAAGGCGTTTATGAACATTATCACCTTTGCTTCCCGCGTGATGGACGAATGCACCGACCACATCGTCGTCATCTTTAAAGAGGGCGTGCTGACTGACCGCGAGCACGACGTTCAGGAGGAAGCGCACAGCGGTTATTTAAAGCACATTCGCTCCTTCTTTGACGGCGCGCACAGGATGAGAATGCGTCTGACCCCTCATGTGAAGCCCGATCCCAGAGAGGTTACAAACCTTGAGTACGGCTCTTCGTTTACAAACGCCGTGTCCTTCGGACTCATTCTCTGTACGCTCGGCATCGTCTTTGCACTTCTGTACGTGCTGCTTCCGATGATTCTGTAGCCTGTATATTTTCAAATCCTTCGGCGGAAACGACGGTTTTGCCGAAGGATTTTATTTTTTAACGCAAACTGCATTTTGGGACGTTGACATGCTTTTTTCAGAAGCTTACAATAGAAGATGCGCGATTCTGCCCACAATGCTTGAAGGGCGAAATTCTTGCAGCGGAGGATAACGAGATGTATCTGACTTGATACCTGCGCGTGCCTTTTTATATGTTTTTAATTTTTGATTATGTTAGGAGGCCACGCATATGCAGCATCCCGAATTACACAATGAAACCGTGCGCAGACGCACGTTTGCCATTATTTCCCACCCCGACGCCGGTAAAACCACATTGACTGAAAAGCTGCTTTTATACGGCGGCGCAATCCGCCAGGCCGGAAGCGTAAAGGCCAGAAAGGCCGCGCGCCACGCCACCAGCGACTGGATGGAAATTGAAAAGCAGAGAGGCATTTCCGTTACCTCTTCCGCCATGCAGTTTGATTTTGACGGCTACCGCATCAACATCCTCGATACCCCGGGCCATCAGGACTTCTCGGAGGACACCTACAGAACCCTGGTTGCCGCCGACAGCGCGGTCATGCTGATTGACTGCGCAAAAGGCGTTGAGGAGCAGACCATCAAGCTTTTCAAGGTCTGCCGCATGCGCTCGATTCCGATTTTCACCTTCGTCAACAAGCTCGACCGCGCGGGTAAGGATCCGTTTGAGTTGATGGAAGAGCTTGAGCAGGTTTTAGGCATCCGCTCCTGCCCCGTCAACTGGCCCATCGGTCAGCACGGCGACGACTTTAAGGGTGTATACCACAGGGATACGCGCGTTGTCGAAATGTATACGGGCGGAAATCATGGCCAGACGCAGGTAGACGTTGAAACGATTGCCATCGACGATCCGCGCCTGCCTTCCGCAATTGGTCAGACCTATTACGACAAGCTCATGGAGGACATTGAGCTTTTAGACGTTGCCGGCGATCCTTTCGACCTTGAAATGATTTTAAACGGCAAGCTCACGCCCATGTTCTTCGGCTCCGCTTCCAACAACTTTGGCGTCGAGCCGTTTTTGAAGCGCTTTTTAAGCTACACCAAATTCCCCACTGCGCGAGTGTCCGATCAGGGCGAAATCGCGCCGGACAGCGACAAATTCACAGGCTTCATTTTTAAAATTCAGGCCAATATGAACCCCGCGCACAGAGATCGCCTCGCCTTTATGCGCGTGTGCTCCGGCGTTTTCGAAAAGGGCATGACCGTCTGGCACTCCTCCAGCGGTGAAAAAATCAAGCTTGCCCAGCCCCAGCAGTTTATGGCGCAGGAGCACGAGAGCGTTGAAACCGCTTATCCCGGCGACATCATCGGACTGTTCGACCCCGGTATTTTCCGTCTGGGCGACACGCTGTGCACAGGTTCGCCCGTCCGATATTCCGGCATTCCGCTTTTCGCGCCGGAATTCTTCTCAAGGGTCAGCCCGCTTGACTCCATGAAACGCAAGCAGTTTTTAAAGGGCGTTACCCAGCTTTCGCAGGAAGGCGCGATTCAGACCTTTAAGCGCCCGAACATCGGACGCGAGGAAATGATTGCGGGCGTCGTCGGTATTCTGCAGATGGACGTACTTGAATACCGCTTAAAGACCGAATACGGCGTTGACATCGTGCGCGAAACACTGCCTTACCGCTACGTTAGGTGGATCGCTGAAACGCCCAAGCCCATCGACCGCCTGCGCTTAACCTCCACCACTGTTCCCGCCGTCGACCGCGCGGGGCGCGACGTTCTGCTTTTTGAAAACGAATGGTCCATTCGTCTGGCGCTTGAAAACAACGAAGGTCTGGTTTTAAACGAAACCGCCGACCGCGCTGCTGCCGACGCCATTGAACAGTAAAAATATAAATAAAAAAGAGGTCCTCTTCATTGAAAATTACGCGTAATGATTTAAGAAACGTAGCCATTATCGCCCACGTAGACCACGGAAAGACCACCCTTGTTGACGAAATGCTCAAGCAGGGCGGCGTATTCCGCGAGAACCAGCAGGTGAACGACCGCGTGATGGACTCCAATGCCCTTGAGCGCGAGCGCGGCATCACGATTCTTTCCAAAAACACCGCCGTACACTATAACGGCGTAAAAATCAACATCGTCGACACGCCCGGTCACGCCGACTTTGGCGGCGAGGTAGAGCGCGTACTGAAGATGGTGGGCGGCGTTCTTTTGCTGGTCGACTCGTTTGAAGGCCCGATGCCCCAGACCCGTTTCGTGCTCAAAAAGGCGCTGGAATTGGAGCTGCCCGTCATTATCGTCATTAACAAGATGGACCGCCCCGACCAGAGATGCGAAGAAGTTGTGGACGAGACGCTGGAGCTGCTTTTGGACCTCAACGCTACCAACGAGCAGCTGGATTCTCCGGTTGTGTTTGCATCCGGCAGAAGCGGCATTGCGACGCTCGATTTAAATACCCCCGCCACCGATCTTCGCCCCCTGTTCGACACGATTTTAAAGCACATTCCCGCGCCCGAGGGCGACCCGGACGAGAGTTTGCAGCTTCTCATCTCCACCATCGACTACAACGACTATGTCGGCAGAATCGGCGTAGGCCGAATCGAGCGCGGCAAGATCAAGGCCGGTCAGATGGCGGTTCGCTGCGTGTACGGTCAGAGTTTTGTCTCGCCTGCATCGCGCCTTGGCGGCCTGTTCAGCTTTGACGGCTTGAAGCGCGTTCCCTGCGAGGAAGCGCAGGTGGGCGATATCGTAGCCATTTCAGGCTTTGGCGAGTTGTCCATCGGCGACACGATCTGCGACGTCGCGCTGGCCGAGCCCCTGCCCTTTGTGAAAATTTCGGAGCCCACGGTTTCCATGGCGTTCTGCGTAAACGATTCGCCCTTTGCCGGCACCGAGGGCACTTATGTAACCAGCCGCCATCTGCGCGCCCGCCTTTTCAAGGAAACGCAGACCGACGTTTCCCTGCGCGTTGAGGACACCGAAACCACCGATGTTTTCAGAGTTTCCGGAAGAGGCGAACTGCATCTTTCCATCCTCATTGAAAACATGCGCCGCCAGGGCTATGAATTCCAGGTCACCAAACCCACCGTTTTGTATAAAGAAATTGACGGGGTCAAGATGGAGCCCATGGAGCTCATGGTTTGCGACGTACCCACCGAGTATTCCGGCGCAGTCATTGAAAAAATCGGCAGAAGGCGCGGCGTTCTGCTTTCGATGGAGGGTATCGACCGCGTAAGATTGGAGTTCAATGTTCCTTCCCGCGGACTTTTCGGCTACAGAAGCGAATTTTTGACCGATACGCGCGGAGAGGGCGTTATGAGCGCCATCTTTAACGGCTATGAGCCCTATAAGGGAGAAATCCCGACCCGTCCCAGCGGCTCTCTCGTTGCATGGGAAACCGGAGAAACCACGAGCTATGCCATGTTCTACATTCAGGACAGAGGCGAACTCTTCATTGAGCCCGGCACCAAGGTTTATACCGGCATGATCATCGGACGCAACTCCCGTCCCGGCGATATCGATGTAAACGTATGTAAGAAAAAGCACCTGACCTCCATCCGCAACAGCGCTTCCGCCGAAGAAGCCCTGAAGGTTACCGGCATCAGGATTCTTACCCTTGAAGAGGCGCTTGACTACATCGACGATGATGAGCTGGTCGAAATCACGCCCAAGTCCATCCGTATGAGAAAAAAGATTCTGGGCACCGAAGCGCGCAAGAAGCTCGAAGCGCGCAAAAAGAGCTGATAGAAACACCATTGGAGGAAGCGGATGCGCATTACGTCCATACAGCTTCAGGGCTTTCGGAACTATGAGGATGCAGACATACGCCCCTGCGAAGGGATCACCGTGTTCACGGGCAACAATGCGCAGGGAAAAACCAATATTCTGGAAGCGGTTTATCTCTCCTGCACCGGGCGATCCCACAGAACCGTGCATGATAAGGAAATGATCAAAACCGGTCACGACTTTGCGCGCGTAAAGGTGGAAGCAAGGCGTAATGACGGCATGCACGATGTTGAAATCGTCCTGTCACAACTCGAGAGACGCAAAATCAAGGTTGCGGGCAACGCTGTTTCCAAGTCCGGCGAAATGCTTGGGCATATTACGGGCGTGCTTTTTGCTCCGGAAGACCTTCGCATGGTTAAGGACGGCCCGGCCGAGCGGCGCAGATTTGTGGATATGGAGCTTTCACAGCTTCGTCCGAAATACTACTACGCCCTTCAAAGGTACGCCCGCGCGCTTAAGCAAAGGGGTGCGCTTTTAAAGGAAGCTTCTGTGGATTCCAAGGCTATTTCCATGATCGACATGTTTGACGAGCAGCTGGCGGAATCCGGCGCGCTGATTATGGACATGCGGCGCGATTTTGTGAAAAAGCTTTCCGTCAAGGCCGGTGAAATCCACAGTCATGTGTCCGGTGGGCTTGAAAAGTTGTCGGTGGAATATTGTCCGAGCGTTCAAAGCGAAGAAAATGGCGAAAAGCTTCAAAACGCAATTCTTGAAACTTTAAAGCGCGCAAGAGTCATCGACCTTAAGCGCATGATTACATCCATCGGTCCCCACAGGGACGACGTGCGCATGAATCTAAACGGCATGGACGCGCGCGCCTACGGAAGTCAGGGGCAGGTGAGAACCTGCGCGCTTTCGATGAAGCTTTCGGAGCTTAAAATCATGACCGAGGAGAGCGGCGAGTCTCCGGTACTCATGCTGGACGACGTGATGAGCGAGCTCGATCCCGGAAGGCGCAGAATGCTTTTAAACATGCTTTCGGGCGTCCAGACCTTTGTGACGTGCACGGATATCGAGGATCTGTCTGGCGCAGAGTGCGGAAAAATCTTCAAAGTCAATTCTGCGACGCTTGAGGAGGTATAAAACAATGAAAAAATTGCTCGCGGCATTATTGGCCATGTTTATCTGTTTGCTTCCTGCCATTTCGGAAACGGCGCAAACGGATTCTGAGATCAAAGACCTCTATGAGCAGATCGAAATGTCTTTTACAAAGGCAGAGCTTGACGAAAAATACGGGTGCATCGAAACGGAGGAAGGCTATTTCCTCTATGAAAACGAAATCCTCTGCGCGTTTTACGAAAGCGGAAGGCTTCAGGCAAAAGCCCGCGCGTTTGAAAACGCAGGCGATATTGCGCCCGTTGCAAACATCCCGCTAACCAAGCTTTCTTCCTACAAGCAGGGCATGACGATTGAAAAGGTGACCGAGGCGTTTGGATGCGAAGGCCTTGAGATTATGAAAATCAATCTGGCGGACGAAGAAAACGCAGGCGTAAGGCGCGTCCTTGTTTGGAAAACCGAGGCCGGAAACGTCGTTCAGGCGCTTTTCGAACTGGACGACAACGAATGGGTATTGTTCGCGATTGCGGAAGTGAAATAATAAGCAAAAAAGCGGGCGGTCAATGACCGCCCCTACCGTATGGCTGATATGGCATCGCCACATGTAGGGGCGATCATTGATCGCCCGCTCGTTCTTAATGGGATTTATTGATGTTCTGAATGCGGATGGCTTATGAAAAGCTGTCCGTTTTTTTATTCCTTTACGCTTCCCTTCGGCGCGATCACCCGGTCGAGACCTAAGAGCATGGAAGGAAGAAGCGTTACCACAAGCACAATTGCAATCGCTGTGCCGCGCGCCAGCATTTTGCCGATGGAGGAAATGTAATAGGTTGTGCACACATTTCCGATGATGAAACCGGAAACCGCTAAAATGACGCCGGAGGTCAGAATGGTTGCAATCGAGCCCTCCATGGCGCTTAATATGGCCTCGCGGGGCGAAAGAGAGAGGCGCAGCCTTCGGTAGTTTCCGGTCAGAAGGATGCCGTAGTCGATGGTCGCGCCCATCATGATGGCGGTGATGATCAGATAACACATGAAGAATATGCCCTCGCCCATGAGCGTTGAAAGGCTCAGGGTGAGCCAGATTGCGCCCTGTATGACGCATACGAGAACCACGGGCACGAAGAAAGATTTGAACGACAAAAGGATAATCAGAACAACCGCCAGAATGGTAAGGATATTGACAAGCAGCATGTCGCCCTGAAACGCCGTTGCGATGTCATAAGATGACATGGTTGCGCCGGCGATGCCAACTTCCTGCCCCGGGTAGGTTTCGTGAAGGATTTTTCTGATTTCGTCAAGCGTTTCGTGCATTTCATCCCCGAAATAAGGAATGTCCATTAAGAGAATCATTCTGGAATACGTTTCGCCCACAAACATGCTGCGGGCAAAATCCAGCATTTCCTTGATCGACTGAATGGATTCGTTTTTCGTCATGATTTCCGCAGCCTTGTCCACCAGCTCGTCTCCGCGAACAACGGTTCCAAAGCCAAGAGAACCGGTATACAAACCCAGCGCAAGAGGCGAAATGCCGCTGAGCTTTGAAATCTCGTCAAGCGTATAGTATTTAATGGCGGCTTCGCCGGTCGTTACAAGGCTGGTTACGCTTGTAACGGCCTTTTTGCCCTGAAATTCCACTTCTTCCAGTTTTCGGATCAGTTCCCTTTGCGTATCCAGCGCTTCGTCCGACATGTCCGCGGGGAACAGAAGCACCAGCTGATTGGAAAGGCCGAACACGCGGCTGACGAGGTTTGATTCGATGTTCATCGAAGTGTCCGTAAAGACGTATTCGTTTTTTCCCTGATGGATGCAGGAGATAAGAATAACAATAATGAGAATAATCGGAAGTACACGCCGCGTTTTATATGCAAATTTTCCAATTGCGCGCCCGCCCAGCGGAAGCGGCTTGTGGCGCGATTTTTCAAGCGGGGATGAGAATATGGAAATAAGAGACGGCATCAAAAGAAACACCGTGATCATGCTGATCAAGATGCCCTTGGACAAAACGATTCCGATGTCAAAGCCCACGGTGAAGCTCATGAACATCAGCGACACAAGGCCAGCGATCGTTGTGAGGGAGGAGGAAGAGATGGGCATAAACGAGCGTGTGAGCGCAAGCGTCAGGGCCTGAGTGTGGTCGTTTGTTTCTTCCAGAAACGCGAAATAGTTGTGAAGGAGCATAATGGAATAGTCCATCGCCAGCGCCAACTGAAGAATAGCGCACACGGCAAAGGTGACAAACGAAATGGAAGGAAAAATCCAGTTTGTACCCATGTTGATGACGATGGAGGACACAAACACGATAAAAAGGATGACAGGATCCATCCACGAATGCGACGTGATGAAAAGAACCGCGATGACTACAACAACGGCAATCGCCATCGCGATCACCACCTCACGCATGATGGTTTCCTTGAGCTTGATCGTCTGAGGCGCAGTGCCGCTTAAGTGAAGAGCGCCGATATCGCCCCTGCTTTCAAGTTCATTGGATAGATCCGTTACATATGCAACCGAATCCTCGCATTCTAAAAACACCTCGATGCGCTCATATAATGCGCCGTCTACGCGCTTTGCATCCTTATCGGGATCGTGCGTCGCGCGAAGGATGCCTTCGCGTTCATTTAGGGCCGCGCAGATTTCTGCGCACACGCCCTCGCTCGCGTTTTCAAACATGATGGTCAATTGATCCGTGTTTCCGAAATCCTTTTCCATCATGTCAAGCGATTTGCGCGTGATCGTGTCCTTGCCCAGATAATCCGTAAAATCGTAATTGATGTTTGTTTTTGTAATCAAAAACGCAGAAGCGACCGTCATAAGCAAGAATAAAACAAGAAAAAACCGGCGCATTCTGATGATCCGCCCGGCAAGCTTTGAAAGCATTTCTATCCCTCCCGTAATGGAGAATATTATACCACAGGAGGGGGAAGGGTTCAATCGGGTATTTTATCAGATGTGGAAAAGAAATGGAAGAAAAAGGCGCGGGCGATTCATGAATCGCCCCTACAATAATGTTATGATTCCATATCAACATGTAGGGGCAATCATTGATCGCCCGCGCTATTGAATTATTTGGTAATAATCCGTAAAAAAAGTTTCTTAGTACGCCACGCCCTGCCACTTCATGGCCTCGGCAACCTTTAAAAAGCCCGCGATGTTTGCGCCGGCGACCAGATTTCCTTCGCAGCCGTATTCCTTGGCGGCATTGGACGCTGCCTTATAGATGTTGACCATGATGCCGTGCAGCTTCTCGTCGACCTCTTCAAACGACCAGCTCATGCGGATGCTGTTCTGAGTCATTTCAAGGCCGGAGGTGGCTACGCCGCCGGCGTTTGCCGCCTTGGCGGGGGCGAAGAGGACGTTCGCGCTTTGAAACGCAGCGATCGCTTCGGGGGTAGAGGGCATGTTTGCACCCTCGGCAACGGCGACAACGCCGTTTGCAATCAGAGCCTTTGCGCCTTCTTCGTCCAGCTCGTTCTGCGTAGCGCAGGGAAGAGCGATGTCGCAGGGAACGGTCCAGATGCCCTTGCAGCCGGGGAAGAACTTTGCGCCGGGCGCGCGGTTGGCGTATTCAACGATTCGGGCGCGCTCCACTTCTTTAATCTGCTTCATGAGCTTAAGGTCGATGCCGTTTTCGTCGACCACATAGCCGGAGGAGTCGCTCATCGCGATGACCTTGCCGCCCAGCTGGGTGGCTTTTTCATTTGCGTAGATGGCGACGTTGCCGCTTCCGGAGATAACGACCTTTTTGCCTTCAAAGCTTAAGCCCTTTTCCTTCAGCATTTCCTGCGTGAAATAGCAAAGGCCGTAGCCTGTTGCCTGCGTGCGGGCGAGGGAGCCGCCGGAATAGATGCTCTTTCCGGTCAGAACGCCGGTAAATTCATTTCTGATGCGCTTGTACTGGCCGAACATGTAACCCACTTCTCGCGCGCCTACGCCGATATCGCCCGCGGGAACGTCGGTGTCCGGGCCGATGTGGCGGTAAAGCTCGGTCATAAAGCTCTGGCAGAAGCGCATGATTTCGTTGTCGCTCTTGCCCTTGGGGTCAAAGTCGCTGCCGCCCTTGCCGCCGCCCATGGGGAGGCTGGTTAAAGAGTTTTTGAACGTCTGCTCAAAGCCCAGAAATTTCATGACGGACAGATTGACGCTCGGATGCAGACGGCAGCCGCCCTTGTAGGGGCCGATGGCGCTGTTGAACTGCACGCGATAGCCGCGGTTGACCTGAACGACGCCGTTGTCGTCCACCCAGCTTACGCGGAAAGTGATGATGCGCTCGGGCTCGACGATGCGCTCGGCGATGCCGGCTTTTACGTAGTCGGGGCGCTTGTCAAATACGGGCTGGAGGCTTTCCAATACCTCTTTGACCGCCTGCAGAAATTCCTTCTGATCAGGATCGCGCTGGACAACCTTTTCGTATACGCTCTTTAAATACTCATTCTGAAAGCTCATGCGGAAACTCCCTTCAAAATACGATGATTTTTTCGCAAATTCGGTATGAATTTGAAATATGGAGAGATTATACCATTCAATTCTGCGTTTGTAAATACGATTTCATAAATTTTTTTCGGCGTGTAGAGAGAAAAAATGAAAATGTGTACACTGATTCAGCGAAAGGAGGGCCGAATGTGGAAGAGGAAAAGAAAGTCTGGCAGGATGAGATGGATGCGCCGATAACGCGGATTCGCCCCGTGAAGGCCAAAAAGCTTTCAAGCAGCATACAGATGGAGGCGCTTAAAAAATGCGCGGATCTGGCGGCGGACGAGATTATGGATATGCTGAAGGACAAAAATCAATTCATGCGGCATGTCTTTCAGGAAAAATCTTCCGGAGCGGTCGGCGAAGTGGAACTGAAAACCAGAAATGTAAAGCATCTGCGCGACGTCATATTGGCCATACGGGAATTGAGCGATGTTGTGCGCGGCCTTTACGGCCTTTTGCCGCCGGAAGCAGAGAGCGAAAGAAGCGTGCAGCTTAAAAAGCTTGAAATTGAAGAAAAAAAGCTTTCGCCGCCGGAAAAGGACAACAGCGAAACCGGCGTTGTGATTCTGCCTGCGCCGGATGATGCAAATGCGTAACATCGTGTGGCAGCCGCAGAAAAAGCAGGCCATGTTTTTAAAAAGGCGGGAATACGAATGCCTGTACGGCGGCGCGGCGGGCGGGGGAAAGAGCGAAGCCGCCGTCATGCTGCCGCTTTACTGGGTGCATATTCCGCATTTTCAGGCTTTGATTTTAAGAAAAACCTATCCGCAATTGACGGAGCTCATCGATAAATCGCGCATGTATTATCCAAGGATGTTTCCGGGAGTTAAATACAATCAGACTTCTCACAGATGGACGTTTCCATCCGGCGCAAGGGTTTCCTTTGGAAGCATGCATACATCCGCCGACACCGAAAGCTACCGCGGACGGCAGTTTGATCTGATTATCTTTGACGAGCTTACGCATTTTACGTGGGATGAGTATTCGTTCATGTTTTCAAGAAACCGCCCCTCCGGTCCCGGCACGTTTGTGGGCATCCGCGCGACGACGAACCCCGGCGGCGTGGGGCACGGATGGGTGAAGGACAGGTTCATTACCTGCGCTCCGCCCCTTACGCCTGTCACGGAAACTTGCGTGATCCGAACGCCCGAGGGCGCGGAGGAGAGGCAGGAAAGAAGCCGCATCTTTATCCCCGCAACGGTTTATGACAACGAGGCGCTCCTTCAAAACGACAGGAGCTATCTTGCCAACCTTGCGATGCTGCCCGTCGCCCAGAGAAACGCGCAGCTGTACGGCAACTGGGATTCCTTCGACGGGCAGGTGTTCAGGGAGTGGGTGAACGATCCGAATCACTATGAGGACGGCCTGTTTACCCATGTAATCAAGCCGTTTCGGATTCCAAAGCACTGGCGTATCTGGCGAGGACTGGATTTCGGCTATGCAAGGCCTTATTCCGTCGGCTGGTATGCGGCGGATGAGGACGGGCGGCTGTACCGCATTTCGGAACTCTACGGCTGCACGGGAACGCCCAACGAAGGCACGCGCGAAGCGCCTGACAAAATTGCCGAAAATATAAGACGAATGGAAAATGAAAACGAGCTTTTGAAGGGCAGAGTCATAACAGGCGTTGCCGATCCATCGATCTTTGACGAATCCAGAGGCGAATCCGTGGCAGCCATGATGGCGCGGCACCCAAACTACTGCTATTTTCAGCCCGGCGACAACACGCGCCTTCCGGGTAAGATGCAGTTTCATTACAGGTTTGCTTTTCAAAAAGACGGAAGACCTATGCTTCAGGTTTTCAATACCTGCGTTCATTTTATAAGAACCGTGCCCTCGCTCACCTACGACACGCGCATGGTCGAGGATGTGAACTCTTCTCAGGAGGATCACATCTACGATGAATGCCGTTATGTGCTCATGGAGAATCCCATTTCTCCGCAGTCGTGTGTGAAAACAGGGGCGCCGAGGGAGGATCCTCTGGATCTTAAGAAAAACTCAAATGCGCGATTTTATCGCATATAACTTTGAAAGGAGACAAACCATCCATGTCACATCCAATCCATCCAGTCATTACAAAGGAAAGCATACTGGAGGCCGAGCGCACGCTCATGAAATACCGCGCCGCGAAGGCGAGCCTTGAAGCGCGTCTTGTGGACAACGAGGAATGGTACCGCTTGAGAAGAAGCGATACCGCGCTTCGGAAAAACCCCGACGACATTTCCTCGACCAGCGCGTGGCTTTTAAATTCCATTGCCGGAAAGCACGCCGACGCCATGGACAATTACCCCGAGCCCTTCCTGCTTCCAAGGGAAGAAAGCGATCAGCCGGACGCCGAGGCGCTGAGCGCAATTCTGCCGGTTATTCTGGAGCAGAACGAGTATGAAGAGGTGTATTCCGACGTTTGGTGGACAAAATTAAAGGGAGGAACGGGCATCACCGGCGTTTTCTGGAATCCGTCGCGCATGGGCGGCATGGGGGATATCGATATAAGGCCTGTCGACCCCATGTGTCTTTACTGGGAGCCGGGAATCAAAAACATTCAATATTCCAAGCATCTTTTCCATACCGAAAGCGTGGATAATGAAACGCTCATTGAAGCGTGGCCGTTTCTGGAAGGCAAACTGAACGGCGGTATAATCACCGAAACCAATTATAGAAATACCCGAAAAGAAACGGCGGACAGGAGCGTGGTGGTCGACTGGTACTATAAAAAGCGCGTGAATGGGCGCGATATCATGCATTTTGTGAAGTTCGTCTGCGGTCAGCTGTTGTATGCGTCTGAAAACGACGAAAGGTATTCTGAGCGCGGCTATTACGACCATGGACAGTATCCGTTCGTGTTCGACGTTCAGTTTCAGGAGGCGGATTCACCTGCGGGCTTTGGCTTTATAGACGTGTGCAAGCAGCCGCAGATGTATATCGACAAGCTCAACAACGTCATTTTGAAAAGCGCGCTCATGTCCGCGCGGCCCCGCTTTTTCATCCGCTCCGATGGCGCGATCAACGAGGAAGAATATGCCGACTGGAATAACGACTTTGTGCATTATCAGGGCGGCTCTGCGCCGACTGACAGCATCCGGCAGATCGAAATGCGCCCCGTGAGCAGCGCCCTGATCGCGATTCTGAACGGCAAAATCGATGAGCTTAAGCAGACCAGCGGCAACCGCGACTTTTCTCAGGGCGCGTCCGCAAGCGGCGTGACCGCAGCCAGCGCGATTATGGCGCTTCAAAGCGCGGGCGACAAGCTTTCAAGGGACGCGCTCAAGAGCAGCTATCGCGCCTTTACCCGCATTTGTCATCTGATCATCGAGCTCATTCGCCAGTTTTACACCGAACCCAGATGCTTTCGCGTAATGGGCGCGGAAAATGGACAAAAATACATAAGATTCTGTAACGCGCGTATCCGCGCAAGGGGCGAGGACGCGGACCGTTTCTTTTCCGCGCCTGTCTTCGACATTAAGATCCGTCCCCAGCGTTCAAGTCCCATGCATATGCTCCAGAGAAACGAGCTTGCCAAGGAATTCTACGCGCTCGGCTTTTTCAATCCCGAAAACGCGGAGCAGGCGCTTACCTGCATAGAAATGATGGAGTTTGAAGGCAAAGCGCAATTGATCGAGCGCATCCGAAAAGGACAGACGTACGACAAGAAAATAAAAGCGCTGTACGAGGTCATTCAAAAGCAGAAGGAAAATCAGTAAAAAACATTTGTCTTTGGTCTTTGTTTTTACTTAAAAATCCATCCAGGCGATAGGGCGGGGGCTTGCTCCTGACGTTTACGCAGATTGTTTAAGGAAAAGCACGTGATTTTGTAAGATAGCGCGGGCGATCATTGATCGCCCCAACATTTCGCGCAGGAAAATCGGCGGTGTTTTCAGGAAATATGTAGTATCAGTTTTATGGCGCAGCTATTCCGTAGGGGCGATTCATGAATCGCCCGGCGTTGTTTTGCAAAATGGAGGAAAGTGCGGCGGGAGCAAGCCCCCGCCCTACGGTATTACAGGTATAAAAAAACAGATCCCCAACGGAATCTGAGAAATGCTATCTGTGAAACGGACGAATCCGCATTTTTCCAAAAATGAAATGACCCTTGATTGCTTCATTTTGCGATCTTCCTCTTTCTTCACAAAGTCCGATCATCCACAATCAAGGGTCATTTCTGTTGGATCTTGATATCTAACATCTGTTTGTGTACCTCGCTTTCTTTGTATTTGACGTTTCCATTTCCGAATTCCTGCGACTCTCTTTTCTTTAATTTTCTTTTTTAGGATGCTTTGTATCCTTTTATGAGAATCTCTTCGGTCAGGTTCGTCTGGAGGAAGTTTCCTTTTGTTTGGTGTTCTTCGCTCTCTGTGCTTAAATTATACGGCAGAATGCCTTATTTTGCAACCCGGAAATTTATACAAAATTTTCAATATTAACATTGTATAAACAGTAGATTCTTAACGAAGACAGTTGACGAATAAAAATAAATCTGCTATCATTATAGTGTTGGGCCTTTAAAAGGCCCATTTTTAGTAAATGGATTCGGAGGACGGATATGCATATTCTTTTAACCAATGACGACGGCATCCGCGCGGAGGGCATTTTGCAGCTGGCAAAGCTTGCGGTGGAAAAAGGGCATCGTGTGACGATTTGTGCGCCGGACAGCGAAAAAAGCGCGTGCAGCCATTCCATCAATATAGTAAAGCCGCTTCATGCGCGTGAGTCCCAGCTTTTCGGCATGCGCGCCATTGCCGTTGACGGAACGCCCACGGACTGTGCGCGGCTGGGCGTGTTTCTTTTAAGGGATGACAAGCCCGATATCTGCATATCCGGCATCAATAAAGGCTCCAATCTCGGCGGCGCGTGCGTTTATTCGGGCACAGTGGGCGCGGCGATGGAGGCATCGATGGCCGGCTGTCCCGCGATTGCCGCTTCTCTTCGCTCCTTTACGCAGAAAGACTATACCGCCGCTGCTGAAATCACCCTGCGCGTGGCTGAATGGGCGCTTAAGCATCCCTTAAGGCGCGGCGAAATTTATAACCTCAACGTGCCCGCGCTGCCGCTTGATAAAATCAAGGGTATAAAATCCACGCAGGCGCTCGCGCCCGTGTACCTTACGGAAGCAAGATACGAATCCTACAAAAGCGAATACGGACACACATATTATTTCCTGTGCGACGGGGCGGAATCCGCGCCCTATCCTGAAAACTCGGACGATGTTTTAAACGAGAACGGCTGGGCCACGGTATCCGCGCTCACGTGGGATACCGCAGTCAAGCGAGATGTGGACGAAGTGGATCTTACGATTTAGCCTGCCAGCTTTTTTAAGAGCTGCATGCGTTTATGCGCGCTTTCGATCGCTGCGTGCTTGACCCGGGCGGAGAGCATCATCTCTCCGCCCTCGCTTTTTGTAAGATTGGATGCGGTTTCAAGATTCAAAAGATACATTTCAAAGATTTCCTTCACTGCGTTTTCGCCGGAAGCCTGCGCTTTTTCCTTTGCGCTTGCCTCATGCTTTGATAAATCGTATTTCAGAACCGGCAAAAGCACGCGCGCCTCTCTTTCCGAAAGTGTTCCCGCATCGAGTCTATTTGCCAAATCCATCAGCGACTTTTCATATTCCGAAAAAGCGGACAAACAGAATTCAAGTGTTTTCAGCGTGTCTTCGTCCGCCGTTACGCGAAGGAGCACGCCCTTTTGATGGACGGGGATGATCTTTGCGTCCATTCCGCTTTCAAAAAGATGCGCCCTCATTTTTTCAGCCTCTTCCTTTGAAAAATAGACGCTTCCGATTGAATGCCATCGCCCATCCGTTTCAAAAAGATAGCCCGCCGCGCCTCTTTGCATGTGCCTTGCGGAAAAAAGCCGTGCGGATTCCTGATTGGCGTCTTCGAAAAGCGAAATCAGATGAACGTCCACATCGCTAAGCGCAAATTCGCGTGTAAAAATTTCCTTTTTTGAAGGCGATTTGGCAATCGCCTTTTCCTCCCGGACGCTCATGGTCGACAGAAAAAATACGACGGAAAGCACCAGAAACGCGACGACCAGCGCGGGAAAGGAGGCCCTTTCGCGGCGGATCTGAACTTTTTTGAGGGTATTCACTGATTTTCGCCTCCGATTGAATTTTTGAATATGTTTATATTTCTCGTTGCGAACAAGCCCAATTTGCGCTATAATAGATTTACAAGTTTATGCGGAGGGAAAACTATGAAGAACTTTGTTGTCGGTGCGCAGCTGTATTCCGTGCGCAACCTCGCGCAAAACGCCGAGGATCTGAAAAACACGCTTATGAGCCTTAAGGAAATGGGCTACAATACCTGCCAGCTGTCCGGTCAGAGCCGCGAAATTCCGGACGAAACGGTGCGCGATATTCTTCTTGAAACCGGCATGACCCCTGTGGTCACCCACAACTCCATGGACGATTTTGACAATCACCTGGACGCGCTCATTCGCCGCCACAAGCTGTGGAACGTAAAATACGCGGGCCTTGGCGCGATGAGCAAAGAATACAATGGCGGCGCGGAGGGCTTTAAAAATTTTGCCCTGCACGTAAACGAAATCGCCAAAAAGCTCTCTGACGAAGGCCTCACCTTTGTCTATCACAACCATGCCTTCGAATTCCAGCGCTTTGACGGCGTGCTCGGCATGGATATCCTGTTTGATACCTTCTGCCCCGAGGCGCAATTCGAACTGGACACCTATTGGGTTCAGGCGGGCGGATGTAACCCCGTCGATTGGATTAAGAAGGTAGACGGACGCATGGACGTCGGCCACTTTAAGGACATGGTCGGCTCCGGCGAAAATATCCAGAAGATGGCGCCCATCGGAAGCGGAAATCTCAATTGGAAGGAAATCATCCGCGCGTGCGAGGAAACCGGCGTTAAGTATATTGAAATCGAACAGGACAACGCTGCGGACACGGATAATCCGCTTGGAGAAATGAAATCCTCCATCGACTTTTTAAAGACGATGGGCGTACAGTTTTGATGTTTACAAAAAACGATGAAAGCATGATGCGCACAGCGCTTGAGGAAGCGAAAGATGCGCTTCATGAAGGAGAAATCCCCGTGGGCGCGGTCATTGCACGCGGGGATGTTTTGGTTGTGCGCGCGCATAATACGAGAGAGCGCTCGTGCGACCCCACGGCGCACGCTGAAATCAACGTTCTGCGTATGGCGGCAAAGCAAACCGGCCGCTGGCGCATGGATGATCTTACCCTGTATGTGACGCTCGAGCCTTGTCCCATGTGCGCGGGCGCAATCGCCATGAGCGGCGTGAAGAGGCTCGTTTTCGGCGCGTTTGACGAGCAATACGGCTGCGCGGGCAGCGTCTACCGCTTGACGGAGGATCCGGCGTTTCCCAATTTCTGCCCGAGCGACGGCGGCTTATTAAAAGACGAATGCACAAGCCTATTACATGAATTCTGGAAAAATGCGCGTAAAAAATAAGACTCTACGCCAATACATGCGTAAAATTTCGGAGCATGGCATAAATTCAAATTAAAAATGCCCTTGAGCGTGCTATACTTATAAAAAACATACGCGTCTCTGTTTTGAAATGAACCGCACGGGCGCTGCGCCGCGCGGTTAAAGTGATATATCAAAGTTTATTAAACCGAAAAGGAGGTTTCCTATGCCCAAAAAGCCCGTCCCGAATCAGGGACGCAAAAAGAATATGGTTAAGAGCAATGCAAATGCATTGCGCATCATTCCACTCGGCGGTCTCGGTGAGATCGGAAAGAATATGACCGCGTTCGAATATGGAAACGATATCATTGTCGTGGATATCGGCTCGATCTTCCCGCGCGAGGACATGCCCGGCGTTGACCTTGTCATTCCCGATACATCCTATCTTCAGATGAATCGCGATCGCGTTCGCGGCTACATGATCACCCATGGTCACGAGGATCACATCGGCGCGGCTCCCTACGTACTAAGGGAGATTCCCGCGCCCGTATATGCGACAAAGCTGACCAGCGCGCTTATCGAAAGCAAGCTCAAGGAGCACAAGCTTTTGGGCAGCGCGAAAATCAACGTGATCGAGCCCGGCGACATTGTGGAAGCGGGTGCGTTCAAGGTTGAATTTATCAAGATGAGCCATTCCATCGCGGGAACGTGCGCACTGGCTATTCATACGCCAGTGGGCGTTGTCGTTCACACGGGCGACTTCAAGGTGGACTACACGCCCGTCGACGGTCAGCTGATGGACTTTAATCGTCTGGCTGCGCTGGGTTCGGAGGGCGTGCTGCTTCTGATGGCGGATTCCACCAACGTAGAGCGTCCCGGCTACACGATGAGCGAAAGAAAGGTCGGCGAAACGTTCAATAACCTCTTCGACCGCGCGCAGGGCAGGATCATCATTGCCATGTTTGCAAGCAATGTCCACCGCATCCAGATGGTCATTGACGCGGCTGTGAGTCGCAAAAGACGCGTGTGCCTGATCGGAAGAAGCATGGTAAATGTTGCTCGCTTAAGCATGCAGCTCGGCTACATGGATGTGCCGGACGGATATCTGATCAATGCCGACGATCTTGACCGCTACCCGGATGATGAAATTATTGTCATCACAACCGGCAGTCAGGGAGAGCCTATGAGCGGCCTTTCCCGCATGGCGTTTCAGGAGCACAAGAAGCTCGAAATTCGCCCGGGCGACATGGTCATCGTGTCCGCGACGCCCATTCCCGGAAACGAAAAGAGCGTTTCAAGGGTTTTAAATCAGCTGGTCAAAACCGGCGCGGACGTGATTTACGACGCGCTTGCAGAAGTGCATGTATCCGGTCACGCAAGGCAGGAAGAATTAAAGCTCATGCAGGCGCTGATTAAGCCCAAATTCTTTATCCCCGTGCACGGCGAATACAGGCATCTCTATCATCACGCCAATCTCGCCGTTACCATGGGCGTTCCGGAGGAAAACGTGCTGATTCCCGACAACGGCACGGTCATTGAAGTAACAAAGGACGAAATGCGCGCCTCGGACGTCGTGCCCTCAGGCGCGGTTCTGATCGATGGCCTCGGCATCGGCGACGTTGGCGAAACCGTGCTGCGCGACAGAAAGCACCTGTCCGAGGACGGTCTGATTATCGTGGTCATCGGCCTTGACCATGAAGATGGTACCCTCGTCAGTGGCCCGGATATTGTTTCGCGCGGCTTTGTGTACGTAAAGGAAAATGAGGACATCATGGAAGGCGCGCGCGCCACCGTACGCCGCGTTCTGGATGCAAAGCTGTATTCCGGTATATCTACCGGCGCTTTAAAGGACGTGATCCGCGAGGCGTTGTCCCGCTATATTTACGATACCATCAAGAGAAATCCCATGATTCTGACGATCATTGTCTGATGAAAAATTGAACCCGGACGCATATTTGTCCGTCCAAGAGAGGAACAACCAAAATGAATGTATACGATCAGGCGCATATGCTCGCGCGTGCGCTTAAGGAAACGGAAGAATACAGGGAATACAATCGCCTCAAAACGATCGCCTATGAGGATTCCACCAACAAGGCGCTTTTGGACGAATATAAACGCATGCAGTTCAGAATGCAGGCGCGCGCCGCATCGGGCGAAGGAATGGATTCGGAGGATATGCAGAAAATGCAGCGAATCGCTTCCCTTCTTCAGTTCAATCAGGATGCGTCCCAGTATCTTCTGGCCGAGTTCCGCTTTCAGAAAATGCTGGCAGATATCTATAAGATTCTGGGCGATGTTGCCGGAATCGATATCGACGCGCTCACGCAGGCCTGATCAATTCGGAGGGTAGATATGTCCAAGCATCGGAAAAAGAAGCGCATAGGGAATGGAAATCCGTTTAAACCGCGCCGCTACACGCGCGAAACCGTCATGCGCGACCGCGAGTACGGCATGTTCTGGTACGCGTGGCTGTGGCAGGTTTTGCGGCCTGCGGTCATTTTCCTGTGCGCGCTTCTGATCGTGGTGGGGCTGATTTCAACCGTATGGGACACCATCTATTTCGGCTACATTTCTGCGCCCGATGAGACGGACTATCTAACGCCGGGCTTCACCATCTCTTCCGGCGAATCCATCACCACCATCGGAAAGAACCTTCAGGAGCAGGGCTACATTAAATCGCCCTCCGTTTTCAAGTATTACATCCAGTTTTACGGCCTTACCAACAAGATTCAGTCCGGTATGTATTATCTGTCGCGCGACATGAACCTTTTTGAGGTCGTGGACGCAATCTCCTCCGGAAACGCGACCAACGAGCGCACCATTCGCATCATTCCCGGCTGGTCGGTTCAGGACATTGCAAAATACCTAAAAGACGTGGGCGCGATTGGCAGTGAAGCGGAATTCACGTCCGTCTGCAAACAGTACGAGCCCTTCCTGGGCTACAGCCTTGCGCTCATAAACGCGGATGCCAATGAAAACCTGAACAAACGCGCCTATCCCTTAGAGGGCTATCTCGCGCCGGATACCTACCGCATCTACCTGTCCGCCGACGCGGAATCCATTGTCAAAACGCTGATTCGCCAGACCGACGTGGTCTTTGCTTCCCTCTTTACGAACGAAGCAGTGTATGATGAAAACGGAAATCTTGTCAAAGAAGCGGAGAAGTACGGAACGGAAAAGGTTCCGCTTACGGAAAGCGAGATCATTACGCTCGCAAGCGTCATCCAAAAAGAAGCCGGTTCGATCGAGGACATGAAGCGCGTGAGCGCGGTGTTTTATAACCGCCTTGCGGCTGGCATGAAGCTTGAAAGCGACCCGACCGCGACGTATCTCACCGGAAACACCCGAATTGCTCTTACCAGCGAGGACATTTCCGTTAACACCGAATACAATACCTATCGCGTGTCCGGTCTCCCCGTCGGCCCGATCTGCAACCCCTCCAAAAACGCGATCATTGCCGCGCTCAATCCGGACGAGGAATTCATAGAGGAAAACTACCTCTATTTCTGCGCGGCAGAACCTGCCTCGGGAAAGCTGGTTTTCGCCAAAACAGGCCAGGAGCACGAGGCTAACGTAAGCAAATACCGCCCGCTCTGGCAGGCGTATGACCTTGAGCAGCAGAACAAAAGCGAATAAAAATATGCGCGTGCGTTAAGTACGCGCTCTTACAGTAATCGATTCCCGGGGACAGGCAAAGAAATGAAAACACCCGCATACATTCCCGAAGACGGATGCGTTTTCAGGAGGGATGCGGGTGTTTTCCGATATGCTTTTTTATATTCTGGACGGCGCAAGGCTGTTGTTCGGACATGTGGGCGTCAAATCTTCCTTTCCCATGCCGCTTTCCGAAAAGGAAGAGGAAGAGAAAATCCGCCTTGCCTGTGAGGGCGACGAAGAAGCAAAGCGCCTTCTGATCGAGCACAATTTGAGACTGGTTGCGCACATTGCAAAAAAATATTCGGCTGGAAATGTGGACGCAGACGATCTGGTCAGCGTGGGCACAATCGGGCTGATGAAAGCGGTTTCAACCTTTCGCCCCGAGGTCGGCAGGCTTACAACGTATGCGTCAAGATGCATTGAAAATGAAATATTGATGCTGCTTCGCGCAAGCAAGAAGCTGAAGGCCAACATTTCCCTGTCCGAACCCATCGGCGCAGACAAGGATGGAAACAGCATTCTTGTTTCCGACCTTCTGGGCACGGAGGAAAACGCGCTCTCAGACGAAGCCGAAACGCGGATCGAATCCCAAAGGGCGCTGAAGCTCATACCGAAGCTTCTGTCTCCGAGGGAACAAAAGGTGGTGTGCCTGCGCTACGGGCTGACCGGAGGCTCGCCCAGACCGCAGCATGCGGTTGCTAAAATGCTCGGGATTTCAAGAAGCTATGTATCGCGCATCGAGAAAAAGGCGCTTGAAAAATTACGGCGGGCGCTGACAGGGGAGTAGGGGATGGGTTCAGAGAGAGTATACGCTCAATGTCATTAAATCAGCGCGGGCGGTCATCGACCGCCCGCGCTTTAATCATGCCATGGTTTTCTTATATAACGATATTGAGCGTACTGCTTCTGTATTTTTGCGATTATACATATCTTCTGCCCCAGCAGAAGTTTTTATAGTAGTAGCCGGAATTCATTTTGGAAACAACGACCATGCCCGCCGCGTTGGAGGCGTGGACGAAATAGCCGTTTCCAAGATAAATGCCAACATGATCGATGATGTCGCCGTTGCTGGTATCGCAGTCGAAGCAGACGATGTCGCCGCGCTTGAGCTCTCGTCTGGAGACAAAGGCGGCTTTTCCGCTGTGGCCGATATCCTTAATAGAGGAAGGAACGTAGAAATCGAGCGACGCGAAGCAGGTTTTGACGAAGCTGGCGTTTTTGAAGGTGGTTTTGTTGTTGGGGCTTGTGGAATACTTGCAGCCGACCTTGGACAGCGCGGAATAAACGATGTACTCGATGTACTTGCTTCTGCCCATGCTGGCGGCGACGTATTCCTGCTTGCTCTTTATGGAGCTGGAAATGTAAGTGGAGGAGTTGGAGGAGGAATAGGTGCCTTTTTTATCAGCTGCGACGGCGAAGATGTCCTTTTTGGTGTCGCTTAAATAGGTTTTCCTCACGTATCCAGAGCCCTTGCCGTCGTAATTGGTCACCTGGTAGTAGCTGCCGGAGGTACCGACGATGTAGACAGGATAATTCGCTGTCAGAGTATCGATGACTTTGCTGGAGGAGGTAGCCTTCGGATAGACCTTGGTCATCTGGTTGGTGTAGGCCAGACGTTTAGTCTGCGTGGTCGAAACCTTCTTCATGTCCTTCAGCTGCGCATAGCCCGTTTTGCCCTGATATTTGATGCGGGCCCAGTTGCCGGAGGTGGACACGACGGTGAACTCGACATTGCGCTTTAAGTAGCCAAGGTAATACTTGTCGTTTACCTTGTTGGTGGAGTACACATTCATTTTACTGGTGTTGACCACGGCTGTGTAATCCGCAAGCGCGCTTATGGGCAGCATCATCAAAAGAAGAATGACGGCTACGGTGCGCTTTACGTTTTTAGCGAATCTCTCCATGTTTTTCCCTCCCGTATAAGAGTGTAGAAGCTTTTTTTGCTTCGGTATTTTAAGGTGCGAAAGCGATATCTTCCACCCCTATAACTTTACATAATAATGATATCATACACTCTGAATAAAATCAAGTGTTTTTATAGAAAGTACGTATTTCGGGTATCGCCAAACGGATGATCATATGTTATAATATGTTTAAACGCAATGGGAAAACTTAACGTTTGATCCATCATAACTGTTGACAGGAGGCGGGGAAAATTGTTTCAGCCGATAAAGCTGTCCGTAAACCGAAAGCTTCTTAAGGGGGACGCGCGTGGACGCACCGTGGAGAAAAGCGAAAAAATGATATTTTCGTGGGGAGCCGAGGGCGCAGAAGGCGCGTTTCAGAAAGCGTACCGTTTAAAACTCACTTGCAACAATAAAATGCTGTTTGATTCAGGCGTCGTACAAGCGAAAACACAAGCGTGCGAAGTTCTGTCTTCGGATTTTCCGGAGGGAAAGCGCATTGCCTTTTCTCTTTCCGTTTTCGACTATCTTGGAAATGAAAGCCTTGAAAAAACGGAGCATTTTTATATCGGCTCGACCGAATGGAAAGCCGGATGGATTGCCCTAAATGGCGACCCGGACGGCGCAACCGTATATTTCAGACGGGAATTTGCAATTGACAAGCCTGTAAAATCCGTACGGATGTATGCGGCGGGATTGGGCTATCACGAAATAACGATAAACGGCGAAACAATCGGAAACGCATATCTCGACCCAGCGCACACCGATTACACAAAGACCGTTCAGTATGTGTTTTACCCGGAGATGGAAAAATATTTCTTACCGGGCGAAAACACAATCGGCGTGCGCGTTGGCGGTGGGTGGCGCGACAACAACACCGGCATGATCAAGGATCTGAATGTGCCTGTGCGCTTTTTCGGAAAGAGACAATTGTCGCTTGCTCTGAAAATTGAGTATGAGGACGGAGAGATTCAGGAAATTGATACCGACGAAACCTGGCAGGCAGGAACGGGCGCATCCGTTCAGTCGAATCTGTTTGACGGAGAGATTTTCGATGCGAATCTGACGCAGGTTGGTTGGGACAAGGTAGGCTTTGACGGATTTTCGCCCGCAATGTTTACGGACGCGCCCGGTGGCGAAATGCGCGTTATGACGCTTGCGCCGATCAGGGAAATGGGCGTGTACAAGCCGGTTTCCATCTCTCATCCGAAAAAGGGCCTGTCCATCATCGATTTCGGGCAGAATCTTTCGGGCGTTGTCCGAATGACGCTTATAAACCTTAAGAAGGATCAGAAAATTAAGGTGGTTCATGCAGAGGAACTTGACGAAGATGGAACGCTTTACACGCTTCCGCTCAGGAAAGCAAAATGCGAGGACGTTTACATTGCAAGCGGCGACGACAGGGATCTTTCCGTCTGGCAGCCGAATTTTACCTATCACGGCTTCAGATATGCAAGCGTTGAAGGGTATGATGTGGATTATGAAAACATCGAAGCCGTGCTCCTGCACACCGATCTTGAATCGGACAGCTTTTTTGTGTCGGGCAGCGCGCAATTAAATGCGCTTCAGAAGCAGATTCTGATGACCGAGCGCGACAACATGCATTCCATCCTCACCGACTGCCCCCAGAGGGACGAGCGCATGGGCTGGATGAACGACGCGACGGTGCGCTTTGAAGAAACGCCGTATAACTTTGACTGCGCGGGAATGTTCAGGAAGATCGTGCGGGATCTTATGGACGTGCAAAGCGGGGACGGCGCGATCACCTGCACCGCGCCCTTCGTTTTCGGCGCGCGCCCGGCAGATCCGGTTTGCTCCAGCTTTCTGGTCGCGGGCATGCAGGGGTATCTCCACTTTAACGACCTTGAAACGATCAGGGAAGCCTATCCCGCTTTCTGCGCATGGGAAAACTATCTGCTTTCAAGAAGCGACAACTATATCGTCGATTACAGCTATTACGGCGACTGGGCAGGCCCTGGTTATGCCTGCGAGGGCGGTGAGGACGGCGCAAAATCGGCAGTGACGCCCGGTGAATTCATGTCCACGGGCTATTCGTATTTCAATTTGAAAACGCTTGCCCGGATGGCGCGGCTTTTAAGTAGGGAAGAGGAAGCCCAAAAGCACGAAGAAACCGCCGAAAAGGTCAGGGAAGCCATGCTTCAAAAGTGGTACAACGCGGAAAATGCATCCATGGCCACGGGCTCGATGGCGTGTCAGGCGTTTTCGCTGTGGCTGAAGATCATTCCTGAAAGCGACGCGCCCCGCGCCGCCAAGAAGCTGCGCGACGATCTTGTGAACGCGAATTACGCCTTCACGACCGGGAACCTCTGTTCAAGATACATGCTGGATATGCTGAGCGAATACGGCTATATCGATGAGGCGTACGAGCTGCTTACCCGCGAGGAATATCCGTCCTTCGGCTTTATGCGCCAGCACGAGGCCACGACGGTGTGGGAGCGATTTGAGCTTAAAAAGAACCCCGGCATGAACTCGCACAATCATCCCATGTACGGCGCGGCGGGATCATTCCTGTATAAATATATTGCAGGCGTATATCCAGAGGATGCGGGCTATGAAACCTTTACCGTAAAGCCCTACATGCCCGAAAAGCTTTTAAGCGCGCAGGCCGGCATCGACACGCGCTTTGGCAGAATCAACGTCCGCTGGACCAAACGATACTTAGAGGCGCATCTGTATGTGGATGTGCCCTTCGGAACAACCTGTCACGCGGAATTTATGGGCAAAAAGGAAACCTGGACACATGGAACGCACATGATTCACGTTCCTTTGGAAAGATAAATTTAGGAGGAAGTACAATATGAAGACGGTTAAAAACAAGCAGCTGGTCGTAGGCGCGGATTTTGCAGGCTTTCCTTTAAAGGAAGCGGTCGTTGCGCACCTTAAGAAAAAGGGCTGGGAGATCACGGATCTTGGCGTGACAGCGCCCGATCAGGACAAGGAAAACACGGATCTTATGTTCCACAGAGTGGGCTTAAGAGTCGGCGCCTGCATCTCAGAAGGCGAATTTGACCGCGCCCTTCTCTTCTGCGGAACCGGCATGGGCATTCACATCGCCGCCAGCAAGTGCCCCCATGTGCACGCGGGCGTGGTCGAATCCGTTCCCGCCGCTCTTCGCGCCATCACCGGAAACGGCGTAAACGTACTGGCTATGGGCGCGTTTTACGTAGCGCCCCAGATGGGCTGCGACATCGCGGACGCCTATCTGAATGCCGACCTTGGCACGGGCTACGAGTGGTGGCACAATTTCTATGAGTTCCATAAGCTTGCCATCGACGAACTGGAAGCGTTCGACTACGAAGAATACAAGAAAAACGGCTTTAAGGTGAATAAGCTGGGCGATTTCGATCTGTCGCTTGAAACCAAGCCGGAATAAATGAAGGAAGAAGCGAATCACATGCATATTCTCGTCGTGAACGGAAGCCCGAAGGGGGAATACTCCGTCACGCTTCAAACGGTAAAATACCTCGAAATGGCGTATCCTGAGCATACGTTTGAATACCTGAACGCGGGTCAGAGAATCAAGGCGCTGGAAAAGGATTTTTCTAATGCTCAGAAGGCGCTTGAAAACGCGGATCTGATCCTGTTTTCCTATCCGGTTTACACGTTCATTGCGCCCAGCCAGATTCACAGATTCTTTGAGCTCATCAAGGAAAGAAGCATTGGTCTGAAAGGAAAAACCGCCGCCCAGATCACCACCTCCAAGCACTTCTACGACGTGACCGCGCACAGGTACGTAACCGACAACTGTCACGACCTCGGCATGAACGTGATCAGGGGCCTTTCCGCCGACATGGACGACCTTCTCACCGAAAAGGGCCGAAGAGAAGCCAAGGCGTTTTTTGAGTACGCTGAATTCTGCATAAAAAACGGCGTTTTTGAAAAGCGGCTGTCTGAGCCCTGCGCCTTCACGCCCGTGATTGCGGAAAAGGGAGAGAAGAACACTTCTGCAATCGATAAAGAAGTTGTTCTCGTAACGGACGCGAAGAAGGAAGATGTTTCCTTAAACGCTATGATTGCCCGGTTTATCAATGTGTCGCCCTTTAAGGTGCGCGTGGTAAACCTGTGGGAAACTGAAATCCGCGGCGGCTGTCTCGGATGCTTTGGCTGCGCGACCACCGGAAAATGCGTGTACACCGACGGATTCGACGATTTTTTGAGAAACACCATCCAGTCTGCGGACGCAATTATGTATGCGTTCACCATCCGAGATCACTCCATGGGCGCAAGGTTCAAAATGTACGACGATCGCCAGTTCTGTAACGGTCACCGCACCGTCACCATGGGCGCGCCCACGGGCTATCTGATCAGCGGCGCATATTCCAGAGAAGAAAACGTAAGAACCATCGTGGAAGCCCGCGCGCAGGTGGGCGGTAATTTCCTGTCAGGCGTGGCAACCGACGAAACCGACCCGAATGGCGAAATCGACCGCTTTTCAAAGATCCTTGCCTATGCGCTTCAAAATAAGCTTACCCAGCCGAGCAACTTCTACGGCGTGGGCGGTATGAAAATTTTCCGGGATCTTATCTGGCTCATGCAGGGCTTCATGAAAGCCGACCACAAGTTCTTTAAATCCCACGGACAGTACGACTTCCCCCAGAAGAAGAAGGGCATGATGATCAAAATGTATCTGGTCGGCGCGCTCATTTCAAATCCCAAAATCAAGGGCAAAATGGGCAACGCCATGAACGAAGGCATGCTCATGCCGTATAAGAAGATGTTTGAAAAGGAATACGGGAAGTGAGCAAGTGGAATTAGCGCGGTGACGCCGTCTTATTTAAATAGCGTGTATTCTTGTTCTTTGTGGAAGTGTGAAAAAACGAAGCTGCGGGACGGGAAACCCGTCCCCTACGGCAGAATTGGTTGTTTTTGCATAAATGATGCTTTCAACCCTGTAGGGGATGGGTTTCCCATCCCGCTTTTGCTATGTAATATGAATTTGTTTGATATTATGTCAGTAAACGGTTTGCGAAACTTGAATAGGGCGAAGAAATAGAATACAGTGATAAGATGGAGGAACCATGTTAAAAGATTACGAGATAGATAAACCTGTCCTTGAAACTGATAGGCTTATTATTAGAACTCTTAACGAAGCAGATGTACCAGATTTGAAAGAATGGTTGGGGAGAGATGAGATTTATACCTATTGGGGACGAAAAGCTAGCAAGAATGAAAAAAATCCAGAATTGATGTTCATTGATGCCCGTCCTTGGGTGAAAAGGAAGCCTTCACTAGATTTTGACTGGGGGATTGTTCTGAAAGAAACAAATACTGTTATTGGTATGATTGCAGTATTTGATATACAGAATTTAAGGATGGGTGATATTGGGTATCGAATTCATCCTGAATATTGGAATATGGGAATTACTACAGAAGCACTAAAGGAAGTGGTACGGTTCATATTTGAAAATACAGAAATAGAGCGGCTGAATGGGCGTGCTGATGTTAGGAATATTGCTTCAAATAAGGTCCTTGAGCGGTGTGGTTTCATAAAAGAGGGGACAATCCGACAAGGCAAAATGGTTTCGGTCTATTGTGACTATAACATTTACGGTATGCTTAGAGAAGATTATGCAAAGATAGACTAAACGAGTTCGTCGTCAAATTCCAATTTGCCGTACAGAATGCGGCTGTTCTTTGCGCGCTTTCAAAACGGCGACTGAGAGTATCAAATGTTTTCCAATCCCTTCGGCTTCGCCTGACGGCGAACATATCTCTCTTTACACATGGGAGGTCATAAAAGCGCGCTCTGCCTAAGTATTGGAATGTTTTTCTAGTGTTATCGAAACAGCCCTGCCGTCGTATGCTGCATGACGGCAGGGCTGTATGTTTATTCTTCGCCAATAAACACTGTAAAGCAGCTTTCGGGCTCTGTGGCAGCTTTGATGCGGATAAAGTAATTGTTTGAGGATTCCATTTCCATTCGTTCAAGCGTTCCCTTTGGAACGAAGGTGATTTGAGTTACGTCCTCCGGAATCGGATTTCCGCTGTGCAGAATGTTCCATACACGTCTGCCGTCGGACAGAGGCTCTTTCTCTCCGCCCTCCATACCGATATAGTAATCGGCGGTTAAGGGATTTCCGTTCTGATCAAAGAGGATGTAGTGAAGGCCGTCTTTCAGAATGGAATTTGCATCGGCGCCGGTGATCACGTCGTATTCGATGATGGTGGATGCGGAGTCAATGGTGAGTGTTTTCAGGACGACGGTTTTTCCGGGAAGGTCAAACACCATGGGCTCGGAGAGCGAGTAGCGGGAAACGGGCGTCTGACCGGGCTGAATGGTAACGTTTACTTCGAGGACGGCGACCTTACGGAATACGCCGGATTCGACAAGGGCAATTTCGGATGCTTCGTCGATATCCATGCCCTCCTTCAGCCGCTTGTCACGCGCTTCAAGAAATGCGCTGTAGCCGCCGATGGTGGATCTGTGAAGCGCATCGATTGCCACCTTTTTTTCTTTTTCAAGGTTTTTGACAATTTCGCTGCCGGGTTCATACAGATCCATAACCTGAACGATTTCAGCAATCTCGTAGTCAGTTTCATACGCTTGGACGATGACTTTGGCCTGAATGGGCGACGTAAGGCTTCCGTTATAGCCATAATCGGTGAAGCCTGAATATACAGGGGAGGCCTTTGAAAGGTGCACCATCATGTCGTTTCCGACATCAATGGAAGAAGTTGAACCATAGCGGCCGCCGATACTGTTTTCAGCAAGGACTTCATCGGCGGGATTCGTGTAAATCAGCTCGTAAGCTGTTGTGTAAAACACATCCCTTTCGCGCTCGGAGCTTACCGTCCAGCCCAGATGCATGGTGTTCTGGTCGATCAGGTATTCGTCAAGGTTCAAAGTGATGCCGTTCTCAGTCGCCCGCGCGGCATTTGTGACCACGCTGTCCTTTGCCTGCTTACTGATATTTCCATTCGGGAAAAGCCTTTCAAGGATGCCCGATGCATTCAAGGCCAGCGCAGTGCCGGTTAAAATGAGGCAGGCGGCGAGGGCGATGGCAGCGGCTTTCAGGGGGATGCGCCTTTTTTCGTTTTTTCTTTCTATCATATTTCTGATCTCTCTTTCCGTTTTCAGGACGATTGAAGCATCCGGAGTCACGGAATCAAACAGATCGCGGATTGCGTCTTTCGGCATGATTTAGTCCACCTCCTTATCTTCAATCATGCGTCTAAGTTTCTGTCGTCCGCGCATGAGCTGTGATCTCACGGCAGTCGGGCTTGCGCCCGTGACTTCGGCAATTTTGTCCGTAGACAATTCTTCATAATAGTAAAGATATAATACCACCCTGTATTTTTCAGAAAGCGATTTAAGCGCGCTTAAGAGCTTTTCTCTTTGAGGACTTGTATCCGCGCCTCTTTTTACGGGAAGATTTTCGTTTTCGCACACTGTATATCTGCGCCAAGCGCTTTTTAATAGGTTAACGGACATATTCACCGTGGTTTTGATAAGCCACGCTTTTTTGTGTTCTTCGCTTTCAAAGGATTTTTCCTCTGAAAACAGCTTCATGAATACATCCTGATAAATATCTTCCGCGTCAAAGCGATTTTGCGTTCTGGCGAATGCAAGGCGGTATACCATGTCGGAATATTTTTGAATGGTATCATGGATCGGATCGCCCGTACGCAGCGACCTGTCAATCATGTCCGCCACCTCCTTTCACCTATAACACAATTCGTGAGCGCGGATTGTTGCATGTTCTGGAATTATTATATATGATTTATAGAGTAAATGGAATGGGGTGAACAGGACGGATGGATTTCAGACAGCCGAATTTCTTGATACTGAAAGACAAGCCCTCTGGAAACGTTTCGTTTCCAGAGGGCTTGTCTTTATCCCAGCACCATCCTGTCGTTTACGATGCCACTGCCGCTTGCGCGGGTGAAGAGGTTTAATAGCATTTCTACGGTCAGCTTTTTCTTTTCTTCGCCGGAGACGTCTATAATAATTCTGCCTTCGTGCATCATGATTAAGCGGTTTCCGTGCTGGATGGCGTCTTTCATGTTGTGGGTGATCATGACGGTAGTGAGCTTATTTTTGTTTACGATCTGGTCGGTGAGGTCGAGCACCTTTTGGGCGGTTTTGGGGTCGAGGGCTGCGGTGTGTTCATCAAGGAGCAGGAGCTTTGGCTTGTTCATGGTGGCCATTAAGAGGGTGACAGCCTGTCTTTGTCCGCCGGATAAGAGGCCGACTTTTGTGGACAGGCGGTTTTCAAGGCCGAGCTCAAGGGAGGCGAGGAGGGCTTTGTATTCCTCTCTGTCCGCCTTTTTTACGCCCTTTACGAATTTGCGCCTGATGCCGCGCCGGGAGGCAATGGCGAGATTTTCGGCGATTTCCATATCGGGGGCTGTGCCCTTCATGGGGTCCTGGAACACGCGGCCTAAAAACTTTGCCCGTTTGTGCTCCGGCATGTGGGTCACGTCCACGCCGTCGATTTCAATTTTGCCTGCGTCGGGCCGCCACACGCCGGCGATGGCGTTTAAAAGCGTTGATTTACCCGCGCCGTTTCCGCCGATGACGGTGACGAAATCGCCGTCGTTTAATTCAAGATTCAGGCCGTTCAGCGCGGTTTTGGCGTTTACCGTGCCTTTATTGAACGTCTTTTTAAGACCTGTGATTTTAAGCATTTCCGTCACCTCCCGCCTGATCGGGCACATCCGGCTCTTTGAGCCTGGACAGATATTCCGCCTTGATATACGGAACGGCGAGGAAGATGGCTACAATGATGGCGGAGAGCATTTTAAGATAATCCGTCTTAAGGCCTAAGAGGATGACGAAGTTATAGACGATATAGTAGATGATGCCGCCGCCCAGAACGCCGATTAAGCTTACGACGAAGTTGGGCTTGATTTTCATGGAAACGGACAGGCCGATAAAGATGGCGGCAAGCCCGATGACGATGGCGCCTCTGCCGTCGTTTATGTTGGCCGATCCCTTGTACTGGGCAAGCATCGCGCCGGCTAAGGCGACAATGCCGTTGGCGATGGCGAGACCGATCACTTTATTGAGCTTTACGTTTACGCCCTGCGCTCTTGACATATCCGGGTTATCGCCGGTGGATTTTAGGGTCAGGCCCACTTCGGTGTAGAAAAACTGCCAAAGGCAGATGATCACGACCGTTACAATGATGACCATGGAAAGAATGGACATATAGTTGTTGCTCATGTGAACCCAGAGCGAATGGGCTCTGGGGTCGATGGTGGCAAGCGAGCGGCCGCTTAAGATGCGAAGGTTTACGGAATAGAGAATCAGCTGCGTGAGGATGCCCGAAAGAATCGAAGGGATGCCGCAGGCAGTATGCAATAGTCCCGTAACCACACCGGCCAATGCACCGGCCAAAAGTGCAACAAGTATGCTCAGCCAGATTGGCGATCCGTTTGCCAGCATCACCGCGCACACGCATGCGCCGGTTGTGATGGAGCCGTCCACCGTGAGATCGGCAATATCGAGAATTTTATAGGAAATATATACGCCGATTCCCATCAGGCCCCAGATGAGACCTTCAGCAATCGCGCCGGGCAGAGCGTACAGAAAAGCCATGAACAGTTACCTCGTGTTTCTGATAGCGATGATTTGTTGGGAGAATGCGGCGGATACGCTTAAAGAGCGCCCTGTTGGATGGGGCGAGTGTGCGGCGGGAGCAAGCTGTATAGTGTAGTAACATAGTTTACAGATTGTGCAAGGACATGGTTTACAGTTTTGATATACTCAAGCCAAACCAAAAGAGAAAGGAACCAAGGGTATGGCATGGGAAGAAAG
>SVGP01000047.1 GCA_015056255.1 Clostridiales bacterium | reverse complement strand
CGCCTTGGTGATGTGAGCAACTTTGTCCTTGTTGGGACGGCCGGAGGCATGCTCGATGCCGCAAGCCTTCTTTATAAGAACGGCGGCCGGCGGGGTTTTGCAGATGAACGTGAAGGAACGATCCTGGTAGACGGTAATGACGACCGGGATTACGAGTCCAACCTGCTTTGCAGTGCGGTCGTTGAATTCCTTGCAGAATCCGGGAATGTTCACGCCATGCTGACCGAGCGCCGGGCCGATGGGCGGCGCGGGGGTGGCTTTGCCGGCGTTGACCTGCAGCTTGATCAGCGCAGTAACTTTTTTCGCCATGGGGGTATCCTCCTTAATCTGTATGTGGTGTGTAGCGGAACGATTTACGTGTCCTCCCACTTCCTGAAAGCCCGGTTCGGGCTAGCAAGCAAATGTCGCGCCTCAGTTTTCCAGGCGCAGAACCTCATCGAAGCTGAGTTCAACGGCGGTGTCGCGCTTCATCATGGGAACCACGACGCGCACGCGCTGATTTTCCTCGTCGATTTCGGTGACGCGGCCGTTGAAGTTTTCGAACAGACCGCTGAGAATGCGGACTTCGTCGCCAACCTGAATATCAAGCTGGGTGACGGTGGTGCTCTCCATGAGAGCGGCATAATCAGAGTCGGGCAGGGGCGTGGGCTTGGTGCCCGTGCCAACAAAGCCGGTGACGCCACGGGTATTGCGGACCAAATACCAGCTTTCGTTCGTCATAACCATGCGAACCAGCACGTAGCCGGGCATGCGCTTGCGCGGGACGACGCGACGCTTGTTGTTTTTGATCTCGATGACCTCTTCAATCGGAATCTGAACTTCGCCGATCAGATCCTGAAGACCGTTGTTTTCAACGCTCTTTTCGAGGTTGGCTTTTACTTTGTTTTCGTAGCCCGAGTAGGTATGAACGACATACCAATTCATTTCGGCTTTATCCGACATGCTTAACTCCTTGTCAATCAGCCGGTTACCAGCTTGACCAGCGCGCCCGCGCCCAGATCAAACAGGCCGATGATGATGCCCATCAGTACCATGAAAGCCAGAACTACGATGGAGTAGTTCACAAGATGGCTCTTGGTGGGCCAGGTGACCTTCTTCATTTCGTGGAACATGTTGTAAAACGCCATGCCGATTTTCACGCCAAGGTTCTTTACCCAGTTCCATACGCGCTTGAAGAAGTTCTCTTTCTTCGCTTCGTTCTGGTTAGCCATGTAATTCAATCCTCCAATGTTTGCTTCGATTGACGCTTCTTACTTGGCTTCCTTATGCGAAGTATGCTTCTTGCAGAAACGGCAATACTTGTTCATTTCCAGACGATCGGGGTCGTTCTTCTTGTTCTTGATGGTATTGTAATTGCGCTGCTTGCACTCGGAGCACGCCAGCACAATCTTAATACGCTTATCCGATGCCATGGATCGACACCTCCTATGGATAGAATAGGTCAGCCCCCGCATACCTGCTCGGGGCGCTGGCCGATTGTACAACAACAGCAACCCACATCCTTGGGCAGACTAATGTATTATAGACCATAGCGCCCCTAAATGCAAGAGGGTATGTATGAAATTGACGAAATTTTACATTATTGTTTCAAAAGTAGTTAAGCACATCCGTCACAAACGGTCGATATTATATAGAAGAAACTTTTTTCGAAACCCTGTACGAATTTCTGAAATCTGCCTTGCAATGCTTGCGCATCCATGATAAGATAACAGGCAGAAAAACACACACGAAAAAAGGGGAAAACACATATGATTTCCGTGCTTCTCATTGCGCTTGTCATCGTGCTTTATTCGTTCCAGACGCTGTTCTGCCGCCTGTACAACAAGGCATATCCGGGAAGAGAAGACGTTTCCCCGTTCGTATACTGCGTGTATTACGGCGTATTTGTTTCGGTTGCCACGTTTCTGTTCGGCAGATGCACCTTTCATCCCTCGTGGCAGACGGTGCTTTTCGGCCTTTTAAATGCGTTTGCACTGCTTCTTTACAACATCACGCTCATTAAGGCCACCGCGACCGGCTCCTATGCCATTGCAAACCTTTCGCTTTTATCCGGCGGCATTCTGATTCCGCTTCTTGAATCCGTGCTCATTTTCGGCGGCGTGCTTTCCCCCATCCAGTATGTGGGCATTGCGCTTATGCTGATTGCCTTCGGCTTCTTAAATGCCGACGGCCTTTTCACGAAAAAGGGCGAAAAGAAGGAAAAGACCAACAGGATGTTTTACGTCTACTGCGCCCTTCTGCTTCTCGCAAACGGCGCATACGGCGCGTTCTTCAACGCCCAGCAAAAGCTTCTGAACGAAGCCGAGCGCACGGAAATGATCATTCTGACCTTCCTCCCCTCTGCAGTCATAGGCTTACTCCTCGTCATGTCCAAGGCGAAAAAGGATACCCTCGCCTGCTTTAAGCAGACCCGCCTTTCAACCCTTCACTTAATCCTCTGCTGTATCTCCGCAACCGTCGCCATCAATCTTCTGGTCTACATCATGTCCCTGGTCGACGTAGCGGTTCTCTTTACGGTTGAAAACGGCGGCGTGCTTATCATGAGCGCCCTGTACGCAACGCTTCTTTTCAAGGAAAAGCTCACCCTTCCCAAAATCGTCGGCCTCATTATCGCCGTAGTTTCGATGGCGCTTTTAGGCTACGCAAGCGTGTAATACATTCTTACTCCGGCGTCAAAAGCCGCCGGTTTCATTTTAGATTAAACGCATATCCGCCCCGCCTTTTTCATATACTTACCGGGTATTTGGAAAGGCGGGGCTTTATTTATGAAAACAGGTATCGAATGCTTTGCAGGCGCAAACACATCCATGGGCTTTTATTCCGGCTTCGACGGTATATTTTCGTATTCAAAGAAAACATTTTTCATAAAGGGCGCGCCCGGAACGGGCAAAAGCAGTCTCATGAAGCGCATCATGGAACGGCAAAAATCATTGGGCCACGTCGTGAGCGCGTTTCACTGCTCGTCCGACCCGGACAGTCTTGACGGCATCATCGATGAAACCATCTCGGGCGCAATCATCGACGCAACCGCGCCCCACACTTACGACCCGCCCTATCCCGGCTCAACGGGCGCAATCCTCTCCATGGGCGACTTTCTGGACGAGGGCGCGCTTTATAAAAATGCGGAGAAAATCGAAAGCATCAACCGCGAAATGAAAAAGGCGTTTCACTCGGCATGCCAATACCTGAAAAGCGCGAGCGATATCGAAAGCGCCAATGAAGCAAACGAAAACGCCCGTCTGGCCGACGCGCTGTCGGATGAAATTCTTTCCGATCTGCCTCAGAAAAACGGATACGGTACGCTCCGCACGTTTTTTCTGGATGCCTATACGCACAAAGGACGTATAAGCTATGTAAATACCTTCGATAAGGGCGCGGTCATAAGCGTTGCGGCTCCGTTTCCCGCGCATGTCGACATGCTTTTGCGTACGATCGCCCACAAAGCGCGTCTGTACGGGCAGAACGTCATCCTGTTTCCAAGTCCCGTGTCGCCTGAGAAAATTTCTCATATTTATCTGCCGGACGTTCCGCTTCTTGTCACGAGCGAAGCGCTGGACGGCGCGCACAGGACGTTTGACGCCTATCAGAAAACACCCGTGTATCGCCCGGGCGACAAGGCGCTTTTTGACGCGCTGACCGAGAAGGCCTGCACCGCCATGGCCGACGCAAAGCGCCTGCACGACGAGCTTGAGGAAGTCTATATCCCAAGGATGGATTTTTCGCGTCTCATTGAATGCGAATCCCGGGTAATCTCGGCGTTTGACGGAATGAAATAACATAAAACGCGGGCGGTCAACTGACTTCCCGCGTTTTATGATTTTTCTATACCGCCCGGATCGATGCAAACCGGCTTCCGGGTTTTTGAACCGCCGCCGTCACCGCGCACAGAACCGATCCCATCAGGCACTGAATCATGTCCTTCATGGTATCGATAAGCCCGATGTCGATGTATCCCTTTTCAAAGGGCTGACCGTTTATGAAAACCGTTTCTATGTTCTCAATCGTGCCGATGGAGCCCGGCGTTTCACCCAGCATATAGGACGAAAACCCGGTGATCACGGTGTCGTTCTGCATGTCCATATGGAAAAACACGTCCAGGAGGTATTCGTAAATCTCCCAGAGTCCGCCGATGGCGAGGGAAAGACTCACGGCAAACAGGCATTTGAACATTTTCCCGGGCTTCTCCTTTAAAAGAAAATCGGGAAGCGCATATCCGACGGCAGCTGCGAGAAAGCCGCTCAGCATATGCAGAAGCTTGTCCCACGGGCGAATGTAATGGTAAAACCTGTACACATTTCCAAGAACCGGTCCGCCGATGACCAAAAACCAGTAAACCGCCTTAAGATCCCAGGAAATCCTGCACGATAAAACATGCTCAAACAGATACGGCAAAAACACGAGCGCAAGGCTCATAAGTGACGAAAGCGCATAAAGCGCATTTCGGATTCTCACGGAATACACAAGCGATATGACATTGAACGCCGCAAGAACGGATATAAGCAGCTTTTCGAGCGCCGTCGTGTTTTTCAGAAATGCTTTTTTAAGTCCTGTGTTCATCCGTTTCTCCCTCCCGAAATGCAATTATACCTTTCAAATAAGACCTGGATGTGACGGCAAAAGCACGAAATATCGGCTTTATATATATAAATATGTACAGATTACACAAAGATTAATATTAAGTTGTCGCGCAGAGCAATTGTTTTATTGACTTTAGCGCCAAAAAAGTGTAAAATCTATCTGTTAATCTGCCTTACTTTAGGCAATAACCCCTATGATAAGCGGCTGTGCCGTTTTTTGGAAAATGAAAATAAGAAGGAGGAGAAAGAAACAAACATGGACACAATCATTACGATCGTCGTCGTACTGATTGCTCTGGCAGCCGGATGTGCCGGCGGTTTTCTGTATCGCAAATCCGTAATGGAGAAAAAGATCGGCAGGACGGAAGAGTTTGCGAAAAACCTTTTGGATGAAGCAACCCGTAAAGCCGAGGATAAGAAAAAGGAAGCCATTCTTTCCGCAAAGGAAGAAATTATCAGCCTCAAATCCGATCTGGACAAAGAGGTTCGTGATCGCCGAGCAGAAGTAACCCGCCTCGAGCGCCGGGTGACCCAGCGCGAAGAAGCACTCGACAAAAAATATGACGCCATCGATTCCCGTGAAGCGTCGCTCAACGAAAAGTATAAGGAAGCCGAACGCCTCGAAGCTGCCGCGCAGGAAATGCATGACAAGCAGCAGACCGAACTTGAACGAATCTCCAACATGACTATGGAAGAAGCCCGTCAGATCCTGATGGACCGAATCCAGAAAGACGCCTATCACGACGCCGCTCTCATCGTGCGCGATATCGAATCCCGCGCCAAGGAAGAGGCCGAAAAGAAGGCAAGAAACATTATCTCCCTGGCCATTCAGAAATGCGCCGCCGACCATGTGGCTGAAACCACCGTTTCCGTCGTCGCGCTTCCCAATGACGACATGAAGGGCCGCATCATCGGCCGCGAAGGACGCAATATCCGCACCCTCGAAACCGCGACGGGCGTCGACCTCATCATCGACGATACGCCCGAAGCCGTCATCATTTCCGGCTTCGATCCCGTTCGCCGCGAAATTGCCCGCGTTGCGCTTGAAAAGCTCATCATGGACGGCCGCATCCATCCCGCGCGTATCGAGGAAATGGTGGACAAGGCCAAGCGCGAAGTGGAAAACCAGATCCGCGAAGCCGGTGAATCCGCCGTATTCGATACCAATCAGCATTCCCTTCATCACGAGCTGGTTCGCCTGCTCGGCCGCATGAAGTATAGAACCAGCTACGGTCAGAACGTGCTCAAGCATTCCGTTGAGGTTTCCCACCTCGCGGGCGTTATGGCCGCAGAGCTCGGCGCCGACGTTCAGCTTGCCAAGCGCGCAGGTCTTCTGCACGACATCGGCAAGGCCATCGACCACGAAGTCGAAGGCACGCACGTCACCATCGGCGCAGACCTCGCCAGAAAGTATCATGAAAGCGAAGCCGTCATCAACGCCATCATGGCCCACCACAACGATGTTGAGCCCCAGACCGTTGAAGCCGTGCTCGTCCAGGCCGCCGACGCGATTTCCGCCGCGCGCCCGGGCGCAAGACGCGAATCCCTTGAAAACTATATCAAGCGTCTTCAGAAGCTTGAAGAAATCGCCAATTCCTTTGACGGCGTAGACAAGTCCTACGCCATCCAGTCGGGCCGCGAGGTTCGCATCATGGTTCGTCCCGAGGATGTCAACGATGCCGGCACTTTGATTCTCGCCAAAGAGATCGTAAAGCGCATCGAAGCAGAAATGGAGTACCCGGGTCAGATCAAGGTAAACGTAATCCGCGAAACCCGCGCCATCGAAATGGCGAAGTAAGAAAATTCCCCGCACCTGAAAAGTGCGGGGAATTTATTTTCGGTAAGAACCGATTTACGCGACCCGCTACCCTCTTTTGAAATACTCCTGTTGGCATATTTCTGTAGATATACTCCTCCGGAGCAACCGCGCTGTCTTAAAACAAGCACCCCGGACAGCTGAATAAATCAGCCTCGGGAGGCGAAACGCCTCCCCTGCGGGGGCAGAGAGGAAGTTTGATTTACGCAAAAACGTTTGTCTTTGTCGTAGGGGACGGGTTTTTGTCAAGAGCAACATGGTTTACAGAATGTGCAACAACATGGTTTACACATTTGCTCTTGGGTCGCCCTCTAGGAGATATGCTTTTCTGAGAGTATAGACGCGGTTAACAAGGTCAATACGCCCTAT
>SVGP01000004.1 GCA_015056255.1 Clostridiales bacterium | reverse complement strand
CCAGCTTGGCGAAAAAGGAACTCTTGCCCATGCCCTGGGGACCGTTAAGAACGACAACACTGTCGAACTTGATGCCAGGCTCGTAGATGCGTGCGACAGCAGCGACCATCATCTTTCGTGCGATGGCGCGGATGTAGGATGTGTCCGGGGAGCCAAGGTAATCGATGAACAGCGTCTCCACGCGGGGTACACCATCCCAGGCAGGCAAAGCAGCGAAGTAATCACGGATGGGATGATAGCTTCGCTCGGCTGCGATGGCCAGCAGAATGCCCTTCAGCTTGCTGGGGGTGTACAGACCATACACACGCTCAAGGTAGATCTGAACCGCGCCGAGGTCGGATTCATTCCAACCGGGCTTGAGCTGCGTCCACGGAATGGTAGTCTTGCCATCAGCGTCCTTGCGAATATCGATGCCGCTGCGGTGGATGTTGTAGGAGATGTCCTTCAGCTTCGGATCGTTGCGCAGAATCAACGCGAGATTACCAAGGGTGTCCTTCACCTTGCCGTGCTTGTCGATGTCCAGATCATCCTGCCAGTTCACATTCTCTGCTGCGGCCTTTTTCTCAGCATCCGCATCCAGATCACTGAACTCCTCTATGGCCTGGGCGCGGCGTTCCTCCGCCAGCTGCCGCCTGGTCGCTTCGTCCTTCGAGGCGTATTCCTGCATCAGCTTCATGGAAGATGCGTCGTCACCAACAAGAGAACCGTCCGGAGCCATACCGCCCGGCATGAACAGGTGCCAGCGCACCAGGTCAAAGGCGTTGCACAGCTTGCCGCCTGCAGGGTCGGTGGCGTGATGAGAAAAGGCATATTTATCGCTGTAGATCACCAGACCGCCAGTGGTGCTGCCGCCGACGAAGGTGAAGCGGTCATCCTGCTCGGTGGGTGTATAGCGGTCTGAGAGAATATTCTCCAGCACATCAGTGATGGTGTGCGCACGGCAAAAAGCGCCGATGATGCCTCTCTTTTCAGTGGGATCTTCCTGCTTGCCGGCAGTGTGGCGGATACGTTCCTCCACCGGCTGAGTAGTCGGCCAGAGGGAAGCATCCTTCCAGTCGGCGTAGGTGTTCAGCACCTCGTCCGGATCGAGGAAGGGTTCGTCAGCATAATGGAAAAAGAACTCGCCGTCCTCGGGCGTACTGGGCCAGTACATTAGGCGGGCCGGTTCAAAGGTCGTGGGATCAAAACGCTTGAGATTCAGATCGTCGGCTACACGGCGGGCAACAGCGGCATATTCATCCGGCGTGACTGTGCGAGTCAGCGGGATGATCAGGCGCAGACGCATCTTTTCAGGTGTATGGCTGTGAGTACTGTACAGCGCGTAGGCATTGATGAACGTCATATCCAGATCGTCCATAAGGCCGGGATCTGCATTGTCTGCGTCCAGACACAGCATGCAGCGGTTGACCACGCTGGCGTTGTTGCGCTTTCCGTTCTTGAGATAACCACCAACAAAGCCACCTACATCCTTTACGGTATCGCGGTCAGCCTTGGACATGGCAGCGTAGTCGGTCACCGTTTCACGGGTGCGGGTAGTGGTGGCGAGCTTGTCCAGGAACTCACTCCACATCATCTCTTTGTTCTGCCATTGCGACGCCTTTCTGCTCCTGCCAATGGCGATCAGGAGCTTGCGGTCGTGCTTCACCTGCATGGATTCTTCCTCCTTCGGATAGATTGACATTTCTGGTCAAAAAGCCTATAATATAGGCAGTTCCGCACTGAATCGAGAAGAGGTTTCCCCTGAAATGTAGGGGAAACCTCAATGAGATAAAAAGTGGTCTGCGCCCAAATTGTAGGCACAGACCTCAATCGATAAATGATGAGTGGTCTGCCCTAGAATGTAGGACAGACCACTTTTTTGTTACTTCTTTCCTTGAGCGTACACGTCCTCGCAATCACAGCCGATCAGCTGCAGACCGCACGCCGGGCAGCGTTCGCAATCGCAGCCCCAATGGTGGTAGTGACCAACCAGGGCGCCGCAGTCGCCGCACCGGGCATCTTTCGGACCTCCTTCAAGGAAATCACCGCGCCCACCGACAGGGATGCGCTTGTAGACCTTACCGCCAATGTTGATCTTGGAGATGGCGCATCCCTTGCTTTCCAGCATGTCCCTGCCGCACAGTTCGCATATCGCTCCCATGGTCATCCCTCCGTTTCACCAAGTTTCTTCACGAGGTCCTCGCCATAAGCCACATGCAGGGAGGAACCGTTATCCCAGCGCATACATAGCGAAGCAATATCATCAACGTATAAGACGGTGCCCTTGGTGCCGACGGGCGGGGCTTGGGGATCATCCATTTTCACCAGTTCCACGCGGGTTCCTGCCGGGAATTCCGCACGAACGTGGGCAACGGTTTTTCTATCAGGATAAGGCATTCAGCGCACCTTCCTTCCGATTAATCGAGCGCATCATCTGAAGAAGCTGCAGCATGGATGGTTGTCCTTCTTCAGAAACATTGACCCAGCCTTCCTGCTGGCTGTAAATTCGCATGCCACAGTGATCAAGTTCCTCCAGCAGATCAACGACCTTCTCAGAATCCCGGTGCAGCCTGCTGCAAGACGAAAGCATCACAGCCTGTACCTTTCCGTCATTCACTGCTTTCAGCATCTTCTGCACAGCACTTTCTGTGATCCCTGCTCGGGCAAGTTCAACATCCTGCTCCGCCACTTCAAATCCCATGGATGCAGCACACTCGCAGAGCCCTCTACGCTGATCTTCGAGCATGGTATAACTGAAATCCGTACCAGGCGGAGATGAGCTTCCTCCACCGACGCGGGCATAAATATATGCCCTACGTCTTTGCCCCTGCACTGCCATGCCCGTGATCTGCCCTCTGGTTGCAACCCGTGCATAGGCACAGATTCTCGCCTGCTTATTCCCGTTCATTGCCGTCCCTTTCTCCCACCACCTCGACCTCATTTGTTTCCAGGCTGCCGAGGGGATAGATGCCGTATTCACAGGCAATCGCTCTGCCAGACTTGATCCAGCTGGGGTTCGTAACATCGGTGCCGAGCTGATCATCCGTTGTGCGGTAAACTTTCTCGGTGTGACCGCTTGCATACCGAATGGTGCATCCATCGGTGATTTCCTTGCCGTTCTTATCGAAGTAGCGCGGCTTATCGTTCTCATAGAGAATCATGGGGCTTCCTCCTTGTTGTTTGATTACCGATGACATATTCGCTCTGATCGGCGCACATAGCAAGCGATAATGCCCAACATAATGGCGACAAAACAGATAACTTTCAGTCCTTGCGGTAGTAGGCGCACTCATATCCATCTGCGCGGAGAGGAAGATCCAATGCCCATTCCGGGGGATGACCCATCACCGCGCAGGCATCCTCCATGGAGCCCTCTCCGTTGGGCATCTCCATGACAGCTTCGTCATGCACATGGAAGACGATGGGATACCCAGTAGCATCCAGGTTCAGCATGGCATGCGCCAGAATATCCCGCGCAATCGCCTGGGTCGCATTTTCAGCCAGCTTTCCGCCGAATGTTTCCTGCTCCACCATCTGCCCGGCAGCGTTGGGCGCATAGTAACCGATGGCGTCGGTGCCGAAACGATTCATGGTAAAGTGCGGAGACTGATAGCAGAGGTTTCTGCCGGATGGCAGGCGCATGAGCATCTTATCGTCCTGCCAGTACAGCGTGACTTTACCAACACGAGCCGCTTCCTGCTTGCGGATCACCTTTCGGGCAGCACGGTCCATAGCGTTCCAGAAAGCCACAATATTGGGGTTAGCTGCGCGCCAGACGTCCACCAGCGGCTGCATCTCCTCCTCGGGCATCTTCGCTCCCATGGCCTTCAGTGCGCCGACACCGCCGCCGTAACCGCAGGACAAGGTGGCTTGTTTACCTTTCTGACGGTATTCATAGTTCGGATTGCCCTTGACGATCGTCTCCTGGGGAATATGGAACATGCGGCTGGCGGTTGCTTCGTAGATCTTGCCTTTTCCACGGAACTCATCCAACACCCACTCCTCACCGGCAAGCCATGCGAGAACGCGGGCTTCAATCGCAGAAAAGTCCGCCACGATAAAACGGCATCCATCCTTCGGGATGAACGCCGTGCGTATGAGTTCGGAGAGCGTGCCGGGAACGGATCCGAAGAGCGAATCGAGCATTTCTTCGTCGCCAGCCTTCACGATTTCTCTCGCAAGATCGAGATCAGGAAGATGATTCTGCGGAAGATTCTGCACCTGCACCAATCTGCCTGCCCATCTGAAGGTGCGCGAGGCGCCACCGAATTGCAGCAGACCGTGGATGCGACCGTCCCTGCAGACGGTACGCGCCATAGCCTCGTACTTCTTCACGCTGGTCTTGCTCAGTTCCAGGCGGAGGTTCAGAAGCTCTGCCACAATGCCATCCGTCTGCGCAGCTTTCTCCTGCACGATCTTCTTGGCGAGGGATTCCATGGGTATGTCCTGATCAGCCAGCCACGCCTTCAGCTGATTGACGCTCCCGGGGTTCTCCAGCCCGGTCAGCTCCTTTGCCTGCTGATAGGCTGCTTCCGTAAACACTTCATCGACAGCAATGGCGTTTTTGACGAGCTTCTTATCCACCCGCACACCACGGTCGTTGATCTGCTGATCCAGAGCGTACAGCTTCCATTCATGCTCCGGCAGCGGCCATGCTTCCAGCACCTTGCGGACAGCACGCTCGGTTTCCACGTCCTGCGCATTGTACTGCTTGTACAGCGTCCACTTCTCAGGAGCGTCCGCAGGCATATTCCGGGTTCTGCCGCCGTTGGTCTTGGTAGGCTTGCACGGAACGGAAAAATAGCGGATGAGTTCTTTGCCTTCCTCCATCTTCTGTTGGGTAACCTTCAGCGCGACTGCAACATCCCCCAATCGGGACGGCAGCGTAAGATACGACGCCATAACCGCCGTACATCTCCACTGATGCGGATCGAGCCAATGTCCCAGCTGCCTCGAAAGGCAGACGCGCTCAAACTGTGCATTATAAGCAGCCTTGATGATTTCAGGATCATTCAGCGCCGCGATCACATCTTCGGGAAGCTGTTCGCCGCAGGCAAGGTCAATCGTTATGACCGGCCCGTCATCGTAGGCATAGGAAAAAAGAAGCACCTCGAAATCAGGCGCATCGGTGTAGCGGTATACTCCGCATTTGGGCAACGGCACCGAACTGTAGGTTTCAATGTCGATGCCCATTATCGTTGACATGTTATTCACCACCTTGGCAATGAAAAAACGCAGCCTCTCAGCTGCGCTTTCAGTTGGTTCGTTATTCTCTGGCTGGGATGTGTCTCTTTTCCAGCGTGTTCGGATCTATGATAATGATTTCCTTTCCCTGCTGGCGGGCATAATTGACGGTATAAGCGGTGCCGCCTTTGTCTTCTCCGTTGTAGATCGCGATCAGCAGATCACAGTTGTCAACCATGTACCGGTTTCGGATATGGAAGCATCCTCGCTGATATCCGTCGCAGAGCTGCTTGATCTTATCGGCTGCACGCAGAAGATCAAAATAGCGCGTTTTCCACATCCAACCCCATCTGTCAGCCTGCTCCTTATAAGGAATAGCGCAGATCAGCTGAATGTGAGGGGACTTGGTCATCTTCTCCGCAACAATGATTTCTCCGCAGACGATGTCCGCGCCGCGTGCGCCGCCGCAATAGAAGGTATCGTAGCCCTCATCGATACAGCGCCCGATCTCCTTCCAGAGAATGAGTTCAAAATCATCATATCTGCCGGAATGCATGTCTCTGCCAAACGGCAAGGATTCCGATCTGTGTCCGGTAAATGCAACAGCCTTCTTTTGCATCAAAATCACTCCCACAATGTAATTCATACATACATTTACAATGTAGTTTTATTATACATTGCACCTTCCTTCTAAGCAAGTCGAAGATACGAGATAATACATTGTGAAGGTAGGTGTGAGATGATGTCAGACTTCGTATATGATAAAGTTGCCGTAGGTATCCGCGTCCGTGAAAAGCGTCTGGCCATGCACATGACGCAGGAAAAGGTCGCAGAGAAAATGGATAAATCGCTTCGTCTGATCACTGAGATAGAACGTGGCGCGGTGGGTATGTCCATCGAAACATTGCTGTGTCTGTGCGAGGCGCTCAAGACCACGCCCAACGATCTGCTGCTTCCCGGCGCAAAGCCTTCCGACAGCGAGTTGGATTGGGCGATCGATGCACTCACCAACGCATCCGATCATGTGCGCTCCAGCGCCATTGACATCCTTCGTTCCTATCTGCGTTCCACCTGATGAATCCTGCCGCGCACCAGATTGACTGATGCGCGGCTTTCTTATTCCCTCAAACGAAATCAGGCTAAATCAGACTGAATCAGTCGAGGAAATCATCAGTATCATCGTCATCCAGAGCATCGAATTCATCCTCGGCGCGGACGCGACCGTTCAGCGGTTCGCCGTCCTCCCAGAACTGGATGTTGGACAGACCAGCCGCAATACCGCGGTTACCGTTGGCATTGAAGGGATAGATGTTGATGGAAGCACGGATGTAGCAGCCGGAATAGATGGCCAGCGGATCGGTGATCTTCACCTTCTTACGGTCCACGACGCCGGGCTGCTCCTGGCTGGTGGCGTTGATGAAGTAGCTGTTCTCATAGGCAGGATCGTCCGGGCGATCCACATCGCCGTCACGCAGCGGCAGCTTCAGATTGGGCGGGATCTTGCCGCCCCACTTGGGGACACCCTCCTGCTTAGCCTGCTCAATGGCTTCGCGGATCTTGCCGATGGTGACGGTATCGGACTTGGGGATGATCAGGGAACAGCTGTACTTGGGTTCGCCGCCGTTAATGGCAGCCGGTTCAAACACATGGACAAAGGAGGCACGAACCTTGCCGGTAATGACCTTGGTAGACATATAGCATTTCCTTTCTCGCGTATCGCGCCGTCGTTATTGGTTGAAATCGCTCGCCGCATCAGAGTACGGCTTGCGGGGATCGGTTGCGGGAACCAGCGTGGGCGCTCCGGCAGGCTTGATGACATACTTGCCAAGCACCTCGTTGAACTTTTTCCTGCCCAGGCGCTTCTCCAGATCACCGACACCCAGCAGCGTTGTTTTGTAGATATCGGTGTACCCGGCTTCGGTCGCTGCCTTGATGACCTCGGCCTCGCTGGTATACTTGCGCATGGTGCGCCCGGCCACCAGCTTATAGCCCGGCCAGCTTTTGCCCTCCATAGCTTCCTGCGTTGCATAGGCCAGCAGGTCCTGGACCCAGCTGTTCAGACTTTCTGCTACAGGCAGGATATCGGCAATCTCTTCATCGGAAAGAAGATCCGGCTGGCGGAAGTCACGCTCGGCGAGGCTCATGTGGTACTCGCTACGCTTCCTGCAGGTGTAACGCGCTTTGCAGAAGCGGCACCATTCACCGGCGCAGAATTCGCCCTTGCCTTCATAGGCCAGTAGTGCCCTCGGACGCACATCGGTTTCTGCCCAGCGAACGAGGTCATCCGCTGTCATTTCATAGGTCGAAGTGTTGGACAGTCGGGGCTGCACGATCGTCATTCGGACGGTATGGATGTCGTACAGCGGATCGAATTCCAGCAGCGCGCCGAGACCGTACAGCATCAGCTGACTATTTCGGTATGCTTCTACCCGGACACCGCGTCCGCCCTTGAAGTCAATGACCTCCAGCACACCATCTGCAACGATTACCAAGTCGCCGGTGCCAAAGCCTTCCGGAACATACTCACTGTAATCCAGACGATGCTCTACCATGATCAGCGGATCGGGACAGGACGACCTGACCGCCTCGATGGTTTCAATGCAGAAGGCAACGTATTCGTCCGTGACGCTTTCGGCCTCGTCCGAGTAGAAATCGTTGTCACGATACTCAGCGTATTGCTGCTCAATGAGATCCGGCGCCATGTCACCCAGATACCTGTGCAGCTTCAGTTCGCACAGTTCATGAAGAAAAGTGCCTTCCTCGGCATAGGCGGAGGGTTTGTCTGCAAACTGCTCGGATAGTTTCACCGAGGGCGGACACATCATCCAGCGATGAGAGCTGGATGCGTTGAGCCGGGCATGCGCCCGGCTGCTGTGCTGAATCTCACTCACAGTGCCGCCACCTCGTTCTTTACAGCTTCGTACTGCGTTTCCTTCAGCTCCGTGAGCTTCTTTACGCCGTACTTCGTGAGGATCGCTTTGATCTTCGTGCGGTTTTCCGGGGTAGAGCGTTCCGCAACAAAGGCACGCAGTTCCACAATGGTCAGTTTGGGCTTTTCCGGAGCAGGAGGTGCAGGCGGCGCTGCCGGAGGCTTCTCGTCGAAGGGAGTGGAGCCGTCATAGGGCGTCATGCCGGCAGGAATGTCAGGCTTTGCACTGCCGAATACTTCGTTGAGCATAGCAGCATCGCTTTCACCTGCAGCCTTGCGCTGGGCAAGCTGCTCGGCACAGTCATCCACGATCGCCTGCATTGCATCGGCCATAGCCTTTGCATGCTTGGCTACCTCGTAAAGCATCTGAACATGAAGAGTCATAGGCTTCTCCTTTCTCAGCATCAACGCTGTGCTTCCTGCTTCAGCGCAGCAGTCAGCAAATCGTACTTGCGGTTGGGAACTTCCCATGGAGCGCACAGATCCATGCGTCCGAAATGTCCGTAACAGGCCAGCCCGGAGTAGATCGGCTTATCAAGGCACAGCTCATGGATGATGGCAGCGGGAGAAAGATCAAAGGCTTCCTTCACAGCGGCCTCAATGCGGCTATCAGAGATCACGCCGGTTCCGAATGTATCCACCATGATACTGACGGGTTCGCTTCTGCCGATAGCATAGGCGATCTGCACCTCACAGCGTTTGGCCATACCAGCGGCCACGATGTTCTTGGCGACCCAGCGGGCGGCATAGGCACCGGAACGATCCACTTTGGTAGCGTCCTTGCCGGACAGAGCGCCTCCGCCGATATGCGCGACAGGCCCGTACTGATCGACCGCCAGCTTCCGCCCGGTAAGGCCGGTATCGGCAACCGGGCCGCCCAGCACAAAGGCTCCGGAGGGATTGATCAGGATTTTGGTATCGGCTTTCAGAAGGTCATTGGGTATCACCCTGCTCAGAACTTCCTTGCCGATGAATCGCTTGATGCTCTTGCGGTCGATCTCCGCGCCATGCTGCAGAGAGATGACCAGCGCAGTGATAGCAACAGGCGTGTCGTTCTCATAGGCCACGGTAACCTGTGCCTTACCGTCTGCGCCCATCCACGGGCACTTGGGCTTGAGTTCGTCCAGTCTCCTGCAGATGCGATGAGCCAGCATCACGGGCAGCGGCATACATTCATGGGTTTCGTCGGTAGCGTAGCCCACCATGATACCCTGATCTCCTGCACCGAGGCTCTGCTTCTTGTCGACAGCTGCGGCGATGTCCGGCGACTGCTTGTGGAGGCAGACTTCCAGCTTCAGTTCGCCCCGGGGATCATCTGTGAGATCGCGCATGCTGTAGCCGATGCGGTTGATGGTTTCTGCAACGATCTCACCGCAATCCACCTCGGCCTCGGAAGTTATCTCGCCGCCGATGATCATCTTACCTTCGGTAGCGAAGACCTCAACGGCCACACGGGCGGAAGGATCGTGGGCAAGGTGCGCGTCCAGAATGGCATCTGCAATCTGATCGCAGAACTTGTCGGGATGACCGGCTCGGACGGATTCTGCCGTAACCAGTCGGATAGTTTTCTCGTTCATTGTGATTCTCCTCACTTCAATCGTAGTGGATAACCTGCGTCCGGGGACAGCGCGGCTTCTCCTTCGTTTCGTGTTTTGGCTTCTTCATCACATTGCGAAGGGCGAAGTAGGCCGTAGGGTCGGAGTATCCCTCAGAATTACGGTAAGTCAGCGGTTCATCGTCACCGTTCAGGATGGGACAGCGAGTGCGCTGCTCCTCGTTGAACTGCTTGGTACAACGAGAGGTATTGGCGCAGTTGGCACAGAAATCAGGTTTCCTCATGCGCTTGCCACCTCCTTTCGGGTCAGCTGCCGCCAGCCAATCAGGAGGCGTGCAAGGAGATAGCTTGCGCCGCGCTTGACGCGCTGCCAGAAGTAGACAGGCTCATAGCCGACTGCTTCTTCTGCGGTAAAAATGTCGGTGATGTACCACACGCCCTGGCTCTTTCGCAGGAGCAGATACACACCTTCCACATAGCGCACTTCCTGGCATTCGGTATCCAGCTTTACGCCTGCGGCTTCATGCTCGGCGAGGTAGGCTGCAAGTTCAAACCGAAGGACGAAGGCCTTGATAAACCTTGCGCCAAGGCTGCGGTTGAGACGTGCAAACTGCCTCCAGCCGGAACGGGTGAATTCTACCTGTACATGGGGTCTGCGCTCATTGCTCGAAATCATAAAAAGTGACCTCCCACTCAATTCTGAAACGGCAACGGCAGCGCAGCTTTCCTTATAGGCAGACTGCGGGTACAGTGATCCCTGACCGGTGGGGCTGTAACCTTCACCGTGTGTTACCGTGTTTCTGATTTGTGGGTGGCCACCTCACGTGTATTATGATAGCGGATAAAGGAGCAAAGAAAAAGGTCTGGGCCAGACCCGGCAAATGACGTCGATCTTGCAGAAAACGGGCTTATTTTTAACCGATTTATTGACAACACCCTCTGATTTGCACATAGAAACCATCATTTTTAGTTTCAGCTGTCTCCGAAGCCGCGGAAAAGCGGGTCTGCGCCAGACCCGCTCTAAAAAACTTTTTTTGACCAAAAATGAAAAAAGCCCGTCTACCTGCAATGTGGCAGATAAACGGGCAACGGTTATTCGCTTTTTTCCTTCAGCCTGAGTTCACCGCAGCCGCATTTGGCAAGCAGTTTCTGGATGTTCATCAGCTTTTCCATGTACATCGTCTGAAGGATAGATTTATAAATCAGATGTTCCGGGGTATTCCGCAGACGGAATCCGGCCTTTTCAATCAAATCGAAACTGTATTCCGGTGGGATATGGAGCCCAATGCAGACGGCAATTACCTGATCCAGCGTCAGATCGCGCTCGGAAGTTCTCATTCTTTTGATCATTGTTCCCGACATCATGGCTTCCTCTGCAAGCCGGTCTCTCGTAATACCGACTCTTTTCATGTGCGCGACAAGCGTGCCACTGAAGCTGCCTGGGAGGTTCAGCAACACTTGCGACATTTCCTGAGCCTGCTTGAGCGCATCTTCTGCGCTGCTTTGGAGAGACAGTGCCAGGCTCCGGCCATTATACTCTTCATCGCTGTTCAGCTGGCCGAACACATAATGCGTCTGCTGATATCGGATATAGCTGCGCACAAAACGAAGGCAGCACTGGTCTACATGAGCGTTTGCCCATTCCGTCAGACGAAGCTTATCACCCTGCTGCACCACATACTGCGGAGCATTAAGGCAAATGTGTCCATCCGCATAAATGTAGCGACCCGTATCAATGAGTTCACGAAAAACTTCATTCCGCACATACTCATCCGTCATTTCTTTTGGACTGATTACAAAAGTTTGGCTTCCATGGCATTCGCTCAGGGCGAAGGCGAAGGGGGTAATGTAATCATCATCCACGAAATTCAGTGCGCCACGTGCTGCGGCAAAACCTATATGAATCATGCGGTTTCGCATCTGGTAATTGTAGACGTTAAATTCCTTTGCCAGCTTTCTCCCAGCCGCTTGCATCTTGAAACCTATATGCCGTTCAAGTTTGCACATATCCTTCAATTCGTCAGATACACGCTGTTTCAAAAGGCGCTTCGGCATTTGTAGACACTGGCTTCCGACGTGTGCCTGCCATTCGATCCACTCAATAGGGCTTCTTTCTTCCTTCTTCAGTTTGACAGGCCGCCATTGAGCCAAACGACTGATGTCTGTGTTATGAAGCTGCTGAAGCTGGAAAAAGAGACGATGTTCCACATAGTGAAAGCATTCGTGGAAAATAGCATCGCGTTCCTGCCCGGGCTTTCTGGTATTCAGTACAATGGTATTGCCGTCTACCTTCACGGGAATCGGCTCCAGCTTTTCATCGCTGTCCGCAGCGATCAGCACTTCACCTGGCCCAAAGAAAAGGATGCTGGCCGTACGCGGACGCTTGTACAGCGGCAGATATATGATATTCAGCCCTAATCGCTCAGCAAACAATCCCGGCTGAAGCCACTTCGGGTCGGACAGTCCTTCGCTCACAGTGCTGAAAATAATGTTTTCAGATTCTTCTTCAATGTCATCCCACTTAAATATGGGAACAAGATATTCGTCCAGTTTGATACCCGAGTCCTTCCTCGAATGCCGCCGGAGTGAAAAATCGCCAAACTCCACGTTCGGACTGTCATCCATATCCATCCAAAGGGTGGTGTAGTATTTCTGCGTGAGTTGCTTGAACCTGCCACGGTTGCCATACCTGAAATAGAACACCATCTCGATGGTCAGATCTGCTTCGATGCAGCCATCCGCAATTCTCCGAAAACACATCCAAGTGATGGAACCATCAACAGGGCGGACGTCTGCTGCGTAGACATGAGGCTGATGTTCAAACTCACACGGCTCACCCCATTCGCCCGGCGCCAATTCATCCGTCAGGATAAGTTCCTCTTCGCCATAGTCAATAGGCCCCAGACCTGGTACGTCATGAAAGAGCTTGCCTTCATACATGACGCACAGTTGAAGTCCATAGATCTGGTTCATGCAGGCGCAGATGATCTCTTTTTCGTAATGTCTGCGGATGTAATCGGTCATGGAGACGATCTCGGGGAGGACAATCGTTTCCTCTGACTGAATCTCCCTGGGGGAAGGTATGCTCTCGTCTATGACCGTAAAGCAGTTCTGATCCTTAAGAGGCAACTCAGCCTGCCTTTTTACAGTTTCAGCTACAGGAATAAACACATCGTTCTGCATACACTTCGCCTCGCCTTCACATCTTTTTCAGTCTGATCATAAGAAAACTGTATATCGATTATAGCACATCCGAACATATGTTCGCAACAAAGTAATATATTGACCAACAAAGTTTTACTTCATGTTCGCCTAAATATGTAAAGCAGACGTTGCACACATATAAAAAAGCAGCCACCATCCATTCAGACAATAGCTGCAAAGAATTATTCAAAACTGATTCGCCCAATCGGCAAGTTCCTGCCTTGTAGCATTCATGCTGAACACTTTGCCATCCTTGAGAGTAGCGCCGAGGCAACTGGGTACCAGTTTCTCATTCGTCTTGCCCATGCCGCTGCCGCCAGATGTGGCGAACGGAATGATGATCTTTCCGGCGAGGTCATAGCTTTCCAGAAAGGTATTGATGATCGTGGGCGCGACATACCACCAGATGGGGAAGCCTACGTAGAGCGTGTCGTAATCAGCAACGTTATCACGAAGGGTTTCGATCTCCGGACGGGAAGACGGATCATTCATCTCAATTGTGCTGCGCGAAGTCTTATCGCGCCAGTCCAAGTCTGCTTTCGTATATCTGACCTTGGGTACGATCTCAAACAAATCTGCTCCGAGTGCATCCGATAAGGTTTCAGCCACCTTCGCCGTTATGCCGCTTGCAGAGAAATATGCTACCAGCTTTCTGCTCATTGAAAACACCTCTCAAAACTTGCTGGTTATATTATAGCAGACAAGGTAAGTTACTTCCAGTCCCTATTGCTACGCAAGCATTCTACCTATCCACCAATAATTGCATCTATTTTTCTATTGTGGACGATAGCAGTAACTCTTTTGTGAAAGAAACTTATATGAATGTCTTCTAAGACCGGATTCACTCCACAAACCATATATGTTTGTCCATTGAACGATTTTCCGGACAACTGTATAATAAAAATCGGCAGGTGAAAACATGAAACATGAAATTACAACATTAAACACAAAGAAAACTCTAGCGGCCTCGCTCAAAAAGCTAATGATGCACAAGCCTCTGGGCAAAATCAGCATCAGCGAATTGATCACCGACTGCGGTGTGAACCGCAAGACCTTCTATTATCACTTTCAGGACATCTATGATCTGCTCAAATGGATTCTGGAGCAGGAAGCCATCGAGGTCGTCAAGGGCTTCGATCTGTTGGTGAATCCGGAGGAGGCGCTGCTGTTTGCCATCGGCTATGTGGACGAAAACAAGCATATCATCAACTGTGCATACGACGCGATGGGCCGGGAGGAAATGAAGCGCTTCTTCTTTACGGACTTCTACGGCGTGGTACAGTCCATCGTTCAGAATATTTTGCAGGAGCAAAAGCTTTGTGTTTCCGACCATTTTGTATCATTTATCATCACCTTCTATACGGAAGCGCTTGCCGGAATGCTGATCAACTATTTCCAGGAAAAGGAACAGTTCGATCGTCAGGAGCTGGTAGATGACCTGATCTTTATGCTGAAGAATTCTATCCCCAATATGCTTGAGAACCGCGCAGAATTTGAACGAATGAATTGACCCTTCCCGCCGCAAAGATAAACAATAGAAAATCCGCAGACAGTGTCACACGGCAATCTGCGGATTTGTTTGATTCAGTTTTTGCATTTGATGCAATGAAGGAGATACTGTTCATCGATGACGATCATCGCGGTCAGCTTGTTTCCCTCCGCACAGCCGGTGTCGAGGCAGATGACGCCCTTTGCCGGCAGCGGCAGCCATTCACCATAGGGCAGCGGCTGACCTTTTCTGCCGGAGCCATCAAACCACGTCGGCTCCTTAAGATGGATGTGCCCCGTGATGGTCAGCTTGCCGGCATACAGATTCTTTTTTGTCAGACGATGATCCATCAACAGGGTATATTCATTGTTATCGGCAGGGTTTTCATTCCGTATCGCAGCATGTACGCATTGAAAATGATGATCCACATGGTACATTACGCTGTGCGCACGAAACCATGTTATACTGTCTTCCATTCTTTCATTGTGTTGTCTGAAAGAACGAAGGGTTGCACCTTTCCCGACCAGTCGCCACAGCAGTCTGTCCCGAAGCCTTGGAGAATCATTCAGCAGCATCTTTTCATGGCTGCCCCGGAGCAGCACAAACCGGCTACCCATTTTCCGCTGCAATTCTGCCGCTTGATGATACACCCTGCAGGAATCCCTGCCACGATCCATCAGGTCACCCAGCAGGATCAACCGGTCCCTTGTTTCATCGAAGAAAGCCTTTTTAAGCAATTGCTCAAACTGATCATAGCAGCCGTGGATATCGCCAATCAGGATTGTTCTCATATATGCTCCCAAGCATAAGCCCGCCGAAATTCAGTTTTCAGCGGGCTTGCTTTTATTCTTTTTCCTTCAGCGCCTTCACAACCTGCGCATCGGCTGCGGCGGTGTTTCCGCTGTCACCCGGAAGAACAGATCGCAGCGCCATCATCGTCTCGATGTCCTCTGCGGTCACCTCGTGTTCCTTGGCAACCCGGCCGATCACTTTCATGACGGCAGCGGGAGACGGCGGCGCAGGAATGGTGATTTTCTTCTGCTCGTCGCGCAGCAGGGTCAGTTCGTCGATCAGTTCGGTCAGGAAATCCTTCTTCACGGTCGTGTCCTCCTTTAGCTCATGTATTCGCCGTTGTAGCTGACCAGCGTCGCATAGCGCACGCCATCCATGGCGGAAAGCTCATTGATGAACTTCGTAGTAGAATCTGCCAAACGCACTTCCACCGTCAGTTCGATGCCTTCCTTATTGACGGTCTTGGACTTGAGCAGGCTTCGGGCCACATATCCCTCCACCTGTGCCATGGCGCGCTCCTCGGCAGCGTCATCTGCGCACTGCAAAACAAGTATGTAGGGCGTTTCATTGCCCTTGCGGTTGACGAACAGCACCATGATCAGCCCCATCACCACGTTGCCGATGATCGCCAGCAGGATCATGCCCGCGCCCAGCATGATGCCGGTGACGATGGCCCAGAACAGGAAGGCGATGTCCAGCGGCTCCTTGATGGCCGTGCGGAAGCGCACGATGGACAGCGCGCCCACCATGCCCAGGGACAGAACGACGTTGGAGGTAACGGTCATGATCGCAAGATCCGTGATCAGCGTCAGCGCCAGCAGCGTTGCGCCGAAGGAGCGGGAATACATCACGCCGCGGTAGGTCTTGTGATACACCTCGGAGATGAACAGGCCGATGGCGAACGCCAGCGCAAGGGAAATGAGGGTGTCGGTCAGCGAGAAGGCATTGACCTGCTCGATGTAACTGCTCTTGAAGATGTCATTGAACGTCATGGTGATCTCCTCCATTTATCAGAAATTGGTCAGGCGGCAAGCCGCGTATTTGGAAAAGGATGTGGTTCGGCGGTTTGAAAGCTGCACGGCGTCGCGGATGATATCCGGGAAGTACGCATCGTACTTGACCTCCAGAATGATGGGACGGCGTATATCCGCAGGAATCGTCTGCACCGGGTCAAACATGTGGATGGCAGAGAGACCGCTGCGCACCTCGTCGTCGATGGTCACACGCACGTTGCCGGGCGCATAGACGAAGGCGCGCCGGGTATAATCCACGATCACCCGGGGACGGAGCAGCTGACTCTGCATTTTGGCATACAGCTCCTGACACAGCGGGCGCTTCTCATCCATCAGCCAGCTGTAATCGCCGTCGATCAGCCGCTGACACTCCTCCTGCGTGATGGTCACAGCTTTTTTGCCGCACAGGGTGTTGAACTTGCTCTTCTTTTCCAGCTTGATGAAGCCGGGGTTGTCGTTGTAATAGCGGATGCGGAACTTCTCTCGCACCTCCTGCCCATTGAGCCGCTCGGACAGCGCCTTGTCGTACACATTGTCAAAGTACAGACTGCGGATGTGATAGGGCTTTGCGCCGTAATGCTCATCCGGCGAAGCGATGGCCGACAAACGGCTGATGATGACCTGCTTATCCGCCGGGGTGATGTGATGCTTCCATTCGTGGCGCAGCTTGGTATCCTTTGGGGCTTCAAACATGCCGTGTTCCTCCCTTCCGTGCAGCAGGCTGGCGGTTTTTGCCGTACCTGAATACGAATACAAACCCGGCGATCAGCACGATTGCGCCCAGGACATAGAATACGCTGTCACGCACAAAGCGGATGATCAGCCACTTGATGGCACTGTGCAGCTTTTCTTCGTCCTGCACCTTGCCGGAGGCGATCATGCGATCCACGAAACTGCCCTCGGGATCATTGCTCCACGGGAGCAGACTGACAATATCGGAAATCGGCAGCACACTGACAGTAGCAAATGCGTTCACACGCCGAACAATGGAGCCAATGAAATCCTCGAAATACAGCCCGCTGCCTTCGGGGATCAGCAGCTCGGTCAGGCTGCCGGAATCGGGGCTGATGAAATGCTCGCAGTCGATCAGCGTATCCGCTGCTTCGGCCTGGCCGGCCTTGGTCGCGGGGATCGTTCCGTTCAGCTGGCGGCGCAGGCTATGCGCCCGCAGGCGACAGAACTCCAGATCGGACTGCACAGCCGTTTCGAACGCTTCGACCGTCACGCCGCTGACGGTATCCTGTGCCACAAAGGGCGCGATCAGCGCGGTGACCTCTGCTGCGGCGCTTTCCAGCTTGCCGCTTTCCACATAGTCCGTCAAGAGCTGGTCGATATAGCCGTGGTACTGGGCAAGGTAAGCCTCATCCGTCAGCAGACAGTTCAGCAGCGGTCTGTCCGCCATCTCAACGCCGATGACCGGCTCGTCCATGGGCAGGTTGATGTACTCCGTCCAGCTGGTCGTGCCGGCAGCCGCGCCGGTGCAGCCAAGGGAGTGATCGTAATCCCACGGCAGCATCATGATCCGGCCGTCCTTCTCATACAGACCATAGTTGTGGCCTGCATAGGAGGTATAGCAGTCGTCATTGAGCACAAACGCGCCCACGGCGAAGAAGCGCAGCAGCGCATCCGTGTCTAGCACGGTTTCGACGTTTTCACCCTCGTTGAACGCGCGGATGATGTCCACCAGCCGGTGCTTGTCGCTGGTGCCGACCTTGAAGACCGCATTGTCCCAGATGTGGCTGTACAGGGACAGGTCATCGCCCTGATATTTCAGGCCCACCGTTGCGTCGGAAACGCCCATGAACGCCGCTGCATCTACAGTACCTTCATCTCCAGCCAATGCACCAATACTGATCGTACAGTCCTTGACTTCGCCCGTCAGCATACCGGCGATGTTCATGTGCTCCGGCTTGTAGAGGTTTCCATAGGTCGTACCAAAATTGCGCAGTGCGTAGGATTCATCCATACCTTCCACGGTGGTATACAGTCCCAGCGCCTCTCCGTTGACAGAAACGACGGTGAAGCTGATCAGCGGCGTGGGGACGCCCATGGAGGCCATCATGTCGTAGCAGAGGTAATCGCGGATAAAGCTGGAATCGCAGATGTTGTTGTTCAGCGACAGTTTATCCAGCCCGTAATACCTCTGGCTGGGCTGGAACGCGCCGAACTCCAGCACAAGGCTGTACCTGTCCCATTCCCGGACGATGCTCTGGATCAGCGTCACATTTCCCTTGGTTCTTACGCCAACGTGATGAAAGGTTTCTCCGTCGATGACAACATCGCAGTCATAAGACTCCTTGTACAGCGCATTGAGTTTTAGGTCTTCCCAGTCCTCCGGCGAAATCTGAATATCAATGGTGTGCACGTAGCTGTTGTCGAAAATCCTATCTTCATATTCCATGGTCATGCCTGCGGCGGGACTGCTGTCCGATGTCTGTGCAGACGCGTCTGGCTGCGTCTGCCCGCATGCGGCAAAAAGCAGACTGATGCCATACAGGATGACAAGCCCCATCGAAATGGCGCAGAGTATTCGTCGTTTCATGGTGTTTTGCCCACTCCTCCTGTCTTATCGGACGCTGACGCCCGTCATCGCCCAGGATTCACCCTGTCCGCGCAGGAGCAGGCTGAGTCTGTGGTCATTCATGCATCCTTCCGCTACAAACGGTTTTGTTGTCATCAGTGTTTTCAGCACACCTTCAAGGCAGCACTTTCCGTTTTCCGATATACTTCCGTGCAGTTCAGTTCTGTTGCCAAGTATGTGAAGCATTCCTTTGGCATTCCGGCCTAAATGTTCCATTTCCAAGGTGCCATGTCGGTCACCCAGCATTGTCTTCAATGTTACAGTGTATTTCATCAGATTCGTTTCCCCTTGTTCCAGATTGAACAGTCTGATTGTAGCTTACGAGAAAGCAGAATAAAACGGTCAAATCCAGTGTGTTTGATGGAAAAACGGACAAACGAGTTGATTTGTGTATCAATTCATCTGATTCAGCTTTTACTTATCCACTTTTCAAGGGAAGGAACTTTTGATTTGCCATTTTCAGGGGTACATTTTAGCGCCGATTTTTCTATTGTGGACGGTAACTGGGCTATTGTGGACGATTGCAGTAAACGTCCACAATAGGGAGGGTTTTAAGGAAAAAAGGTGGGTTTTTGCAGAAAAAGTTCCCCGGGATAAAAGAAAAAAGACCGGACAGGGACAATCCCCATCCAGCCTTTTGACGCCGTATATTCAATTTCTTGCGCCATGTAAGGCACTTTTGTCGCTATAACCCAATATTCTGACGCTTTATAGGTCTATAAATGCAAAAATAATCCCGTTGACATTGTATCAATATCAACGGGATTAGGTGCCTGCTTGAACAGGTCGCGTACCTTGCTTGCACCCATGCCTACGAACATTTCAACGAATTCAGAGCCGGAAATGGAGAAGAAGGGAACGTTCGCTTCGCCTGCTACCGCTTTGGCCAGCATGGTCTTGCCGGTACCGGGAGGGCCTACGAGCAGCAGACCTTTCGGCATAGAAGCGCCGATGTCCTTGTATTTATCGGGGTTGTGAAGGTAATCGACGATCTCGGTGAGATTTTCCTTTGCTTCGTCTTCACCCGCAACATCGGAAAATTTGATGCCAGAGGAGGATTTGACATAGACCTTGGCATTGCTCTTGCCCATGCCGAACATCATGGAGTTGGGACCTCCGCCTGCCTTGTTCATCATCTTTTTTGAAACGATCTGTCCGATGCCAATGAAGACGACCATGGGAAGGACCCAGCTTAAAAATATACTCAGGAGCGGTGACATTTCCTCAACGATTTCGCTTGAGAAGACTGCATCAGAATTGTGCAGTCGCTCGACCAATCCCGGATCGTCCATCAGTCCGGTTTTATAGACCTTGGTAACCTCTTTATCTGTGAAGATAATCTGATTATCCTGAACGTCGACCTTGCCGATTTCGTTGTTTTCGGTCATAGTCATAAAGGTTCCGTAGTCAACCTCGATGATCTGCCGCTGCAAAAGCCACGGCATTGCAAGAGAGTTGAAGAGAAACAGGATGATCATGACAATACCGTAGTAGTAAATCAAAGGTTTTTTCGGGGACTTGACCTCATTCATTTTTCTTCCTCCCTATCGTTTTCATTGGACGTGCATTGGGCGTCCAGCGCATACATGGCTGCGAGCAGCGCTTCGTTCATAGCCTGCGTTGCAAAATCAATGGCAAATTCAGCGTGAAGCGCAAGCGTTTCCGCGCGGTTATCCGCAGATGTGTCGCTTGACAGAACCGACTGAACGATGGATTCAACCTGACGCTTATAGGTAAGCTGAGCGCGTGCAAGTTCAGATGCGAAAGTGGATTGGCTTTGTCGGACATGCTTTTCCAGCATCAGATCATTGGTTTCACATTCGTCTTTCAGAACATCAATACTGCGTTTCAGTTTCTCGTGATCATACGCTTGGCACAGCTGCAATCTGCTTTGCAGAAGCACATACTGCTTTTCCATCTCATAGAGCTTCACAGCAAATAATCCATTTTCCAGTTTCATCACATTCTCCTTTCTGCGATTTCGCCCTGTTTCTGCATATATTATCTCATGCACATCTCAGAAATAGAATTTGCAGAATCAAAAAAGTGTCCTTTCAGATTTTGGATTCTGTAAGGACACGAGGTCGCGGAAGGAACATATTCAGCTTTTATCGATGTTGAAAGGGGTATTGGATAGCAGAAGGGCCAGTTGTCTGGCAAGCTGTCGGATGTCCGGATTTTCCTGATGGCTGGAATCCAGCAGTACGCCTACAACGCCGTATGTATAGAAGGAGCGCAGGATGCGCAAATCATCAGCATTGATGGACTTCACGCCGATTTTGTTTCGGAAGACACCTGAAAGATATTCCTCCAAGGCAGTCGTGAACAGCTTTTCAAGATGTTCGCGTTGCTGTGATTGAAGCAGTCTCCGGATTATGTCATGCTTGGAGATTGCCAGCTCCAGAAAGATTTCAAGTGCTTTCTCAAGCGTTTCTGCCTGAAGGCTGCGCGTCAGCGCCTTCTGCACATTCTGTTCGACATTCCACTCGATAACCTGCAGTATATCCTGAAAGTGGTAATAGAAGGTCTGGCGGGATATGTTGCAGGCTTCTACAAGATCTTTGACGGTAATCTTGTCGATGTTCTTTTTGAGGCTAAGGGACATGAAGGTATCAGCAATCAGATTTTTCATGTTTCCGGGCATGGTACAACCTCCTTCCTCATGCTTTTGAGAAGGGACTGAGGCACTGTGTATCAGCAGAGATCAGACATTGCTTGAATAACTTTTCGGCGATGGCACAGAGCTTGTCAGATAGATACAGGATTCAACTTTCGCGATGCGTGGGCAATTTGGGCCAGAGCGGAAACATATGACTTAATATCATGCTGTTCTAAATAACTCTGATTCCAAAATCACGCGCGGCATTCACATGAGCTTGTTTGGGATGATAGACCTCATGCCAGCGACGATCATCATTTCGGACAAGCCAATCGCAGAGAAAACCCATGTGATAATATTATACTTTATTATGAGACTTGAAACAAGTTAAGCAGCATATGTTTTGGAGAAAACAAGGAGATCTTCCCCAGAAAATATTCCCATCAGAGGCCGCTGATTTCAGGTTTATATGCAAAATATAATATTGCGTAAAATTCCGAGCATATCTGTGCAGCAAGCATCATTTATACCACGCCGAACTCGTTGCTCAAATCCTCCGGCTCCTCAACAATTTCAGGTACATTCAGAAGATAGTCAAACAGTTCCTCCCCGATCACCTGCTTTGCGTATTCGACCGCAGCGCCTTCATAGGGCGTATCCATTGCGCGAACCATGTTCTCAATGGGTTTTGCCTTGCCCTTGTGGTAAGGCGCGTTTTCGTCGTATTCGTAAATGCCGAGATTCAGGCCAAACTCGTGGGGATTGTCGATGGTGGAATGATGCGTAATCATGTCTACTGTTTTCATGTTTCTGGCCTTCATGAACGAAAGCACGTAGCCTGCCGCAGCCTGTTTTTTCATGAGGGCGGAAAGCGGGCCTGAGCCGCTGTTGAAGCCCTGTTCGCTGAAAAGAATGCGTCTCTGCACACCCTTATATAGAAGATTGGGCTTTGCAAGGTATTTTTCAAGCACTTCCATATTTTTGTAAGTAATCAGGCGCGTCGTCCAATCGAAGGTTGCGTGGCGGTCATTCCAGAAATCGGGATGGTCGAAGCTCTCGGGATAGGGATGGTGCGCAACGTGCCACGGGAAATTGCCGTCCTTTTCACAGTTTTCACCCAAAAGGTCGATCAGCTCTTTCCCCCTGAAAAAATATCGTGGATCGCCTACATCCACATTCCAGTTGTTGGCAAGCGAAATGTACACGCGGAAATTTTTAAAATGTCTTGCTGAGGCGATCCACGCAAGGCGCAAAGCCTGGGTGTATTCCTCCATGTAATATTCGGGCGTAACCGGCCCCATATTGCCCCAGTTGTACTGGAGGTTGATTTCATTTGAGATGATTGCGCCGTTAATGCGGCCGGTTTCTTCGTTTCCGCAAGCATACTTTTCGGAAAGGAAGCTCAAAAACGCCGCGAACACGCGCTGCCCTTCAACAGTAGTCATATTAAATGCGCTGATAAACGCATAGGGCGCGTCCTTTTCGAATTTCGGATGCAAACACGTTTTCAGCATGTCTTCCTCGCGCTTGGATCCGAAGCGCAGGGGCGAATTGAGCACGACCACGGTGCTCACCTTGTAGCCCTTGATTGATTTTTCCATCTCGCTGACTGCGTCTTCAAAAATATAATATGTCTGCCCTTCAAAGCGGTACGGAAACGTTCCGGGCTGCTCCCGTAAGGAAATGAACGCGGGCAGATTGATGTCGGGCCTTCCCTGCTGATCGCAGCCGAGGGGAGAAGCAATTTCGTAAGAGGTATTGAGCGACTTGATGGTGGAAAGCGTCGGGTAAGGCTCGGAGCAGGCCGAATGCTGAATCTCCGTCGCGTAGCGCACGCCGCCGATTTTCTTTTCATCACTCAAAAGATAAAACCTGCCGAAGGCCCTGTCGTGTTCGCCTGCAAAGCGCGGAACATAACCTGCGCCGTCATGAAACGAAACGTTCATTTCGGATATACCCGCAGTTTGCCCATGGATAACCGGCGTTTCCTCAATCAGCGTGAAATTTCCTTCATACGCCTCATCCAGCACAAACTGTACATCGTCCTTGAGCACAATGATATCGGTAATTCTCATACAAGCCCTCCTCATTACTGAATTTCACAGGGACACACCCCGTCATTTCTTCATTTTTTCATTGATCTCATCAATGGTCGAACTCACATTGTGGGGAATGGGCTTCCATTCCACCTTGCTGAACAGCGCAATCAGCATAGCCAGCTGCCCGAACAGGTCAAAAATCGGGAAGGTTACTGCATACCAAACTTTTTTGTACCACTTGATTTTTCCGATTCGCTTTCGTTCCATGAAAAGAACATATACCGCCGAAAAAATACAGGAGGCATAGCTGATCACAAAGCCCGCAAGCACAAAAAGCACAAACAGTAAAAGCGCGGATAAGAAGCTGTCCGCCTGCGGATTGACATTCAGAAAACGAAAAACAGACTGCAAAGCAGCCGGCGCAAGGCTTGCGCTGAAATTATCCAGCGACAGGACAATCAGTGCCAATTGCATAACAAACACAAAAAACTTATACGCAAACGTCAGAAAGCCGTAAGGAAGAACAATCGTGAGCATGTCAAAGCTCATAAACCGATGACGCAGGTTATTGAAAAGCTTTTGAAATCCGCCTGCCTTGTCCCAGCCATAATGGCGGTTTGCCGCGCCACCAGTGACAAAAATGTTTTTCAAAAGCGCAAAGCCTGTCTCTTCTATCGCCTGAATGTGGCCCTTGGCCCACCTAATGCGCTGGCGCATTGCGATGGAAACATTCGTCGGCTGTTCGTCATAAAACTCCGCTTCATCGTTATAGGATATTTTATAGCCGTTCACAACGGCGTCTGCGCACAGCGCTCTGTCCTCGGTAAAGCCCGTGTATTTCCAGCCGTTTTCGATGATCTCGGCAGCGATCAAATATCCTGTTCCCTGAACGCGCGTGGCAAGGCGCAGAATGGATCGCGCCCTGTGCTCAAGCCGGATGGTTCTCATCCAGTGAATGCCGTACGACGCGGAGATCCAGTTATCGTCAAAATTCTTGGTGTTCCGATAGGAAGTAATTATTTTTTCGCCGCTGTCGAAGGATTCGTTCATTCTTGATATAAAATCCTGCTTAAGAAGATTGTCGGCATCGAAAATAAAATATCCCTCGTAGGCTTTCACGCCGTAATCGGCGTCGATATGCTCAATCAGATATTGAAGCGCAAAGCCCTTCGTTCGCCTTTCCTTGTCAAACCGCTCATAGCAAATCGCCCCGTGGTTTCGCGCTGCTTCAGCCGTAGTGTCCTCGCAGTTGTCCGCAACGACAAATATATCGACAAGCTCCGAAGGATAGTCCTGCGCGCGTATGCTGTCAAGGAGATTTCCGATCACCCGCGCCTCATTTCGCGCAGCGATCAGCACCGCATATTTGTGCTTCTTTGCCTCTTTCTGAAAACGGCGCGTTGAAAAAAAGCCGATCGCCGAATAAACGGGACGCACAAAATAAAGCCCCGCGATCAAACCATACACATACTTTAAAGCGTGAATGATATATTCTATCAGTTTCACTTTTCCTTGCATCTCCTTTACACGATCAAGCTTTATAATAGCATACCGTATTTTGTTTGTCAAACCCGCATATTTATATTGTAATAATCATGTTTTGCAGGCATACAGCCATTCCGGCTCAGTTTTCCAATCCTTCCGCATAGAAAAACCGCCCCCGGAAATCCATCCGGAGGCGGTTTTTATGATCTTACTTAAGGGTGTCAGCGAAGAAAGCGCCGGTGGCGTCAACAGCGTTTAAGAGGGATGCGAAGTCGGGCTCAACGAAGGTATTGAAGGTATGGTCCATGCCTTCAATGAAGTGGGTGGCGGACTTTTCGTTGGCGCTGGCGGCAACGATCTTGTTGCTCCACTCGGGATCAACGGTTACATCCATGGTGCCGTGGATAGCAAGGACAGGGCCGGTGTAGCCCTTGGAGAACTCAGCAAGAACATCGGTATTGGCAACGTCTTCGGCCCACTCGATGGAAACGTTCAGGTTCTCGCGCCAGTCAAACTCCATGACGAAGTAGCCGTTTTCCTTTGCCTCAGCATAGTCGGCCTCAGAGAAGAAGCCGTCCAGCATCATGTCGGGAGCGCCGGCCCAGGTGACGAGGGACTTGAATACTTCGGGCGCCCAGGCGCAGGCGAGCAGAGCATCGGTGCCGCCCTGGCTCCATCCCATAACGCCGATGGCGTCGGGATTGATCTTGTCGAGGGTCTTCATGTAGTTGGCGGCGGCAACGGCGTCCGCTACGGCAGACTCGAAGTTGTAGAGCATGTAATCGGCGGTAGACTCACCGTTGCCGGGGAAGTCGATACGGATGGTGGCAATGCCGTACTTCTCAGCGAGAACGGGAGCCGCGGTCTTGTAGCCGTTGCCGGCTTCTTCGCGGTTGGAGCCGGTGCCGTGGAGCATAACAACTGCCGGGAACGGGCCTTCGCCAGCGGGCATGCAAACGGTGGCGGGAATGTCATACAGTTCGGTCTTGATGGAAACGACGGTTTCAGTGCAGCCAGCTTCCTCTGCAAAGGAAACGGCGCAAAGAGCAACCATGAGGACGAGAACGAGAGACATAAGCTTCTTCATGGAACGTACCTCCTTTTATTATCCTTCCGGATGGAAGTATTGTAGCACAGGACATATTCATAAATCAATGGAAGGCAAATAAACATTGTGTTTCGCATTTGTACTTTTCATTTTGAATAACGCGTGCTATAATAATGAAACTTTCTATCGGGAGGCTTTTATGCAGGATATCATACTGACCGGCGGAAAAATTGTCGACGGAAGCGGGCAAAAGCCTTATTTTTCGGACGTCGCAGTAAAAGACGGAAAAATCACCATGATCGGAAACCTTAAACATATTTCGGCGAAAACTACATTGAACTGCGAGGGGCTGTGCGTCTCCCCCGGGTTTATCGACGCGCATTCGCACTCGGACACGTCCTTTCTCAAAGACTCCTCCTGCGCTTCAAAACTCTGTCAGGGCATTACGACGGAAATCACCGGTCAGTGCGGATCAAGCCCGTTTCCTTCCTTAAAAGAAAAGCTCGATCCCGAAAACGAATGGCATTTTGAAAGCTTTTCGGATTTTACAAATGCGTTTGAAAGAAGCGGATATTCCATGGCGACCAATCAGGCGATTCTGGTCGGCCACGGAAGCCTTCGCGCGGGCGTGATCGGCTATGAAGACAGGGAAGCGACCGGAGATGAGCTTGAAAAAATGAAATCGCTTCTGCGCCGTGACCTTGAAGCCGGCGCATGGGGTATGTCGCTGGGTCTTGAATATTCGCCCGGCTTTTTCGCGGGCAGGGACGAGCTTCACACGCTTTCCGGGGTCGTTCGGCAATTTGACGGTCTCATCCCCTGTCACATGCGAAACGAGGGTCTTGAAATCGACAATGCGATTGACGAATTGATCGACATCAACAGAAAAACCGGCGCGCACGTGCATATATCGCACCTTAAAATCGATTCCTTCCGCGTGCACGGGCGCGCAAAAGAAGTGTGGAGCAAAATCGAGCGCGCGCAGAAAAACGGAGTGAACATCACCTGCGACCTCTATCCCTTCCTCGCTTCCTGCACCGATCTCACCATCCGCTGCCCCAAGTGGAGCCGCGAGGGCGGAAGCGAAAAGCTGCTTAAGCGTCTGAAAGGCCCTGAGCGCGCAAAGGTCGTGGACGGTATTCGCGAGCATTATTTCAGCGCCGAACGAGCCGAAACCTGCCTGTTTTCAGACGACGGCGGGCATTTTCCCGAAATCGTCGGTAAAACGCTGAAATTTGTCGCAGAGGAAATCCTCCACACGACCGATTATGCCGAAGCTGCAGCCGAGGCGCTCATTCGCACAAACGCCGAAGCAGGCTGCATTTTCTTTGTGATGGACGAAGGCGACATGCTGTATTTTCTCTCCAAAGATATCTCCATCGGCTCGGACGGCTGGGCGCTTTCCGGCGATCCTGCAATCGTAAAAACCAAGCCGCACCCGCGCTCCTACGGCGCAATCACGGAATTTCTGCGCCTTGCAAGGGAGAAAAACATCTGTCCCATCGAGGAAGCGGTCAGAAGAATCACAAAGAAAACGGCGGATCTCATCGGCCTAACCGATCGCGGCATTCTAAAGGAAGGACTGACAGCAGACATCTGTGTGTTTGACGAAAATGAAATCGCGCCGACCGCAACGTATCTTGAGCCTGTCCAGTTATCAAAGGGCGTTAGGCATGTGATCGTAAACGGTGAAATCGCGCTGACAGATGGCAGACAGACCGATGTAAGAGCCGGTAAGTTTTTGAGAAAACAATATAGATAATTTGGCATTTTAGATGGAAAAAGGGATTATTCGCAGAACTCATGCGTTTTTTCAGACGATTGTGTCTCTCCGTCCGTCCCAGCTTCGCCGATCCAGCGCTCTCATCAAAGGAAGCCAAAGCAAACAGGAATCGGCTTTGACAAAAACAAGGGGAAACGCAACGTTACGTTTTCCGTCAACCTTCTCCCCGGCAAAAACCAAAAGCCGCTGCGAAAACACAGCGGCTTTTATTCTATTTACTTTTCTTCCTCTTCTTCCTCAAGCACGGTAACAATTGCATTCTCCATCCTGTGCTCAAAGACCTCGACGACCTTGATGTGAAGGCCGTTGGTTTCCACCTCAAACTGCGTGCCGTCCTCCGGAATGAAGCCGTATTCGGCAAAGACGAAGCTTCCGAAGGTTTCGCTGTCCTCAACCGGCAGGGTCTTGGAAAGCTCCTGCGCCACGGTCACCATGTCGCAGGTTCCCTTGATGCGCCACTGGTTAGCGCCGATTTTTTCGATTTCGCTTTCCTGCATTTCCTCCGCAGGCTGATCCTCGTCAAAATCGCCCACCAGCTGCTCAAGCACGTCGTTAATCGTGATGATGCCGAGCATTCCGCCGTATTCGTCCAGAACCACGGCGAGTCGGTTTCTGGTCTTTTTAAGCTGCCGGAACAATACGTTTGCGCACACACTTTCTGGCACGAAGAACGCGGGCTTCACCGCATTTTCCATCACGTTTTTGCGGCTTCTGTCCTTTAAACGGAAATAATCGCGCGCATGGAGAATGCCGATAATATGGTCGGCGCTGTCCTCGCATACGGGATACAGAGAGTGCGTGCTTGCAAAAATCGTCTGTTCCCATTCCTCGTCGCTTTCCTCCATCCAAAGCATTTCGACCTCGGTTCTGTGGGTGACAAACTCGCTGACGGGCAGATCGTCGAACTCGAAAACATTGTTGATGATCTGCTGCTCTTCCGGATCAATTACGCCCTTCTCGCTGCCGGCGTCCACCATCATGCGGATTTCCTCTTCGCTGACCTCTTCATCTTCCTCATCGGGGTTCATACCCATAAGGCGCAAAATGAGGTTCGTGGAAAATGTCAGAACAGCGACAATCGGCGCAAAGATTTTGGAAATCAGATTCACAAAGCCGCTGATCGAAAGGGCCAGCTTTTCCGAATGCTTCATTGCAATACGCTTGGGTACGAGCTCGCCGAAAACCAACGTAAAATAGCTCAGAATCAGCGTGATCAGCACAACCACAATTGCATCCAGCGTCGCCTGAGGCAATCCGATGCCCACGGAAACCAGCCATGAAACCAGCGCATCTGAGAAGTTTTCAGCAGCAAACGCCGATCCCAAAAAGCCGGACAGGGTAATGGCCACCTGAATGGTCGCCAGAAACTTGGCAGGCTGGCTGGTAAGCTTCTCGAGGCGTTTGGCGCGCTTGTCGCCCTGCGCGCTCAACACCGCCATACGCGCATCGTTCATCGAGATGACCGCAATTTCAGCGCAGGCAAAAATCGCGTTCAAAAGAATCAGGTAAAGCTGCAGAAGAAGCTGTCCCCATATGTGCGTATCCAAAATATTCCTCCTAAAAGTACGATTTTTTATGAGTCCATCCGGCGATTCGGGCGAAAGATAAGCAAAAAAGGCAAGACCCATATCCCCATATCACACTCGGGGGCGGGTTTTGCCTTATTGATTTATCTTTATCACATGAAAGCAACGACTGTTACCGTCGCAACTGTCCGCGTCCATCCGTCAACCTTGACCTCTCATAATCGTATATTCTGTCCTCAATCATATCACATTCCGCCCCGTAATGTCAACAGAATCCGCGCAGGTCTATTGAAATTTTCCCGCAAATCACGTATAATTTATGTAATCAGTAAAAGGAGCGTTTTTTCATGAAGGCGTTGATCGGCATCGATATCGGCGGCACCAAATGCGCCGTATCGCTCGCGCGTATAAATAAGGGCATTCGGATTTTAGACAAATACAGATTTCCCTCAAACGCGCACGAAGGGAACGACCCAATGCTTTCACGCATCATGGACGCAGTCGACGAAGTTCTTACGCGAAATCAGCTTTCCGCCGAAGATCTGGAGGCTGTAGGCATCAGCTGCGGCGGGCCTCTTGACTCAAAAACCGGACGCGTCATGAGTCCGCCCAACCTGCCCGGCTGGGACGATGTGCCGCTTACAGACGTCCTTCAAAATCGTTTTCATGTTCCCTGTTTTCTTCAAAACGACGCAAATGCCTGCGCGCTCGTCGAATGGAAAATCGGCGCGGGCCGCGGCGCAAACGACATGATTTTCCTGACCATGGGAACCGGCATGGGCGCGGGCATCATATCCGGCGGGAAACTATTAACTGGCGCATGCGATCTGGCAGGCGAAGTGGGACACATCCGGCTTTCCGAATCCGGCCCTGAGGGCTACGGAAAGGCGGGCTCGTTTGAAGGCTGGTGTTCCGGCGGCGGCATCGAAAAATATATAAACGAATGGACGGAAAAAGCGATATCCTCCGGGAAAACGCCCGGGTGGGTTATAAAAGGCCATAAAACGATCGATGCGAAGATTTTAAACGATTACGCACAGGCAGGCGATGAGGATGCGCTTGCGCTCTTTCGCGATATCGGAGAAAAACTCGGATGCGCGCTTTCGATCCTGACGGATACCCTAAATCCCGAAAAAATCGTAATCGGAAGCGTGTTTCAGCGCGCGGAAGGCTTTATTCGCCCCTCGATGGAAAAAGCGCTTAAAAGGGAATCTCTCCCCCTCGCCTATCAGGCGTTAACTGTCGTCCCCGCCGAAACCGGGGAGCAGTTGGGCGACTTTGCGGCGATCATGACCGCCTTGTATGCGCTTGACATTGATCCCATGCAGGAAATGGACGAAACGAACGGACGCGTGCTTATTCATCTTGAAAAGCTTATTCGGAAATACCCCCATCTCGCCTGCGTCCGCAACGATATCCTATCCGCCTATGTCGCGCTTCGCGATTGCTTTGTTTCAGGCGGAAAGCTACTCGTCTGCGGAAACGGCGGCAGCTGCGCCGACAGCGAGCACATCGTTGGCGAGCTAATGAAAGGCTTCTACTTAAAAAGACGCGTGACGGAAGATCAAAACAGCATTCTTTCTCATCTTCAGGGCGCGCTCCCGGCCATTGCGCTCACCGGGCATAACGCGCTTTCCACTGCTTTTTCAAACGACGAGGATGCATCCTTCGTCTACGCCCAGCAGGTCTTCGGCTATGGCCGAAAAGGCGATATACTGATCGGTATTTCAACAAGCGGAAACGCCGTCAACGTCAAAAACGCAGTTCTCACAGCAAAGGAAATCGATATGAAAACCATCGCCTTAACCGGCGGAACAGGCGGCGCGCTTAAGAGCCTCGCAGATTTTTCCATCGTCGTTCCGGGCGATTGTCCCGCCGACGTTCAGGAAAACCATCTGCCCGTTTATCACACGCTTTGCGCCATGCTGGAAGCCAGATTTTTTGACGCATAAATTCATCATTTCATTTGAACGTTTTACATAAGCAGGGAGGTGTTTCATTTGAAACGCATTCGGTTCATTCTGTTATTGGTATTTATTGTCTGCCTGCCGCTGGCTTTTACTGCGTTTTCGGAAGATTGCGAGCACAAATGGAAATACACCAACAACGGCGAAAGCAGCCACACCGCCGTGTGCTCCCTGTGCAATCAATCGCGCTCGGACGCGCATAATTTGACCTCTTCGCGCACGAAGGCCACCTGTCAGGCGCCTGCAACGGTCAAATACGAATGTACGTTATGCAGCTACCTTTATACCTTCACGGAGGGCGAAAAGAATCCTACCCATGCCTGGGGTGAATATGAGGTTGTTCGCAGAGCATCCTGCCGCCAGACAGGTCTGAATTCCCGCACGTGTCCGGACTGCGGTCAGGTGGAAACCCTTGAAGTCGACACGTTGGCGCACGATTATGGTCAGTGGCAGCAGTACGATGAAAAATGGCATATCCGCTACTGCAAGCACTGCCAATGGGCCTACAAAGGCTCGCACCGTCTAAACGACGGCGAAATCACGGTTCAGCCCACCGAAAGCCAGCTGGGCCTCGTCAAATACACCTGCCGCGTATGCAACGATACCTTTGAAAATATCCTGCGTCAGGACGGAGCAATCTACGCCATGGAAACGAAGGACGTGCTCGGAAACGGCACAGGCTATCTTCTCGCAGCCTCCAAAGGCGAAGATGATCCCACCGCAACCACCATCGGCCTTTCAAACGGTAAGATCGACCTGCGCCCGATTGATGACAGCGAGGCCTCCATTTACGCAAATGCGAAGACCGGAAACTACGCCGGAATCAGCGTGGAATCGGGCGAAACCGCAATCGATGTAATCGGCCAGATAGATCACGAAACCGTAAGCCTCGAATTTCTTCATCTTATGAAAAACGCCTCGGTAAATTTGCGCCTTTTCAACTCCTCCGGCGCCATCGAAATTCAAAACCTGAACGGCCCGCGCGTAATTATCTGTCAGGAAAAAAACAGCGACGGCAAGATCGTTACCCTCCTTATGCGCGTCGATGAAAAGCGCGATTCCGTTGAATTGGAAGCCGAAATGCATCTGTCGGAAGCCGCAGGCATTGTAATTACCAATAAAAGCGGCGAATACAAGTTTACTCTGCCCGAAAATGCGCAGAAAACCGCGTCCCTCACCTTCAAATATCAGCGCAAAACCGGGAAAATCACTGTAAATCCCAGGAATCACGAAAACACCGCAGCGGGCACCGCGATCAGTATTCTCGAAGGAACAGAGATTCTGAGAACTGCCGAAAACACTAAAACCGCAGAAGCCTATGTGCAGCTTTCAGACGACACTGGCGCATGGCGCCTCCGCGCTGGTTTCCCAAACGGCTTCACACTCGAAACGCCGCTTTTCCAGATTGACGGCGCATATATAAGCAAGCCCCTGCGCTATCTCATGGACGAAGAAGCGCTTGCAGAGCTTATGCTGATCGACCCCACACCCAAAGCCAAGGAGGAAGAAACGCCCGATCTTCAATTGCCCGATGAATCTCAAACGGCGGATCAGACGCAAGCCTCTTCCGACACCCCCAAGGCGGATGAGGCGTCAATTCTGGCCAGCGATACCTACGCGCTCAACACAAACGATGTAAAAGCCTTTGCGTGCCGCGAATATCCGGCCATCGTCGTTCAGTATGCGCCCGGGAAATTCACCGTCGATCAAAGCGGCGACACGGGCGGTTGGGAAATCACAAGCGTTACGCTTGTTCAGAAAGGCTCAACTTTTAAAATTCTGAATGCCTATCAGATACCTGCGGAGTTTAACGTCAGCGGAAGCGGTACCATCACCATCCGCGCCCAGCTCAAAAATGGCGCTGAGGCCAAGGAAGTCACCCTTGGAACCTATGTGCTTGAACCGTAATACACTTGCATTTTTATTATAAACTATATACAATGGAAGAAAAGCATCAGGAGGCAACATCATATGAAGATGGGTGAAAAAGGCGCAACAGTTCGTTTGGGCATCATTGGTCTTGGCGGACGCGGACGCGGACAGACGGAAACGCTGATTCAGATGCCGGATGTCGAGGTCACATGCGTGTGCGACGTGTATGAGGATCGCGTGAAAACGGGTCAGGATCTGATCGAAAAGCATCGCCCCTATCGCCCCGACGGCGAAACCGACTATAGAAAAGTCGTTTGCCGCGAGGACGTAGACGCCGTCTGCGTGTTCACCAGCTGGGAAACCCATATTGAAATCGCCGTAGCCGCCATGAAGTGCGGAAAGAAGGTCGCCATCGAAGTCGGCGGCGCAACGAGCGTTGAGGAATGCTGGAAGCTTGTGCGCACGAAGGAAGAGACCGGCATCGAGTGCATGATGCTTGAAAACTGCTGCTACGGCAAAGAAGAAATGACGCTTCTCAACATGGTCAAGCAGGGCGTTTTCGGAACGCTCGTCCACTGTCAGGGCGGCTATCAGCACGATTTAAGAGACGAAATCGGTCTGGGCGATATCAACCGTCACTATCGCCAGAGACATTTTCTTAAGCGCAACGCGGAGCTCTACCCGACCCATGAGCTCGGCCCGATCTGCGAATATCTGTCCATCAACCGCGGAAACCGCATGGTAAGTCTGGTTGCCATGGCCTCCAAGGCCGCAGGCCTTCATGAGTGGCTCGAAGCCAACCGCGCGGATTCTCCCTTGGCAAAGGCTCAGGTTAATCAGGGAGATATCATGACTACCCTGATCAAGTGCGCAAACGGCGAAACCATCGTATTAACCCACGACTGCACTCTCCCCCGCCCCTATTCCAGAGGCGGCCGCGTGCAGGGCACCAAGGGCATCTGGCAGGAGGACAACAGGGGCATCTATATTGACGGCAGAACCGTCAGTGATCCCAACCATTGGACACACACTTGGGAAAGCGACGAGCCCTACATGAAGGAATACGAGCACCCTCTCTGGAAAGAATATGAGGAATTCGGCTTGAGAGGCGGCCACGGCGGCATGGACTATCTGGTGCTTCGCGCCTTTATCGAAAGCGTTCAGAAAAACGAATGCCCCCCGATCGACACCTATGACACCGCCAGCTGGATGGTCATCACAGCCCTCTCCGAGCAGTCCGCAGCCATGGGCGGCATGCCCGTTCCAATCCCGGATTTCACAGAAGGCAAGTGGCTCCAGAAGAGAGAATCGTTCGCAACCGGAGAATATGTTCTGAATTAAGGATAAAAAAAAGCTTTCGGATCATTTGTGTCCGAAAGCTTTTTTCATACAACACCGTTCTGAAATGAACTATATGAAACCTCAAGATATTCCCTATACTTTATATCCCTTGTGCAAAGGAAGCTGTCAAAGTCAAAAATTCTTACTGAGAGATTGCCGTCCCCATCCCTTGGCTCTCCCTCTGGGGGAGCTGTCACCGAAGGTGATAAGAAATGCAAGACGACACATGTGACTCAGGATGAGTTGGAGAAAGCCTTCGCCAGCGTGATGCAGAAATTCACTTCTGAAAAGGAGGCTATCTTCGCCGTTTGCCGCGAGGTTCTGGATGAAGTACTTGACACGAGCGAACTTGATAGGATCGTAACAAGGCTACAGAATCAGGCGCTGGGCATGGCGGAGCGTGTCAGGAAGCTAGTCAAGGAAAACTCCAGGGTGCGAAGAGATCAGGAGGAGTATCAGAAGGAATACGATGCACTGGCTGCGGAGCATGAGAAGCACAGCGAGAAGATCCGTAGCATCGAGGAAAAAAAAGGACAAGACTGACCACAAACGGCGAATTGAGGTATTCCTGCGAATGCTTGAGGCGCAGGAGGAATGTGTGATATCACTTGATGCTATATCGTGAAAAAACTAAAGTCAGGCATTATTGCTATTTTTTCGTCAAATCGTATGAAGGAAGGTCATTTCGCCAATTTCACTTATCCATACCGCAGGCATAAGCAGTTTCGATCATCGCGCGGTCATTCATGACCGCATCGTAAAACCGGAAGCCTCCGGAAAAATTGTAGGTTTCATAGCCGTTCCCCTCCAGAATGCGGCTGGCAATGTAGCTTCTCAAGCCGCTTTGGCAGATTACATAAACCGGCTTTCCTTTTTCAACCTCATCCAGTCGATTGCGCAGCTCGTCAACAGGGATGTTTTTAAAGCCCTCGATGTGTCCGCGGGCATATTCGCCTTCGGTTCTGGTGTCCAGCAGCGTAACGCTTCCATCACGAGGCAGCCCTGCCGCATCCTCCAGGCGCCACTGCTTCAGGATGCCGCTTGAAATGTTTTCAATCATGAAGCCCGCCATGTTTATGGGATCCTTTGCGGAAGAATAGGGCGGCGCATAGGCCAAATCCAAATCCTTCAGCTGAGCTGCCTTCATTCCGGCGTGAATAGCAGCAGCCACCACGTCGATACGCTTGTCCACGCCCTCGTATCCAACGATCTGAGCGCCAAGCAGCCGATCGGTCCCTTTTTCAAAGACCACCTTCATCGTCATCACCTTGCCGCCCGGATAGTAGCCCGCATGACTCATGGGCGAAAGAATCACAGCGTCCGCATTCAGACCGGACGCACGGGCATTGGTCTCGTTGACGCCGGTGGTGGCGGCGGTCAGATCGAACACCTTGAGTACAGAGCTTCCCTGACTGCCAAGATATCGGCTGTCGCCTCCGCAGATATTGTCCGCCGCAATTCGGCCCTGCTTGTTCGCAGGCCCCGCCAATGCAATGAGCGCGTCGTTGCCGGTGACAGAATGCTTCACCTGTACCGCATCGCCCACAGCATAAATATCGGGCGCGGAGGTTTCCATTCTGTCATTTACTAAAATGCTGCCCTTAAGGCCGAGCGCAAGTCCGGCTTCTTTGGCAAGCGATGATTCGGGACTGACGCCAATGGCAAGCACCACCAAATCCGCGCGAAGGGGCGCGGCATTTTCAATGAGCACTTTTACACCGTCAGCCTTTTCTTCAAAGCCTTTCACCATGTGTCCCAATGCCAGCTTTACGCCCTGTTTGCGCATTTCTGCGTGGATGAAAGCCGCCATATCTGCGTCGAAGGGCGTGAGCAGCTGCTTGCCCAGTTCCACAAGCGTCACATCGATTCCGCGATGACGCAGGTTTTCAGCCACCTCAACGCCGATGAAGCCTCCGCCTACCAGGACAGCCGATCGGGGCTGATATTGGTCGACATAATTTCTGATGCGCAGCGTGTCCTCCACCGTGCGCAGGGTAAATATTCTGTCGCTGTCAATGCCTGGCAGATTGGGCCGGACGGGCTTTGCGCCGGGAGAAAGCAGAAGCTTGTCGTAGCTCTCATAAAAGGATTCGCCCGTCTCCAGATTCTTAACTGCCACGGTTTTATGATCTGGGTTAATCGCCGTGACTTCATGGCGCACTTTCATCTGTATGCGAAAGCGTCTGAAAAAGCTCTCCGGGGTCTGCAATGTCAAATCCTCAGCATCTTCAATAACGCCGCCGATATAATAAGGCAAACCGCAGTTGGCGTATGAAACATAGCCTGAACGCTCGAATACCACGATTTCAGCCTGCTCATCCAGTCTGCGGATTCTTGCCGCGGCAGTTGCTCCTCCTGCTACGCCGCCTACGATTACAACCTTCATGTTATCGTTCCACCTTTCCTGCATAGGCGGCAATGCCGCCGATATTGTTCACGTTCGTATAGCCCATCTGTCTAAGGAGTCCCGCCGCTTGACGGCTCCGCGCACCGGATTGGCAATACACATACAGCGCCGTATCTTTATTTTCTGCGACAGAGCCTACGCTGTCAATGGCATCCAAAGAAATATTCTTGCTTCCCGGGATATGACCGCTTCGGTATTCCGCAGGCGTTCGTACATCCAGAAGAACGGCATTGGAAGTTTTTTGGTATTCATTAACGCCCTGATTCACATCGGGCTGTTTGAAAAAATCGAAAAAGCTCATATACACACCTCCGTGTTTTCCTTGTATCTTTATGATAGCAGAATGAGCGTGAACTTTCCGTGATAATATCACGGTACATAAAATCATACTCCGCGCGAACTCGGGTAACATGAATGTTCTTGTTTTCATTCATAAACGATGCTATAATTTCTATAAATATACTTAAGAAAAGAGCGATGCAGTTTTGAAACTTAAATCACGAACGCCCCTTTTCTTCGTCATTCTTTTTGTATTCAACATGGCTGCCAATTTTGTGCATCCGGTTACGCCTACCATTATAGTGGATCTGGGCCTAAATGATTACATGTTCGGCCTGGCGATGGCTGCCATGATGCTGATGAACTTTCTGTTTTCGCCGTTCTGGGGCAAGATTGCGGGATATATTTCGAGTAAAACCGTTATGCTGATCTGCGGAATCGGATATGCGGTCGGGCAGATTTTCTTCGGGCTTGCCCAGACGGAGATTCAGTTTCTTCTGGCGCGCATGTTTGCGGGCATATTCATCGGCGGTTCGTATGTTTCGTTTCTCACATACACGGTCAATGTATCGGATGACAAAAACCGAGGAAAAAACCTTGCCGTCAACGCGACGGTTCAGGCGGTTTCTGCTTCATTCGGCTATTTCGTGGGCGGTATGATCGGCGAAATTAATGTGTATTGGTCGGTCTGGCTTCAGGTGCTCACGCTTGCGGGTACCTCGGTGCTTCATTATCTGTTTCTGGAAAACGACCGCGAGACGGGGCTTGAAAAGCTCACGCCCAGAATGCTGGCGGGTTCGTGCAATCCATTCAGCGCGATTTATCAGTGCAGGCGGTTTATGACGAAATTCATTGCGCTCATTTTCCTCGTGTACGGCCTTTCGAACCTCGGCTACATCGCCTTTGAGCAGTGCTTCAATTTCTATCTTCGGGATCAATTTGGTCTGTCCTCCGGCTACAACGGCGTAATCAAGGCGGCTTTGGGCGTGATTTCGCTCATCGCAAACGGTACACTGTGTCTTTGGATCATGAAAAAGAAAAACGCCTCGTTCTACTTAACGGGTGTGATGGCTGTATGCACGGTATCGATGATCGGCGTAATCTTCGTATCGGGCATGGTTCCTTTTATTATTGTAAACGTCGTTTTCTTCGCGTTCTACTTTGTATCGCTCCCGCTTATTCAGAATAAAACCGCCGCGCTCGGCAAGGGCGAAAACAGCAACCTCGTCATGGGCGCGTTCAATTCCGTAAAATCGTTCGGCTCCATTTTCGGATCCGCCCTCGCGGGCTTTATCTATGAGCTTGGCGCAAAGCTTCCGTTTGTGTTCGGGTTTGCAGCGTTTTTCCTGTCGGCAATATGCATGTATGCATTTTATAGAAACGAATGAATATAAGGAGAAAACAATGAATATCAAGAATGTATTTTTCGATCTCGACGGGACGCTTCTTCCGATGGATCAGGACGCATTTACCAAGCTCTACTTCAAAAATCTTGCAAAACGCTTAGCTCCTCACGGCTACGACGCTGAAAAGCTGATTTCCGCCATCTGGGCAGGCACTGGCTCTATGGTCAAAAACGGCGGAAGCGAAACCAACGAAGAAGCTTTCTGGAAAACGTTCACCGCCATTTTTCCTGAAAATGGCCGGAAAGACGAGCCGGTCTTTGAGGATTTTTACAAAAACGAATTCGCAAATGCCAAGGTCGCCTGCGGCTATACCGAAAACGCTTCGAAGGTCGTATCCTTTTTAAAGGAAAAGGGCGTGAACCTGATTTTAGCCTCCAATCCGATTTTCCCCATGATCGCGCAGAAAAACCGTATGACGTGGGCGGGCGTGAATCCCGACGATTTTTCTTACATCACGTCCTACGAAAACTCCCATTTCTGCAAGCCCAACCCGGCCTATTACACGGAAATTCTCGAAAAAAACGGCCTGAATGCGGACGAATGCCTCATGGTCGGAAACGATGCGATTGAAGACGCCGCCGCGGAAAAAGCAGGCATCCATGTGTTTCTCATCACGGACTGCCTGCTCAACAAGGACGGGCGCGATATTTCCTGCTATCAGCACGGAAATTACAACGATCTTATAAAATATCTCGAAAATGCATTTTCATAAGCAGCCAATCAACAAAGGTTTCAGAAAGCCATTTGGGCATGATTATCCTAAATGATTCTTTTATCCCCCATTGGCTCTTCTCTTGGGAAAGTCAAGGGGGGATCCATGCTTGTCCTGCTGCTAATAAACAGATGCGCAGAACAGACCCTCTCAGTCGGCTGCGCCGACAGCTCTCCCGGAGGGAGAGCCAAGGACGCAAACAGCTTATGTCAGAGGTTGTTGATGATCTAAGGACATTTGTGCAACAGCTCCTTTATTTCATAACTTCGTTATTTCATTTCTGTTTTGCATATCATGCTCCCGATTACGGAATCAGTGAATCCCTCTCTGACCTCGATAATCACTTCCTCTGGAATTTCATCGAGGGACTGGATCTCAGAATACAGCCGATACGTATCATCTTTGTTCCGTGTCACATCAATATATCTGTTCCCGGATGTGATTTCCTTATCTTTGCATCCATCCTTTACCGTATAAAGAAAGACCATCACGGAATTATCCTTGTTTTTCGAAAGATATTCACAAGAGAAATAACCGCGAATTTTCGTAAAACTGATTTCTGCGGACAGGAGCGTAAAATCATCGCCAATTTCTGCATTCTCTGGAATCAATCGGATTTCCCTGTCCGACTCGCAAAGATGAATGTCAAACTCAATATCGTCAAACGTCTGAACATCGCCTTCTACCGTAGTATGGCTTTTCACGGTAACCTGCATACTTTCGGGCATTTCCCCATTTTGGAAACCGTCATACCAAATCAATACGCTTCCATCCGCCTGAAGAAGCGCTTCGCGGCTGTTCATGAACATTTCCGCATTGTCAAAAATGACGCTCACCCAATAATCCATGCGGTGTATAAGCGCTTTCAGCGATTTCATCCGCCGGACGCATCCGCTGTCTCATCCTTTGGATGTTCCGGCATTCATTGATTACGATTTTTGCGATGTAGCTTTTTTCGCTGCCCACTCGGATTTTATCCCGCGCAGCCCATGCGTTTTCAAGCGCATGCATCACCGCGTCCTCGCTGTCGGCGGAGGATCTGAGTATACTCATCGCCAACCGGTAAAGCCCCGGAAGCAGCTCGCGCGCGAGCTGTTCAAAGATGATTTTATCCATGAGGCACCTCTTGCTTTTGAAGATCTTCACTCTATATACGGTTTGACGGGCTCAAAAGTTGCCAAGCGTGAAAAACATTTTCTGTAGGTTGGCATGAAAACGCAAGGCACGGGATGGTAAACGCCTGCTCTGCGGGTTGATCGGGCGCAGGGGTTATCGATAGATTCGGCGATGATTTGAAGGGCTGTTGTTTTCACTATGCTTACTTGACAGTATATGGAATCTATGATACAATCCATTCAAATTTCGAAAAGGAGAAACGACAATGATTCATGCGTTCATGATCCGACGTACCCGATGAAAGCTTGTGCTTTTGGCACAAGCGTACTTTCGCTGTGTGCCGCTTGGATCAAAACGCATTTTACCACCGCCCGGCACGCGTATCGGGCGGTGGTTTTTCTATGAATAAGGGGAAATGAAATATGAACAGTTTATTGATGGAGCTTACAAAAAAGGCTTGCGAAGCGTTTGAAAAGTGCGGATATGCCCATGATCTTGGCTTGGTCAGAACTTCAGACAGGCCTGATCTTTGCGCCTTTCAATGTAACGGCGCCTTTCCTGCGGCAAAAAAGTACAGAAAAGCGCCCAGCGTGATTGCGGGCGAAGTTTCCAAAGTTCTGAAAGAGGATAAAGATTTTGCCTCCGTTTCCGTTAAGGGCGCGGGGTTTATCAACCTCGATGTGACGGACGAATTCTTATTGAAATTCCTTTGCGAAATGGTCAATGATCCCAACACGGGCGTTCCGCAGGCGGAAAAAGAAGAAACCATTTTGATCGACTATGGCGGCCCGAACGCGGCCAAGCCCTTGCACGTGGGTCATGTGAGAAGCGCTGTGATTGGCGAGGCGCTCAAACGCATTGCAAAGGCGACCGGCAGAAGGACGGTCGGGGATGTCCATCTGGGCGACTGGGGCCTTCAGATGGGCATGGTGATGAAAGAGCTGGAGGACAGAGGAAAGCTCTCAGATCACATCGACATTACGTCCGAGGAATGGGATACGCTTTATTCGGACGCCAACGCGAAAAAGAAGCTTGACCCTGAATTTGATAAGGCTGCGCACGAAATCACGTACAAATTTCAAAATGGCGATCCCATGTACCTTTCCGAATGGAAGCAGCTTATGAAGATTTCCCTAAAGGGCATTGGCAAAATGTACGATATTTTAGGCGTGCAGTTTGACCTTTGGCACGGCGAAAGCGACGCGGCGAAATATGTGGGCGAGCTCATGGACGCGCTTGAAAAAAGGAACCTGCTCATCGATTCCATGGGCGCAAAGGTTGTGGATGTTTCACGCGAGGAGGATACTGCGCCGATTCCGCCCGTGATCATCAAAAAGACGGATGGCTCGGACATCTATGCGACCACCGATCTTGCCGCGATCATCGAAAGGGAAAAGCTGTTTCAGCCCGATGAAATCTGGTATGTTGTGGACAACAGGCAGGCGCTTCACTTTAAGCAAGTGTTCCGCTGCGCGAAGATGGCAGGTATTGTGGAGAACGAAGAGAAGCTTTTGCATCTGGGCTTTGGCACGATCAACGGACCGGACGGAAAGCCCCTTAAATCCAGAGACGGAAACGTATTAAAGCTTTCGGATTTTTATAAGGATGTGTATACGTCCGTGCTTGCGCGCGCAGCGGAGGGTGAGGACAGAGAAGAGAATGCGCATAAAATCGCCGTAGCCGCTATCAAATTCGGCGACCTGATCAATTTCCGCGCAAAGGATTATATTTTCGACCTTGAAAAATTCACGTCCTATGAGGGCAAAACAGGGTCGTTTATCCTGTACACAATCTCGAGAATCAATTCTGTGTTCAGAAAAGCGGGAAAAATCGAGCTTCATGTGCCCGAGGAAATCTATACGGACAGCGAGCTGAATCTCATCTATGCGCTGCTTTTGACGGGCGATAAGTTCCTGTCCGCCTACGAAGATAAGGCTCCGAACGTCATTGCGGAAAGCGCGTTTGATATTGCAGGCGCGTTTTCAAGCTTTTATGCAGAGAATAAAGTGCTTTCGGAGACAGACGAGGAAAAGAAAAACGCGTGGCTGTATCTGATGCACGCGACGAAGGTCGTGCTTTTAAAGCATCTGGACGCGCTGGGGATTGAGGCTGTTGAGCGGATGTAAGGAGATTTTGAGAGGATAGAGTCAGAGATTTTAAGAATGCGACGCTCTATCCCAAAATCTGTGTAAACGAACAAGTTAGTGAAAAAATGAAAGTGAAGAGAGGCGGCGAGCATTTCAACTGATCGCTGCCTTGTGTGCATAGTAACATAAAATCCGGGAGGCGGTCAAGGGCGGCGGCATAGCCGCCGTGCGTCAGCATTTACCCTTGACGGCCAGAGGATTTTATGTTATTCGTGCATACGATCCCCATAGTAAATCATGAGCTGAGCATGGATCATGCTCCAGTCCATGCGCCGCCCCGTCCATTTTTTCGTAATGTCCATCATCGCCAGTTACAGCATTTTCAGAAGACTGTCGTCGGTTGGGAATACGGATTTCGATTTGGTCACCTTCCGCAGCTGACGGTTGAAGCCTTCGATGGCATTCGTGGTATAAATCAGCCGGCAGACGGCGTCGGGAAACTTGAAATATCTGCTCAGATTTACCCAGTTTTCCCGCCAGGATGCAGTGATCCGGGGATATTTCTTCCCCCAGATTTCCTCAAAATCATCCAGAGCCGACAGCGCTGCCGTTTCGTCTGCTGCGGCATAAACAGCCTTCAGATCCGCCATGAGCATCTTGATATCCTTGTATATTATGACGCTTTATCAGCCTATAAGTGCAAAAATAATCACCCATGCTTTGTATCAAAACATGGGTGATTATGTGGCTAAGCCGGTTGATTGTGATACAAGGGAACGCAGCGTGCCCGGGCAGGTGCTCAAACGCTCGCCTGCCGCCGACGAAGCGTTTCTTCTGCAAATAAATCATTCACCGACATACGCAAACTATCAATTGCAAACAAACGCGAAAAGCCGTATAATATAGATAATGGTAAGCATTGTGAAAGGAACGGCTGAATGATGCAAAATTTTGTTATATTGAAGAAAAATAAGAACAAAGCCCTTATTCAAAAGCTTCTTCTGGTTTGGGTGAGTCTGTGTCTGATTGTCCCCCTCTTTCCCGCCAGTGCTGAGGAATACGAAAAAAACACTCTGCGGGTAGGCTATTGGGCTTTTGACGGCTATCACAACATGGATTCGAACGGTGTGCGCAGCGGTTACGGCTATGAGCTTCTGCAGCTGATGTCGCGCTACAACAATATCGATTTCACCTATCATGGATATGAGCAGAGCTTTGCTCAAAGCAAGCAGATGCTCGAAGAGGGTAAAATCGATTTGCTTACAGCCGTCAAAAAAAGCAGGGATAATATAGACCGCTTTGATTTTTCCAAATATTCCATCGGCTCCGCCTCCACGCTTCTCACCGTCAAGGCCGGAAACAGCCGCATCATCAGCGGCCACTACGAAACCTATCAGGGCATACGGATTGGCATTGTACCGGATGTCGTGCGAGAGGAAGAGCTTTCGGCCTACGCGCAGGAAAAAGACTTTACCTACGAGCTGGTATACTATGACACATCCTTGACATTGGCCCAGGCGCTACAGGATGAAGAAATTGACGCCATCGCAAGCACCAGCATGCGTGCCCGCACCAATGAATGGACGATTGACAGCTTCAGCGAATCACTCATATATATTGCTGTGCGTAAGGGTGACTACAAGACCCTCGATATGATCAACGTCTCCCTTGAACGCATGAATATAGAAGAACAGCATTGGATTCTGGATCTGTCCAAAAAGTATTATGAAAAAAACGAAAGCAATATTCCCTTCTTTACCGAAGCCGAAAAGGCATATTTAAAACAAAAGCGCGAGGAGGGCCGCGTCTATCGCGTGCTTGTCAATCTCGACCGCAAACCCTATTCCTATATCAATGATGAAGGACAGGTTGCCGGCATTATGCCCGATACATTCCAGCTGATTGCTGAAATGGCCGGTATTTCGTATGAATGGGTTATTCCGACAGACCGCGACCACTATTCCAATCTTCTCCGCGATCAGAGCGTCGATATCTGCATTGATCTGGTCTCCGATTTCCACACTGCCGAAGAGCTCGGATATTCCATTACAGACAGCTATCTCTCGGCGCCCTTCGCATGGATCCGCCGCAAAGATCATACCGACGACATCAAGATTGCCGCCCATGTTCTCCATTCCACCTATTCTTCGGAAGAGCATTTCTATAATAACGATTATACTCAGACCGAATATGTCATTTATCCCACCCGTGAAGAATGCATCCTGTCCGTTGTGAACGGAGAGACAGACGGCTTCTGCACCTATGCCTATGAGGCGGAACAATTCGTGCTGAATCATCCCGAAGCCAATTTGTTGATGTTGACCTCGCAGTCGTCAAACAACTTTTCTATCGGCGTATCCCGCAGCGTCAACAGCCATCTGACCTCCATTCTGAATACCGCAATCTCCTGTATTGACAACGTGGAGAGCAATCAGATCATCAGAAAGCACACCTCATTCAGCGTGCCAGAATACTCTTTGTTTGATTTAATCCGCACCAACCGTCAGTTGGAAATGATCATCCTGCTGACGGTGATCGCCTTTATCCTGCTGGTGCTGGTCATTCACCAGCAGATCCGGTATCAGCGGACGCTGAAAAAGACGGTCCATCATCAGGAAGAGAAGCTCGATGAATCCAGGATGACGTTGATGGATATTCTGGCGACGGCTATCGAATTCCGCAGCTGCGAATCTGGTGAACATGTCGTTCGCATCCGCCAGCTCACCCATGATATCATGACGGAATTCTGCCGCCTGTATCCGGAGGAGTGCACGCTTTCCAAAAAAGAGATTGATTTGGTCAGCAATGCCGCCTCGCTGCATGACGTGGGCAAAATCGCCATCCCGGATTATATCCTCAACAAGCCCGGAAAGCTGACGCCCGCCGAATTCAGCTTTATCAAGGAGCACCCCACCAAGGGCTGTGAACTGCTTGAGCGCATTCCCAATCTGCAGGACGAGCCGCTCTATTCATATGCTTATGATATCTGCCGCTGGCACCATGAGCGCTGGGACGGCACGGGCTATCCGGATGGTCTGGCAGGCAATGACATTCCCATCTGGGCGCAGGTGGCTGCCATTGCCGATGTGTTCGATGCGCTCACCGCTCCCCGCGTCTATAAGCAAGCCTACAGCCGCGATAAGGCCATCTCTATGATTTGCGACGGTTCGTGTGGCTGCTTCAATCCCAGGATCATTACGGCATTTCGCAACGTTGCGAAAGAATACGACGATGTCATCCCTGTCAGTGAACAAGCGAACTTTCAGCGCGCGCCTGCCGGAAAAGATTCAATTACACTCATAATATCCGCTTTCAATTCTTTGATCGGCAACACCAGCGACATTATTTTCCTTAAGGATGTTGATCTGGTTTACCGTGCCGTTTCTCCAGCGTTTGCTGCAATGCTCAACCTAACGCCGGAAGAAGTCATCACCCATACCGATGCGGATCTCTTTGGCGATACTACCCGCGCCAAGCGCTATGCGCAGGATGACCTTCAGCTGCTTCAGAACGGCGAAGACCTTGTAGATACCATAGAATCTCTGGGCGAATGGGGCGGCTTGCTTCGTTACGGTTCCACCACCAAGCGGCTGCTGACCGACAGTCAGGGCAGAATGATGGGCATTCTGGGCATAACGCGCGATATCACCGCGTCGTACTTGTCTGCCAAGCACTATCAGCTGGAGCTGCGGCGATTGTTTCAGCTGCCGGAAAAGGCGTATAGCTCCATCTATATCGATCTTGTCATCTGGCACATCAGCGCCGAAAATACGCAGACTGTCAACGGCGTGCGGTTTAAAAAGCATCTCACCATTGATGAGCTGACTGCAAATGTGCTTCGCGGGATTGTGAATCGGGATACTCAGGCCTATCAGTTCTACAGCCAGTTCAACAAGGAGTCGCTGGAAAAGATTTATGAAGGCGGCCAGAACGAACTTACACTGGAATACAAGAGGAAGCTGCCTGACGGAAACATCGTCTGGCTCCGGGATGAGATCAGATTCCTGACCGACCCGTCCAATGGCCATCTGAGCCTGCTGATGTGCTGCTATGACATTTCCGACGAGATGGAAAGCGGCGTATCCTATCTTGCGTATCACGATGTTCTTACCGGCCTGCTGAACCGCGCGTATATGCGGCAGTGCATCCGGGAAGAGCTGACCAAGGCCGAGGGCAAGGGCGTCCGCCATGCACTGATCATGATCGATGTAGACAACCTGAAGCACATCAACGACAAATTGGGTCACAAAGAAGGCGATAACCAGCTGATCCAATTTGCGCAGATGCTGCAAGGCGCATTCCGGGAAAGCGACTATGTCGCGCGCATCGGCGGCGACGAATTCCTGGTGCTTATGCGCAACGTCAAGCATATCGAGGACGTCCGCCAGAAGGCTGAGCAGCTTGTCAAGGAATTGCGATGGTGCGCCGGAAATGATTCTTCGCTTCTTATTTCCGCAAGCATCGGCGCTGCATGCTATCCCGAGGATGGCAGCACGTTGGAAGAATTGTATGAAAAGGCCGACAAGGCAATGTACAGAATAAAGCATAATGGCAAAAACGGCTATTCTGTAGGATCATGAACCAATAAAACAGCGCCGTCCGGTTCTTAATGAACGGACGGCGCTGTTGTCATCAGCCGTGATATTCGCCGTTATATTGAATGAGCGTTACATCATTTACGCCTTTGATGGCGCGAATTTTTTCCAAGAACGCGTTATCATTCGTGCGGCAGAACAGTTCCACCGCCATTTCCGTCTTGCTTCCGCGCAGCGTTTTGGATTTGACGCAGTATTTCATCCGACCAAGCGCGCGGATGATTTCATCGCCCGCAGCATCCTCATCATAACGAGCGATCATTACGTAAATGCGTTTGGATTTGTTTTGTCCGCTGAAAAGGATCACTAGCAGGAACATCACGATGGCCGCCGCCAGCGCAAGCACGTACATGTTCGCTCCAATGGTAATACCGGTGGTAATGCCCCAGAACAGATACAGCAGATCCAGCGGATCCTTGACAGCGGTACGGTAGCGCACAATGGACAGCGCGCCCACCATACCCAGCGAGATCACGACGTTAGTGCTTATGGCCTGCGTGACCATGCATGTCAGTACCGTCATCCCCACAAGCGTCATGCCGAAATTCTTGGAGTAAATAACGCCGTTGAAAAACCTTGAATACACAGCAAAGATAAACAGGCCGCCAATCAGAGACAGCAGCAGCACAACAATGGCGTTGGTCACGTTGATGGATGAAAAGGCTCCGGACTCCAGAAACGATTTTTTGATGACGTCTTGTACGCTCATTGGTATCGTTCTCCTTCGGTTTCAAAATAGGATTCAAACCCGTGCAGATAGCGGGTTTTGTCGCAGCACAGAACAAACTTGGATACAGCAGTGAATTCAGCGGAGCTCGGCGGCAGTGCCTCACGAACGGCCTGCGGAAGAAATTCCGTAAACTTGACCTCAAGCACGGCTTTTCCCGGCGGCAGCGCTGAAAGCGTGGGCAGGCTTGAGTCGAAAAGATCGGTATGCAGGATTCCCGCCCGCACGTCCGTATCAAAGGTAATGCGGACGGTACCCTCGTCCTGCACCCATGCCTCGCGCTCGTAATCGACAATCACCCGGGGGCTGAGCGCACGGCTTGTGCATTCCACATAGAACTCGCGGCACAACTGATCCGGATGCGCAAGCAGAAAGGCGTAATCACCATCGAGAATCCGATCTGTCTGCTCGCGCGTGAGGCTTGCACTTTCTTTGAAAATATAGCTTCCATATTTCTTCTTGCGCTCCAGATGAATCACGGAATCGCTTGCATTGTAAATACGGATCCGCCACTTTCTCCGTGTGAGCACGCCCGCATCCTTTTCGTTATAGGCCGTGTTCCAGTAATCGTCAAAATACAGGCTGCGGATGCTGTAGCCGCCGTCTATGCTGTGCTTGTCCGGCTGCAGAAGAACCGCGAGCCGCTGGCGCAAAAGCGCCAGCTCCGCATAGTTGACCAGATACTTCCATTCGTTCCGGAAGCGCTCAGCCTTCTTCATACACGTCCACCTCGACCGTTCCATCCGCCATCACGTAGAAGCAGCGCATGCCATAATGCTTGCCTTCGTCCGTAACATAATAATCGAAGGCATACTGGGATTTTCCAGCTTCATTGTCAGCCCGCACGCGAACAAAATACTGTCCTTCCTCAGGCAGCTGCGTAGAGATGAGCGGATACACAGTCTCTTCGCGGTACACTACATCCTCAAACAGATAGTCACGGGCAATCTCTGCCGTATAGGTAATGTTCTCTGCGTCAAAGTCAAAGGAATTATCCCAGTTTATAGACAGCATCCCGTCTTCCGCCACAGGAACGCCTATATAGAAAGGCATGGGGCGTTCATAGCTTTCCAGATACAGCCGGTAGTTCAGCTCCACCTCTCCCGGAATAGCAGCGAGGATGTACTCGTATTCCTCCGGGGTGATGGGCGCGTAAACCTGATCGGGCATAGCCGCCAGATAGGGCTTTGCGACTTCGGCATAAGCATTCACCTTTTCGGAAATATACTCCTCGGTCATCAGGGAGCGAAGATCGTTGATTGCAGCATCCAACTGTTCGCGGAAGGCGGGCGATTTCAGACAACGCCGGAACAATACATTGTTCCAATAGTTGCTGACGCCGATTTCCGCGCCGCCCTGTTCCGAGCGTTCATGAACAGCGTATTCGGTTCTCATGAAGCAGCCGTCATGATCCCACGGAAGGAAATACCATTTTTCGCTGTTGAGAGGGCTGTAAATGTACACATTGCGGCTTTGCGTGTCCGTATTGCCGATCAGGATTTGAAATGCCAGCCAATAGACGAGGTTTTCGGAGTCGAAGTACTTTTCCATCAGCGTATCCACGCCGATGGAGACGTCGTTTACGGCTTTAAGCATCCGAATCAGCTTGGTATGATCAGTATTGCCCTTGATTTCAAGCCGCTCCTCAAACGCTCTCATGTCATATAGAGGATCGTTCTGCAATCGGATGACGTCTTCATAGCGGTAGAATTCAAACATGTTGATCTTGTAGAGGTGGCCGTTTTCATTCAGCCCGTGAGCTTTCATGGCCCGTGCGTTGGGCTGCTCTACCTGCGTATACAGGCCGTAGTCCTGAAATACATCGGGATTATCTCCTGTCATATCCCGCACATAGAGATGCACAAACTGCGTGCGCAGGGACATCAGCTGGGGAATATCCCGTAGAATATCGAAGGCCAGCTTATTGCGGAAGCGCATGCCCTCGTACATATGCTTATTCAACGCGATTACGCGCTGGTCATTCCAAGTGCCCTTCCCCTTTTTAAGCTCGATTTTATAGTTCTTCTGCGCCGCTTTGGTAGAGGTCTGGCCGCGAATCTGCACGGTGGCATTGGGCGTGGTTTCTCCATATCCCAGCGCATCCGGCAGAGGGCCGTTTTCATCGCCCACCTGTAGCAGCGCGGCGATCTGATAGCGCTCTACCCCCATACGATCGTAATCATAAGCCGAATAAGAGTTGATCTCTTCCCAGCTGTGATTGGTGTTTTCCGCCGCATTTCCCCGTCCTACGGTCAGGTACATGGTGACGACGCTTGTGTCATCGCTGTCGACATACAGAAGATCGTTGTCATAGACGTGGAACTGCTCAGCGGTCTGCGGCGCTTCCCTCTTGAACGAAGAATCCATCAGGGCAAACACCGGCACCGCTTCGCCGGCTTCATCGCTGCTTTGCTGCATCCACACCAAAGACCCCAGCAGCGCCAGCGCAAAAAGGATCAGAAGCGCCTTCAAAAGCTTAGTCAGCATGTTTCATTTTCCTCCTCTGTGAACGCTCCAGAAATACGCCGATCTTGGTGAAAACGCCGCGCTTGTCCATCGCCACAATGGGCTGACGGGCAAGAATGTGATACGGCAGACGCCTTGTAAACCAGCTCAGCCGCAGCAGACTTGCCGCATAGAACACGGCGGCTCCACCCATGAAACCGACTCCATAGTAGGCCACGGGCAGCCACAGCGACGCAATCGTCAACCCGGTGGCAGCGACGGCAAAGAAAAATGTGCACAGCAGCGCGCCGCTGTAATCCGTAAAATACAGCAAAAGCAGCATCATCACATTGCCCATTGTATACAGGCCATAGCCGATGCTGAGTATGCGGAAATAGCCATACATCAGATCGGTAAAGCCCAGCGGCAGATTGCCCAGGATCAGCTCGCAAAGCGCAATGGAAAGGGTTGTAACGCACAGCTGCTTGATGGCCGTGTAGAGAATCTGCGATTTGAGCACATCCAGCATATCCTGCTCAGCCTTGAGAATATCGCCGACATTGCCCTTGTCGTTATACAGGGAAACATAAGTACGGTATTTGGGATAGAAATTCACCTCTACCGATACCACGAAATTGATAGTGGTGATCAGGATGGTGATAAAGGCCGTCAGCGCAGCCACGTCATGGGCAGGCGCACCATAGAACAGGCCCTGTACCTGCACGCGAATCGGACTGCACCAGATGATGACCAGATGGGAAAACAGGCCGATATGCACAAACAGGCCCGAAAAGGCAAGGCGCATGAATCGATCAATCCAGCGCAGGAAGGTCCACGGGCTCAGGTCACTCTGGGGGAAGTACCGCTGCAGCAGCACAACATCCCAGCACAGCATAACGCCATATCCGACGCACACGCTGAACATGATGGTTTCCACCGACACATAGCCGCTGCTCATCAGCAGCCAGCACAGGCCAAAGGCTACCGCCACTGCGGCGGTGAAAGAGCACATCAGCCCGCGATAGCTCTTGATGGCCGTCAGATAGCTCATGGCATTCCAGTTAACAATCATCTCGGCAAACAGCATCATGCAAAGACAGCTCTGTATAAAGCTCGCGCCGGCAAACGCCAGAAAAATTCCATAACACAGGCAGCCAAAGACGAGCATCAGGGACGTCGAACCCCAGAACGAGGGCATGATCGCTTTCATCTGCTCCTCGTAGAGCATGTCCGCCACATAGCGCGTAACCACCATGGAAAAGAAGCTGGTCACCATCAGCGAGCCTAGCAGGCTGTAGGTAATCATGCTTACACCCAGTTCACGTAAATGACCATCCAGGCCAAAATGGTCGCTTAGAAACATCACGCCAAGCAGCAGAAGAACGCTTAGCAGCATAGGGCCGGCTGTGATCACTCCGGCATAGCCGTAAGCGCGGAAGGCCGCCAGCAGTCCTCTGTGGCTGAACAGCTTTTTCAGTTCAAATCCGATTCCGGCCAAAGTTCTGCTCAACCTCCTCATACAGCGCGCGATATTTTTCCATCATGATCTCCCGGCGGTAATACCGCTCGGCACGCCTTTGTCCCGCTTCCCCCATTTTCAGGATCAGCTCCTGAGAACGGCAAAGTCGTTCCATGGCGTCCGCCAGCTTGTTGCGGCTCATTGGAGGAACGCATTCACCTGCCGGGCCGTAAGGATCGCAGTCACCCTCCAAATCGCCGAAGAGAAGCATGCGGCAACTTCCCACATCTGTCGTCACGCAAGGGCGGCGCGCTGCGAAAGATTCCAACACAGACAAGGGCTGGCCCTCGGAGATACTGGTTAGAATCGTAAAATCCAGCTTTTCAAAGTATTCCATGATATTCACTCGTCCGGTGAACAGCACGTTCTTCAGCTCCAGCCGCTCTGCGAGCGCATAGCATTCATCGGCATACTCCTGATCATCTACGCCGCCCATGACATGGAGTCTGACGTTGTCCATGCGGGAACTAAGCTCGTAAAAAGCATAAAGCATAGTTTTGATATCCTTGATCGGAGCCATGCGCACCACCGCGCCGATGTCAATCCAGCCGTCCGGCTTTTTCAGCGGAATCTTGGACAAGCGTTCATAAATGATGCCATTTTTGATCACACAGCACTTGGCGGGATCGCAGCCCAGCTCCATCTGGATATTCATGGCATTATTGAACAGGCTGGTCACCCGAAACGCCCGGGTATAAATGACATCGGAAAGCATGTAAAAGAATTGAATCCATCGCTTCTTAAAGGAAGGCACCACCCATTTGGCGCGAATAATTTCCTCCTCGCGTTCACGGGAATATATGCCGTGTTCTGTCAGCAGCAAAGGTTTCTTGTGAATATAGCTTCCCAGCGCCGCAAGCAAACCACCGTAGCCGGTGCAAATGGAGTGATAGCAGTCCGCCTCCGGAATGGGCGAACCCAGCAGATACAGTACCGGCAGCATCATGGAGCGCACGGTATGAAAGGTATCTGCAAAGGCGGCATACGGGTACTTGTTCTGGCAAAGCTCCACCAGAATCTTTAAAAAAGCCTCGCTCTTGAGAAAAGCCATCGGATTGAGCTTTTTCCTTTGATACAGTTCAAAAAGAACCTCCCAGTCAGGCCTGTCGCAATCAATCAACGCCCGAAGGGCTGCAATCTCCTCCTGCGTGAAGCGATGCCTCATATGTCCCCTGTCCTCAACGCGGAGCGCGTCGTCCAGAAAGACCTCCTGCACCTTTGTGACATTCGAAGGCATTTCATACACGAACTGTCCGCGCTTTTCCGCCTGCGCACCAATGACCCACAGCACAAATTCATGCTCCGGCATATCCTGAATCACCTGATGCATCCATGTGGATACACCGCCATGGACATAGGGGTAGCAGCCCTCCAGAATCAAACAGATCTTCATGGCTTATTTGCTCCAGTGAATGGTAACTTCGCTCTGGTCTGCACAAAGCAGCCAGAGGCTTTCAGTAATCTGCGTCAGCTTTCCGCCGCTGACAGTGGGTATCTTCTGATTCTCCAGACGAACCAGAAGCCACGCTTCATCCGTAAAATTGCTGAGCGTGAGTTTCATCTGTCCTTCGGTTATTTCGCGCTTTACGCCGACGGAGCTGAAACGCTGCACCGCGCCCGAAAGCTCCGTACCGGTCAGTTCGCGCAGCGCCGGGCAGGAAGCATGCAGCCAGCCCATGTAATTGCCCAGATTGTCCCTGAGCTTCTCCCAGCCAATCGCTGCGCCGCGATCCTCGTCCAGCACGTCGTCCGGATGGATGAAATGATTGCTGACCAGATGGAAATTCAGCTCTGACAATGCTGCCAGCATAGCATAATCGTTCAGGATACCGCCGGAAATCGTGCGCGGCTGTTCCACCAAGCCGTCTTCACCGACGCAGAATTCCTGTTCATAAACATAATCGTCCTCAAAATAGGTGCTGGCCACCGTATGGATTCCGGGATAATAGCTGCCCAGCATCGCGCGTCCCTCGTCGGACAGCACATTGGACGGCGGCACATACACATAGTTCTGCACCTCTGGAAACGTCTCTTCCACAAACCGCATCAGCTCTTCCACTGCACTGCGCATCGCTGCTTCATCGGACCACGTATTATATGGAAGATCATCCCTATATTCAATATTGCCAAGGCTAAGCGGCTGATGGTTATATCCGTGCAGTCCAATCTCTCCGCCCTCCTTCAGCAGCATTTCGCCAAAGTAGAGGAAGGGATTGAGATTCTTCTCCTGCACAATCGTACCATCCGTTTTGTCGCCATAGTTTTCGATCACAACGCCAGTATAGCAAATGCCGAATTCATCAGCCAGCTTCAGCATATCCGGCCACCATACGTTGATATAGAACTCTTCCACATCCATGCCATAGTCTGCGCGGATTTTTTCGCCGTCTCCGGCAGGAACGGGAGATGGGAAATCGTCCAGATAAAAGGCAGCGCCATTGATAACCGGATAGGCAAATGCATCCTCCAGCAACGTGTAGGACGCTGCATAGACGCCCCTGACCGCCTTGCTCATTATACCGATATTGTCGACAACAAAGCGCCCCTTGCCGTAATCGCTGCGCCAAATCAGAGGCAGCGACTTTTCATCTCCATCAAAGGCATAAACATCTGCGTCTTCGTGCAATCTGACCTTTTTCGCTGAATCATAGCCGTCCATAATCGGCCATGCTTTGTTTCCGCCGATCAGGAAGCCGTCTGCAAAGCGGATGCTGTCCACAAGCTCGTTTTCATAGCTTGATTCCACAATTCCCAGCTTTTGTTCGATGAGCATATAGGCTGGATCCGTCTGCGGAGGCAGTGCAAGCAACGCTTTGCCGCCGTCTTCCACCCAGTCGGCAAGCTCCAGAACCCGTTCGCCCAGAGGAGAAAAATCGGACAGCAGCACCGCAACCGTACGAAAATCAGACAAATCAGGGATGCCTTCTGTCCGGATGTCCACCCATCGACAGCCAACCTTCATATCCTTGAAGATCTGTTCAAATTGCTCTGCGGCCTGCAGGCTGGCTGCCTCCTGCCGGTCGATCAGAACCAGACATTCCGTTTGCTGCTCTTCATAAGCGGTAAGGCTTACCTGTTCCCTCGGCAAAAGGGCAATCTGACGGTTCTGTATCTGGTAATGGATGCCGGATCTCTCCAGCAAGAGGATAACGGCCATCGCCAGATAGATCAACAGCACAACACCCATGCCCGAATACTCAAAGCGCCTTCGCATCGGAACCAGGTACCTTCCTTTCTTCCATTGTCGTTGCAAAAAAGGCGAGCCGCTGCCTTGCACTCATGCTCAGGTAGCGTTCTTCCTGATGTGCCTGCTCAACAATCTGCTTGAGCGCTCTGCCATCGCCCACGCCAACGGCCAGTTCCAGCCGGCACATCAGCGTTGATTCCTCCTGCGGCCAGCGCATGAGCATTTCCTCCATTTGCTCTGTGGCCTGCGCAAAGTCGCCCAGCCGGATCTGAGCAGTCAGCAGGCGCTGACATACTTTGACTGAGGTCTCTTTCCGGTACAGCCGCTCTAACAGGATCACATACTGCCTGCGCTGAAGCTGCTCCATTTGTCCTGAAAGCAGATTGCGCTGCAAGTACCTTTCCAGAAAATCGCAGTAGTTCCGCAGGGTTTCCAGATTCTCCGGATCGTCTGCATAGCGTTTTTCCAACCTGCGCAGCTCCGCGTCATATTCCTTGGACAGCTCCGCCATGGCAGTGGTGGCATAGTGTACAACCTCGCCGTCCTCATTGTTGATCGCCTCATTCAGCAGCGCGTGATAGTCTTCCGGATTCTCATACAACACATCCAGCATCATACCGCGCCGAAGCTGCGCATCGTTCAGAATCAACGCCTCCTGGAGCGCAACAACGCTGCGCTGATTGTTGAGATTCTCCACAAGCAGGCTGCGGTGCGCATCTTCATTGGTGTGCAGCTTCTCTACGCCGGCTTCAACCGTTCCTTCCCAATCGAAGACATGCAGAAGATGCAGCAGCAATACGCACAACATGCCCCACAGTGGAACCAGTACAACCACGGGCATCAATTGCGTCTGCACCTTGAGCGCCTTCGCCTTCATCAGTACAAAAACAAGAATGCACATCACAATGTGAATAAAAATGATATACAGCACATCGATACCCTTCTTTGTTTCTCAAGCAATATTCTGTGCGCACACTTCCTCGCCGGAAATGCCCGCCTGCTGCAGACGGCGGAGTATGATGGGCAGGGACTCCTGAGATGCCTGCGCCAGAATCACATACAGACAGCCGTCATTTCCAATACCGATCACGTCGTTTTCGCGCAACTTTCCGCAAAGCAGATAATCCATCTCCTGTACGGAACGCCCGTCGTTTTCAATCTTCAGCAGAATATGCTTTGCGATCTTTCTGTCGTCCATCAAATCATGCATCTTCTGTTCCTGTGCAAAGCGCTCGGCATTCAAAATCCGTGTTCCGGGAAGATAGCTTTTCTGCTGCTGTGCCTCCTGATAATCGATTGCATGATTCAGCGCAGAACTGACCAGGCCGCACAGCACCTGAAACAGATTCATGTAGTACAGCGACATCTGCTCAAACTTTGCCTGTCGGAGCATAACCAGCATTCTGATTTCCTCATTCTTGACCAAGCCGGCCATCAGCGCCGGATAGCCTTCCAGCAGCTGCGTATTGACAAAAACGCCACCGGACTTCACGGTTTTCAGCGCATCTCTGTAGTCATCCAGCCTGATGGAAGCCGGGAGGCTAACCGCTGCCCGCCTTGAAGAGGCAACCAGCCGCCCAAACTGCTGCGTGCTGCTGATCATATAGAGCGCGACGCTCTGGTTTTCCATGATGCTTTCCAGAATTTCAACCGTCTGAATGAAGATCTCCTTTTCGTTTCTCAGGTTCAGTTGCTGCGTAATCTGAAAAATCTTGCCGAAACTGTCCTTGCTGCTGATGATCTGCTTTTTGTATTCACGCTTGTCCGCAAGCACCTCATTGTAACATCGACTGCGCGAAGGACAGCTTCTCCTTCAAGCGCTCGTTTTCTTCGGTTGTGAATCGGATTTTATCCGTATGGAGCAGGCGTACATAGCCGCATACCGCGCCGATTGTGTAATAGGCAATGAAGACAATCCAGTTGGATGGTTCATAAAACAGCGTAAGCCAGCCGAGGCCCTGCCTATGATAGGAAAACAGCAGCAGCACCGAGGCCGCCGTAGCCGCCAAAATTCCCATATTCATACCATGCATGGTGCCCATCAGCACAATCAACAGCAGCCTGTAATCAATCAGCCCAAACTGAACCTGCCACTGCGACAAATGACCGCACAGGACGGTAAGCACAACCGCCACCAGCAATTCTATGAGCAGCAGCCATTTGCGGTGCCTTGCAATCAGCTGACGAAGCGTTTCCACCAGCGACTGCTTCAGCGGCCTTGCGCGCCGGTATTCCTCATACAGGCCGGGAAGGTCGTCCAGAACGGAATATCTGGGAAACCAGCCGTATTGCCTGCGGAGCTTCCGGTCGTCCGGCGCCGGCAAAGAGATAGGCGCATTTTCTTCAAATGAAAAAGACCAGCTTGCGTTCAGCTCTGCCAGTCCCTTGCTCAAATCCCGAAACGTATGGTCAAAGCATTCCGGCACGTCCAGCGTACCGTTTGCTTGAGGCCAATCCTCCAACATTCGTCGGATCAGCTCGGACAAATCGTCCATGGCCAGAAAGCAAATAGGCTGCCCGGCAGCTTCCTCAAAGTGAAAGTGCGATCTTCGGTCCAGACTTTCGAACAGTCGGTAGAACCATCCTCTCCTGACGGTACCGGAATACAGGTAGGGGCTGCGGACAACCTGCAGCTGAACCGCGTCCCCGGCCATGTGCAGGCACATCCGGATAGCCGCGTCGTCGATTTCGTGCTGTGCCGCATTGTCCAGCGACAGGCCCGTCAGGTACAGCAGCTTGACAGGATGATTCTTTCTGCATGCATCAAGCATTGCGTGAAGCCTTTCTATTTCTCCCTGCTCCTCGGAGCGAAAGGTTAGAGAGTTGGAAAAAAGGATCACCACATCGAAACCGTATGCTTCAAAAACCGCCTTATAGTTCTTTTTTGAGCTGACAACTGTAATACCGTTCTCAGGATCGCTATGAAGGTTTGTTTCGCCTAGCAAAATAACACGGCAGTCCGAAAAGGTCTGTCGAATCCATTTAGTCGTCAGGTAGGCAACATTGCCTGTCAACAGCACTTTCATGGTTATCATTATTTGGCATATATTTGTAGCGTGAGTATTACGTACAAAGATGCACAAATCCTTTCAGCATATCAATTCTGTTTTCTGCCCACAGCACCTTTATTGCATCTCCGCGCACAAGGACGAAAACGTTTCTGAACAACATAAGTAGTAAAAAACCGATTGCATAATCATTTCCTATGCTTGTCGTTTTATTGTATCACTGTAACGGAATATTTTCAATACTCATAGAGTAATTTGAAGTCCTTAAAAGAGCAGTAGAAAGCTATCGATTAGTATAAAAATAATCACGCAGATATTGTAGCAATATCTGCGTGAACTGAGCGGAAGCGGTGGGATTCGAACCCACGGACGGTTTCCCATCACCTGATTTCGAGTCAGGGCCGTTATGACCACTTCGATACGCTTCCATGTGAACTTCAATATTATACAACGGATAATAAGAAAAAGCAAGGGGATAACGTTAAAAATCGGGGCTTTGCGCGATTGTTTATTTTGGCTTTCGTCCTTGCGTTTCAGTAGCTTATATGGTATACTTTAGCTGTCGGAGTTTGACAAATTTGAAAAAGGAGACGGACGCATGAAAGCGATTATTAATGGTAAAATTGTTACTCCCAACGGCATCATTGAAGATATGGCGCTGATTTACGACGAGAAGATTCAGGGCATCGTAGATCTCGACCAGATTTCTGACGAAGAAGTAATCGACGCGGAAGGCAAATACGTGCTTCCGGGTCTTGTAGATATGCACATTCACGGCTACCTTGGCGAGGATGCTTCTGACGGAGAAGAGGACGGCATCCGCAAAATGGCCAAGGGCGTTGCGGCCAACGGCGTTACCAGCTGGCTCCCCACCACGATGACGGTTTCCTACGAAGCGCTTGAAAAGGCCTTTGCCGCCATCAGGAATGTTATGGCTGAGAGCAAAAAGGACGACTTTGAGGGCGCCGAGATCATGGGTATCAACGCCGAAGGTCCGTTCATCAACGCCGCCAAGAAGGGTGCGCAGGCGGGCGAGCACATCCGCACCTGCGATCCCGAGTTCATCGACAAGTATTCTGACCTCATCAAGGTGTTCACCGTTGCCCCCGAAGTCAAGGGCAACATGCGCGCCATCCGTGAGATCAAGAAGGCGCATCCCGAGATGCTGATCTCCATGGGCCACACCTCCGCCACCTTTGAGCAGGCTGAAAAGGCCGTCAGAGCCGGCGTTCGCCATGTAACCCACCTGTTCAACGCTCAGACGCCCCTCGCGCACAGAGATCCCGGCGTTGTCGGCTGCGCGCTTTGCGAATCCCGCGTTTCCGCCGAGCTGATTGCGGACATGTTCCACGTCAACAAGGCCCTTTTCAAGGTAGTCGCGGACGCGAAGAAGGACAAGCTCGTCCTGATCACCGACTGCACCCGCGCCGGCGGCCTGACTGACGGCGAGTACACCCTGGGCGGACAGCCGATCTTTGTTAAGGGCGTAGAGTGCCGCTTAGCCGATGGAACCATCGCGGGCAGCGTACTTAAGCTCAACGAGGCCGTTCGCAATATGCATAACAGCTATCGCCGCATGCCCCTTCATAAGGTCGTCAAGATGGCGTCCCTCAACCCCGCCAAGGCCATCGGCATTGACAAGACCAAGGGCTCCATCGAAGTTGGCAAGGATGCGGACTTCTGCTTTGCAGATGACCAGATCAATATCAGCCGCACCATCCTGCGCGGCCGCACCATCTACGAGGCTTAATCCCCAAAGGGTAAACAATAGGAGGTAAGGGAATATGGAACTCAAAATTAAGGCGCCCCTCGATCTCGGCTTTTACCCCATGGTGAAATTCGTTGACGAGTTCAACGCCGACGTTGCCAAATCCGAAAAGCAGTTAATCGCTGTAAGCGTTATCCGCAATCAGGGCTACACTCACACTCTCAAGATGGACGTTTTCAAAGACGGCATTGACGACGAACGCAACTGCAAGGTCGTAGAGCGCATCGTTAAGACCTTCCTTTGGGTTTATGGCGGCTACAAAATCGTGATCGCCGGTTCCAAGGTGATCTATGAACACATCGCCAAGTGCTACGCTGCCGATGGCGAGCGCGCCTTTGACAACGATTTCATGGCCGGCGTATATGAGCATCCCTTCGAGGTTGAATTCGTTGCCTGCCCCAATTGCGCACCCGAAACCAACGAGTCCGCCAGCCCCGTAGGCCGCCATCTGGACGGCTGCCGCATCGGCTTTGACGCAGGCGGATCCGACGTTAAGGTTTCCGCTGTCATCGACGGCGAAAGCGTATATTCCGAGGAGATCATCTGGCATCCCAAGACCCAGACCGATCCCAACTATCACTTCAACGGCATCCGCAACGCCATGCTCAAGGCTGCCGAGAAGATGCCCCGCGTAGACGGCATCGGCGTTTCCTCCGCAGGCGTATACATCGACAACCGCGCCATGGTCGCGTCCCTGTTCATCAAGCTTTCTCCGGAAGACAAGGAAAAGTGCAAGAACATCTATCTTGACGTTGCCAAGACCATCGGCGATATGCCCATCGAAGTAGCCAACGACGGCGACGTTACCGCCCTTGCCGGCGCGATGGAATTAAACGACAACCGCGTGCTCGGCATTGCCATGGGCACCAGCGAAGCGGGCGGCTATGTTGACGGAAACGGCAACATCACCGGCTGGCTCAACGAGCTTGCGTTTGTTCCCGTAGACATGAACCCCGAAGCGATGGTGGACGAATGGTCCGGCGACATCGGCTGCGGCGTCAAGTATTTCTCCCAGGATTCCGTCATCAAGCTCTGTCCCGCCGCGGGCATCGAGCTGGACGACAACCTGACCCTCGCCGAGAAACTCAAGTATGTTCAGACCCTTCATGCAAACGGAGATCCCAGAACCACCGCCATCTACGAGACCATCGGCGTATACTTCGGCTATCAGCTTGCGTACTACGCCAAGTTCTACGATATCGCCCACGTTCTCATCATGGGCCGCGTAACCTCCGGCACCGGCGGACAGATCCTCCTTGCCAAGGCAAAGGAAGTTCTCGAGGCCGAATATCCCGAGCTCGCAGCCAAGATGCAGCTCCACATCCCCGACGAAGCCAGCCGCCGCGTAGGCCAGTCCGTAGCCGCCGCGAGCCTGCCGCTGATCAAGTAAGAAATTCAAAAGTTAAAAGCCGTCTCAATCGAGGCGGCTTTTGTTTATAGGATTGTTCAACAGAGAACGATAGATTTCAGAACAGCGCTCTGGCTTTCTTAAAAGGGACTTCTTTGATAAACAACCTGTTCTGTGTTCCTATGTTTCTCGTACTGATTCGTTGTATTTCAGCGCTGTTCCGCTGAATTTTGCAGTTTCCTGCCGTGCCTTTACGCTACATAGTCGTTATCTCTGAACTGAAGGGAGTACAGACTCTTGTACGTTCCGCCCTGCTCGATCAGCTCCTCATGCGTTCCGCGCTCAGTGATTCTGCCGTTCATGACGACGGCAATTTCATCGGCATTGCGGATGGTGGAAAGGCGGTGGGCGACGACGAGTGTGGTTCTGCCCTTGCACAGCTCGTCCAGCGCTTCCTGAATGAGAACTTCCGTGGTGTTGTCAAGGGCGCTCGTGGCCTCGTCGAGGATCAGGATCGCAGGGTCTTTCAGGAATACACGGGCGATGGAAAGACGCTGCTTCTGGCCGCCGGAGAGCTTTACGCCGCGCTCGCCGATTTCGGTGTCATAGCCGTGTTCAAGGGTCATGACGTAGTCATGGATGTTGGCGCGCTTGGCGGCTTCAATGATTTCTTCCTCGGTCGCGTCCATTCTGCCGTAGCGGATGTTGTCTTTAATGGTGCCTACAAACAGGAACACATCCTGCTGAACGATGCCGATATTGCGCCTTACGGAATCCATGGTGAGCTTTCTGATGTCGTGGCCGTCGATCTTGATCGCGCCGTCTTCCTCGCGCAGTTTATAGAAATTCGGGAGCAGGTGGCAAAGCGTGGTCTTTCCTCCGCCAGAGGGGCCAACCAGCGCCAGTTTTCTGCCCTTTTCAAGGCGCAGGTTCACGTCGTGCAGAACTTCCTTGGAGGGATCATAGGCATAGGTTACATTTTCAAACTCGATCACGCCCTGTACGTTCTCCAGCTGAATGGCGTCGGGCGCGTCCTTTTCGGGCTCTTCGTCCATGATCTCGCAGAAGCGCTGGAAACCGGAGGCGCCGTTCTGGAACTGCTCCATGAAGTTAATGAGGGTATTTACAGGGTTGATAAAGAGGTTGACGGAGACGATAAAGGCGGAGTAATCGCCGAATCCGATGCGGTTTGCATACATGAAAAGGCCTCCCGCAATCAGGATAACGACGTTGAAAACGGAGGTGATGAACTGCGTGCCGGAATGGAACTTTGCCATCGCCTGATAGGATCTTCTGGACGCGTCCACGAATTCGTCGTCGCCCTTGGCAAACTTCACCTTTTCTTCCTTGGCATTGGTGTATGCCTTGGTGACGCGGATGCCGGTGATGGAGCTTTCAACGGCGGCATTGATGGTGGCGTTGGACTTTCTTCTGTCGCGGAACGCCTGCGTCATGGGCTTTCTGTAGTGAAGCGTTACCCACACAAGAAGCGGCACGCACGCAAACACGATGAGGGTCAAAATCCAGTCGATCGTACACAGGTACACGAAGGAAATCACAATCATCGTGGAGGAAATGAGCAGGTTTTCCGGGCCGTGGTGCGCAAGCTCGCAAACCTCGAAAAGGTCGCCGGTGATGCGTGACATGATGCGGCCTGTTTCGTTGTTATCAAAGAATTTATACGGCAGCTTTTCAAGATGCGCAAACAAATCCTTTCGCATCTGGCTCTGCATGCGAACGCCGATCATGTGGCCGTAATACTGCACAAAGTAGTTTAAGAGCATTCTAATCACGTACAGCACAAGCACGATGAGACCTGCGATGATGATGGACATGTATTCCTTGTTGGGAATGTAATCGTTCAGCATGTCCTGCGTAACCATCGGATACACCATGCCGATGACGGACATTACAAACGCTGCCAGCATATCCATGGACAGCATAAACTTGTGGGGCTTGTAGTAGGCTAAAAATCGTTTCAACATTCTTCCTTATCCTCTTTCGTTCTGTTTTCCGGCGGCACATAGGATTTGCATCTGACATATTCCGACTCGGGACAGCCGTAAAACGGGCCATTGCAGGGTTCTCGCGTAACGCTGGTCAGCTCATTGAGCACTGAGATTACATCCCTGATCGCATCTTTGTTGACGCAATAGTGTGTGTAATAGCCTCGCTTTACGCCATAAACCAGATCCGCCTCGCGCAGTATTTTCAGATGCTGCGAAACCGCAGATTCCGAAAGTCCCGTGCTTTTGGCAAGCGCGCCCACGCAGTAGCCGCGCCGGGACATCAGCTTAAGCAGTAAAAAACGCTTTGGATCGCCCAGCGCCTTCAGCGTTTTGTCGTTCATCCTTCCGCCTCCTTTCCCGCTTGTATCATACAGTTTTATATTATAAAATGCGAATCCATTTTTGTCAATTCTAAAATGGATTCGCAATTGCTAATTTAAAAAGAAGGTTTTCGGGCGGGAATGTTATAGATGAACGTGTAAACTTGGCGCGTCCCCCTTGGCTCCCTCATCAGAGGGAGCCAAAGAAAAACGCCCGAATCTGATATGGCTTCGGGCGTTTTCCTTCTCTTATTTCGCGGTAATTTTTTCATATCCTGCGTATTTCATCAGCGCTTCCACAATTTCGGGATATCTGAATTCGCAGGTGCGGCGGTCGAAAATGCCGAACAGCTCGCCGTTTCCCTTGAACGCGTGGTTGTCCCACCATACGCAGGGAATGTTTCTTGAGGAAGCGACGCAGACATAGAACGCGGCAAAGTTTACGCGGGACTGGAGGTTGTCGCCCTTGGCGCGCGCTCCGTATTCGCCGATGACCACGGGAATGCCTTTTACTACGTAATTTTTATGGAGATTGGCCACAAAGCGAACGATTTCGGCGGTCTGTCCGGGATTGGTGAGCTCGAAGGTGGTGTCTCCGCCGGCGTCCAGCGCAAAGGCGTAGGGCGTGTAGGCGTGGATGGAGAGAATGATTTTGTTGTCCGCCGTGTCTTCAGGCAGCTTAAAGTAGTCGTTGAGCGCGCCGTCAACCGCAGCGGCATAGCCGGGCACCATCAGGTAGCGGTCCTGGTTGTTGCCGCCGGAAGCGCGAACGGTCTTCACAAACAGCTGATTGAGCTTATTGATGCAGTCCATCGCATCCAGGCAGTCCTCAGAAGCGGGATTGAACCACCATTCATATTCGTGACCCTTCAGACGGGGCTCGTTCATGGATTCAAAGATCAGGTGATCGCTGTAGGCTGCAAATCGCTCCGCCAGCTGCGCCCAGATGGTTTCAATATACTTGGACGCGGTATCATAGTGCTCGCTCGAAGGATAATAAAACTCGGGATACACGTCGTGATGCGTGTTGAGAATGACATACATGCCGTCGTCAATGGCATAATCGACCACTTCCTGAACGCGGTCAAGCCATTTTTCGCTGATTTTAAAGGTTTCCTTATCCACGTGGTTGTGCCAGGACACAGGCAGGCGCAGGGTGTTAAAGCCCGCGGCATGCACTGCCTGAATCATCTCGCGGGTGGTGTATACGCCAACCCACGCTTTTTCCATCTGCATTTCGTCGCGGTTGCCCCAGTTGTCGTCGTTTGCGTCAAAGGTATTGCCGAGGTTCCAGCCGATACCCATATTTTTGACAAACGCCATGGCCTCGTTATCGGGAATTTCATACTGCTTCATGTAGCTCAAATTCGGAATCACAATGTCCCCTCCTTTATTATCTGCCGATGCAAAAACACATGCGGACAAAGCCAACACCGCCGCAAGCGTAAGCAGCAAAACGCGCTTCATATCTACCCCTCCATACTGTTATCATATTTATGTTTGTATCATGCCATAGTTTCCCTTCTTTGTCAAGTGCGTCAATTTCATAATAAGATGCGCGCAAAGGCATTTCATTTTCCGTATCCATATGTTATAATAAAGCAAATCCATACAGGAGGAAAATCCATGAAAAAAATCATTTGCGCGCTTCTTACGTTAACGCTTCTTGCAGGAGGAATAATTTCTATGGCGGAAAAAGAATACGATTCCCTGTACACCCTTTCTGAAGAGCACGGTTTTTCCCTCGGCGGCTGCCTATCCTACAGCCAGCTAAGGGACGCGGGATACCTGATTAAACTATCCAAGCACTTTAACAGCGTAACCGCAACCAACGAAATGAAAGCCTATTCTTTACTCGATCAGCGCGCATCCAGAAGAACCGAGGACGGCATGCCCGCCATGAACTACACCCAGGCCGACAAAATGGTGGAATGGGCGCAGAAAAACGGCATCGGCGTTCGCGGACATGTGCTGGTATGGGATGCGTACATGGTCGACTGGTTCTTCCACGAGGATTACGACACCGGAAAGCCCTATGCAGATCAGAACACCATCCGCATGCGCACCGAATATTACATCCGCGAAGTCATCACCCATTTTGAAGAAAAATTCCCCGGCGTTGTCTACTGCTGGGACGTTGTAAATGAGGCGGTCGGCGAAGGCATTCTGGAATACAATTTCAACGACAAGCGCCGCGTACGCACCATGCGCGATAACAAGGACAACCTTTTCTATAAGTACATGGGCGCGGATTACGTAGAGCATGCGTTCCTCTACGCTAAAAACACTGTTGAAGAGCTTGGCGCGGACATCAAGCTTTTCTACAACGACTACAACACCTTCAACACTGACAAGATGCTGGCGATCCGAAACCTCGTCATGTCCATCAACAATTTCGCCTTTGATCCCGACGGAAATCCCAGAAAGCTCTGCGACGGCGTGGGCATGCAGGGCTACATCGGCGGCTGGGGCACCCAGACCGGCTGCATGAACGAAAGCGACTTAAAGCAGATCAAAAACGCCATCAATGCCTACGCGTATCTGGGCGTTGAAGTGCACATCACCGAAATGGCCGTGCGCAACTACGAAAAGGATAAGGCGCACGAACACGCCGAGTTCTACGCAAAGCTCATGAAAATGATCAAAGAAATCCAGAAAGAAAAGAACAATCCCGTAACCAACATCACCATCTGGGGTCTGATCGACCAGCCCTTCCTCGCCAAGGACAATTACAGCTATCGCCAAAATGGCCCCTACTGCGGCCTTTTCGACGAGAGAATGAACTATAAAGAATCGTTTGATCTGGTGTATGAGGAACTGATGGCGGAGTAAAACAGAATGATTCAGCGCTGTCCCAAAGCGGCATTCAAAGTCGTAAGGGCAGCGCTTTTTGTTTGATAAAAAGCAGAGCGGGCGTGCAATGCACGCCCCTTCAATTCTCATCACATACAAACACAATCACAGGGAAGATCATTGACTGTCCGAACCGCCGTGTAACGTCCAAATAAACCGATTATACGTTTCCCGAAAGGCTTCCCCTTGAGGGGAAGCTGTCGCCGTCAGGCGACTGATGAGGTGTCCCCTCAGCAAATTGCATCTTGATTAATGCAAGCTAAGCTTCTTTCTCCACCTCATCCGTCATTGCTTCGCAATGCCACCTTCCCCTCAAGGGGAAGGCTTTTTTAGCTGTCGTATCAATCTAAAAAACCGCCGCGTGCTTTCGCACGCGGCGGCTTCGTTTGAGCGTCTAACTCTTTAATGACTTAGCTCTCTATTATTTGCCGTTGAAGGCGTCGCAGAGGGCCTGCCATGCGGGAGTCGCGGCGTCAACGAGTTCAGCGGGGGTGGATCCGCCAAGCTGCCAGAGCAGGGGGCTGCCCAGAACGTCGTTGATGGAGCCGATGTAGAGAACGTTGTTGGCTACGCAGTGCTCGGGTTCACGGAGCATGGCATAGGTCTCGTCTACAGCGCGCTCGTCGGTGAAGTTGTACTTGTTGCCGATCCAGCCGAACTCATCGTCGTAGCCGGGGGTGGCGTTGGACCACATGTCATAGATGAAGGCCAGCTTCGCAGTGGTATCAGCATCATATACGTTGGGGATAACGGTTACGTTATCGGAAACGATGGTAACATACTTGTCGCCCTTGGGGCCGATGGGGAATGCAACGCAGCCCCACTCGTCAGCCATGCTGGAGAGTTCGCTGTTGTCGTTGAATCCGCCGTAGGTCTGATACATGTAGAAGCCGCAGAAGCCCTGGTTCCAGGCAGCCTTGAAGTAATCCCAGTTGCCGTCGGCGGGCTGCTGATAGCCGTAGTTGTTCCAGATGTCCTTCGCCCACTGGAGGCCTTCGAGAGCAGCGTCAGAGTTGCAGGCAATCTGGAGCTCGCCGGCTTCGTTGAAGTTGAAGAACTCAGCGCCGTTGGAGAAAGCGCCCATCATGTAGAGGTCAGAGTTGGAGCCGGTGAGGCCGTAGATGTCAAGAACGCCGTCGTTGTCAACGTCGTTGTTGATCTGCTGGAGCATGGACTCGAAAACGTCCCAAGTCCAGGTGCCTTCAGCCTGCATGTCATAAATGGTGTTCCAGTCGATGCCGGCTTCTTCAAGAACGCGCTTGTTGAAGAACAGGCACTGACGGGGCTCGGAGTTGCCGGTGGAAACGCCGTATACCTTGCCGCCCTTGGTCATGAAGTTGACAGTGGCATCGTTCCACTTGTCAGCGCCGAGGTCGATCAGGTCGTTCTCGTTCCAAGCAGCGAACAGGTCATTGGCCATGGGGGTACCAACGAAGTCCGGGGGAAGGATGAACAGGCACAGGGTGCCGTCGGGAGCGGTGGTGAAGTTGATGAGCTCGGTTACGTTGGATTCCCAGTCGCCCTTCTGGATCTGGGTGATCTTGCAGTTGTAGGTGGCTTCGAGCCAATCGCGATAGTCATACTGAGCCTGCTGTTCGTCGGTGGGCTCGGCTACGCGCTCAGCGCTTGCAGTCCAATAGTCGTAGATGTAGATTTCGGCGCCGCCAAAGTCTACGCCCGCTTTGATCTCGGGGTATCCTTCGGGAGCTTCTGCGTACGCAGCAACGCATACGAGCAGCATCATGAGGGAAAGGAGCATTGCGACCAGTTTCTTCATAATGGGTTCCTCCTAAAAATATTTCTGTGTGCGTTTTTTAGTAACGCACATAGATTCGAAGTTGGGGTGTCCGAAAAATCCGGACAGGGATCGGGAGTTAAAGCGCCTTCCCTACGGCTTGACTCAATCAAATCCGTTGAAGACGGCATTTCCCGTTCCTTTGCCTCCCTTGTGTAAAGGGAGGTGGCCCGGCGTCAGCCGGGGCAGAGGGATTGACAGCTGTGTTCGTTTATAACATGCACTTTCTGTTTAAGCCGCTTTCGCTTTTCAATCCCTCAGTCACCTTCGGTGACAGCTCCCTTTGCACAAGGGAGCCTTTTGGCCTCAATTTGCTACATTATTCCTTCGTACCGGACATGGCGATCGACTCTACGAAGGTGCGCTGGGTGAAGATGTAGAGAATGATCAGCGGGATGCAGCAGATGAGGATTCCGATGGAAACCAGCTGCATCTGACGGCCGACGGGAACGATGGTGGGCTTTCCGGACTCGGTGGAGAAGTAGTAGTTCATTCGGGTCAGAATCGTGGAAAGCTCGTTAGAGAAGATGGAATAGTTGGACAGGAAGTTTCTGGTGTAGAAAAGATCCGTCCACTGCCATACAAAGGAGAACAGGAAGCAGCTTAAGATGGTGGGCATGGCATCGGGAAGCATGATGCGAACGAAGGTATGAAGGCTTCCGCAGCCGTCCACATACGCAGCCTCTTCGAGGGATTTCGGAATGCCCTTGAAATACTGCCTCAGCATGTAGATATACAGGCCGTTTTTAAGGCCCATGCAGGTTAAGCTCATCAGCGAATACGGAACGAGCGAACCGTGAAGGTTTACGCCCTTTCCCGTAAAGAGCTTAAAGATACCCAGAACATCAAAGTTTACGAAGTTCATGTACAAAGCGGTGGCGATGGTCTGCGGCGGCACGATGATTGTGACGATAACGCAGCCAAACCAGAGCTTTTTAAGCGGGAAATCATACCTTGCAAATCCGTAGCCGACCAGCGTACAGGCAACCACCTGCAGAACCGAAACCAGCGCGCTGGTCCAAACGGTGTTCAGCATGGACTTGGGAAGGCCGGTAAGATCGGCGACGATTCGGTAGTTGTCAAAGGTGATTTCTCTTGGAAGCAGGATGACGGTGGAATCGTACAGATCCTTTTCCGGCATGAGCGACGTGGAAAAGCGGGTCAGAAGGGGCTGGATGATCATGAAGCACAGACCAAACAGCAACAGCGCGCGAACCACAGAGACGATTGCCTTAGAGACCTTATTTTTCAGGAGGTAGCCGCCGGACTGACGGTTTGCCTCCCAGAAATCGCGCTTGCGGATCATTTCGGTTTTGTTAGTCTTCATAGTAGTGTACCCCCCTGGTAATGATGAAGGAGCTCACCGCAATGAATGCAAGAGCAATCGCAAAGTAGATCCAGCTCATGGCAGCGCTCTCGCCGAAGCGAACCTGCTTGTACATAACCTCGTTAATCAGCTCCATAACCTTGTTATCGTTCTTCATGAAGAAGTCGATAATGGTGTAGATGCAGTTAACCAGAAGCAGCGGGCTGACCATGGGGAACGTGATCTTCCAGAAGGATTCCCATGCGGTACAGCCTTCCATGTCCGCCGCCTCGTATAGAGAGGGCGAAATAGCCTGAAGACCGGACAGGAATACGATAATCTGGATACCGCTGGCCATAACGATGTCGTAAATGGCGTCGATCATGTCAAACAGAATCTGGAACACGCTTCCGGCTACGCCGGACACGGAGAGAAGATCCTGCAGCGTCTCAGAAATGTTAATACCCGATGACGATGACAATTCTTCCGCAACGGATTCGATCATCGTAATTTCCTGGTTGGAGCCGATCTGCGCTTCAATGCCGGGCAGAACGCCGGAGGCAAGGATAACCGGCAGGAAGAAGATGGCGCGGGCGGCGGTTCTGCCTTTGAAATCCTGATTCAAGATAACCGCGATAACAAAGGAAAGAACGAGCGTGGAAATCGCGTTAATCGCCATTCGGCCGATTTCATCTACGAGATAGGTGTTAAATTCGGGGTCGACGCTCAGGGCGTATTTGTAGTTTTCAAAGCCGATGAGTTCGCTGGTATAGCCGCTTCCGCGAACGATGGTTACGGAAGAGAAGCTCATGACAAGCGATTCACACAGGGGCTTTACCATGAACACAAGGAAACCGAGGATGAAGGGAAGCACAAACAGCGTTCCGATTCTGGCATTTCTGGATCTCATAGAATCGAACGTGCCGTTTTTCTTCTTGTCGCCTTTAAAAAGGCGCATCAGGGGTTCAATCGGCAGATAGGTCAGAATGGAATCGATCAGACCCCATTTCCTTACGCCGGCCTTTCTCTTAGCCTGTGCCATTACTTGTCACCCCCTACTACGATGTAGCTGCGCGCAGGAACGATATCTTCGCCAACCGCGTAATCTTCGAAGCCATAGTTGACGTAAACGCTTCTGCCATCCGCATAGGTCGTAACCGTAACGTCGCCCAGAATATCGTGGCCGGTGATCTCAAGCTGATTGAGACCCTTCATGCCGGTCTGGTAATCGTTTACGATCTTCTTAACATCCTCCGCCCACTCTTCGTAGGACGCGCCGTACAGGCCCGAATGATAGGTTTCCTGAACGATCTTTGCGTCCTCCGCCATGAAGGTGAAGTTGAGACCTGCGCCGTACTGAACGCAGTCCAGCAGCTCGGTCTCCCAGTCGGAAGCGATGTTGATGGGCTGACCCGTGTATTCAACGTGTCCGTGCAGCGCGATCTGATAGAACGGAATCGTTTCATCGATGATGGCGTATTCAGAGCCTTTCAGATCCATGTCGGTAATCATATCCGCATAGGGAATGGCGAAGTCAAAGCCTTCCTTAATCTGGATCTTCTGGCCAAGCGCCTTTGCGTCCTTCATGGTTTCGATGTTCATCGCCTTCACCTGCTCGCGGGTGACAAGCGCCTTTGGGTTATAGTCTGCGGAAAGCAGGCTTCCGATATCTCGGAAGGCAACGCCGGCGGCGTTCATTTCATCGAGCTTTTCGATGAGATTGTCCGCCATCTCGCTTGCATATGCGGGGCTGACCAGCTGGAAAGAATCCTTCCAATCGACCGGACGATAGGTGATGAAGGAATAGGGCTCGATCTTGACCTGCTCGCGGGTTGCATAGCGGGCGGCGTCGTTAAAGGGATTGAAGCCGCGCAGCATGCCGCTGTCGTAGGCGAAAAGGCTGATGCCGTCGAAGTAGAGCGGAACACCGCTTTCTTCGGCGGAGGCAATCAACTGCTTCATGCCCTCTTCCCCGCCGAGCTTATTGACAACCTTTATATTATTCAGAACTCTCTGGTTCACGCCGCCGTTGCTCCAGCCGGAGAAGCGAACAGAAAGGTTTTTAAACCCGGAAGAAGTAAGATCGCCAATAATGGTTTCAGCGTCTTCAAACGTGGTTGCGGGTTCGGCGGAATCGATGGGCATGCCGAACTTGACAACGGTTTTACTGATCGCGCCGACGAGCTCAACGTTTACGGGCATGTCCTCGTCAGCGTTTACATCGCTGAGCTCGGGATGGGTTTTAGCGAGGTATTCGCCGTAAGTTTTCGCCATATCCACATAGCTGTCGGAGTTGATAAAGCAGTATCTTTGCTGAATCACGTCTTCAGGCATCTGCTTTTCAAACATTTTAACGATCTGCGCCGTCTTGGCCGATACGTTGTATTCCTCGCCATGGATAATGGTGTACTTGGCGTTTGCGTAGTTGTAGGAGTTATAGCGCATGGAGATGTCGGCCTGAATGCCGGCGTATGCGCTTGCGCCTTCGATTACGCAGATAAAGGAGCCGCCGTTTCCGGTCATACCGAATACGGGGAACAGCGCCTGCGTCTCATTGACAACCTCTTTGCGCTTCTGGGCATAATCCCAGCCGTAAAGATTGGCAAAGTAGCTGTTCTGCTTGAGCTTTCCGTTGTTATAGTTGATGAGCGCACCGCTGCCCTCGGGCACGAGGATGAATCCTTCCTGATCCACGCCCTGCGCGCCGAACATGGGCAGAAGCGTAAGATAGGTGATCGGATAGTCCGCGCGATAACGCATATCCTGCATGGGCACACTGACAACAAAGTCGCTTTCGTCCAGGCGATATTCAACCACTACGTTGAAAACAGGGTTGTCGGATTCCTTCTTGCCCGCAATCAGCGCCTGATCGATCGCATACTCTTCTTCGTTGTAGCCCAGCGCCGCAAACACGTTTTCAGCGTTTTCCTTATTGGCGGCGGAGATATTGGACTTCATGATGTACAGTTCCTGCTCGGCAAGCGACGGATACAGTGCAAGCATGGCGTCCTTCTCTTCCGCGCTCAGCTTGTCAAGAGAGGCGGGCGTCTGCTTGGAATAGTAGCCGCCGACCTTCTTTTTATCCTTACTGCTCATCTGATCGGTGTAGAACTTATATCTCTCAGAAGTGATGGCATAAGGAATGGTGTACACCTTTTCGATCTGGCCGATGGCGTAGGTCACTCGGATTGCGCCGTCCTCGGTGATCTCATAGGAGAAGTTCTGATTCTCAATGGAATATTGGAAGTTGTTTCTCTCTATATCGGTACTGCCAGAGGGAGAATAATAGAGAAGAAGCGTGGAATTGAGAACGCCCTTGTTGGTGGAAACGGCCTTTTTGTCCTTATTCGCGTCGGCGGGGTTGGATAGCCATTCGCGTCCGGTCGCCTTCTCAGTGATTTTGAAATGGGAGGTTTCGGGATCCATTTCAAAAAGAAGGTGCTCGTTTTCCATCTTAAGGGAATCCTTGCCCATTTCGCCTTCATAGAAGATGATCTGGGGCGGAGCAAGCTCTTCCGTCTCCTGAGGCGCATACAGCGGAATACCTACGAAGTATACAAATGCCGCCAGAGCCGCAAGTACAATAATCCACGGAAGCAAACGAACGAGAATCGACTTTTTCTTTTTCATCGTCACGCCACCTCCTTAGTGCAGTCTGAAGACAATTTCTCGATACAGCGATACAAAATATGCAGCCGCATCGCTCAAAAGGCTGAAGAAAACCAGAATGAGGAACAGAATGACCAGCGCGCCGAAAATAGTGACAAACAGGAAAATGAACGCCTTTCCGGGGGTGTAATCGTGCACCTGCATAAGCGCAACAAACACCAAAAATACAGGCCAGATGACCGAGATGCCGGCCAGCACGTTGTAATAGGCAACTTCGTCAAAGGAGATAAAGTGGCTGATCAATACCAGCGGCAGCTGGATCAGGAAATACGGCACCAGCGCGTAGCAAAGCGCCATATAAATGTCCTTGAAGTAGCCTTTTCCGTCAAAGAGCGTGGAAAGCGCCCAGTTGGAGATGCAGATGATCAAAAACGGAAGAAGGAGAGACGCGCACTGTTCATAGATATTGATGTACTGAAGAGGCGCGGTGATGAACTGGAAGTTTGTGTACATGAGCCTTAAGACGTAGGAAAGCAGGAACAGCGCAAGGAATGTGTGCGCCGCGCCGAGCGATCCCCTCTTTTCATGCACAAGATCCCAGAATCCGTCGAAGGGATGGAATATGACGTGCTTTGCGTATTTCACGGAAGCGATGTAGCGCTGAAAGCGCGTTTCGCCCTTAATGGACTTTGCGCTTGCTTTCATAACTCAGCACCTCCCACTTCATTTTCCTTACCAGCTTGAGAACCAGAATGACGGCGATCAAAACAACCGCAATCGCTACGATCCAGCCGATATTCTCCTCGATTCTTTCCTTTCGGAAATAGCGATAGGCTCTGCCGTAATTCTCCTGATCGTAAGCCATCTTGAAGTATTTCATGGCTTCTTCGAAATTTTCCTGACGCATCAGCGCTCTTCCGATTCCGATAAAGGCCAGATTGTAGTTGGCGTTGAGCTTCAAAACCTCTCTCCAGGTGTCGGCAGAAGCATCGTAATCGCCCTTTAAGTACTGGTCGGTGGCTTCGAAGATCAGATTGCCGTAATCGGTGGGCTTGAAAACGGTGATCGTGCAGCCGAGCTCATCCAGACAATACAGGTCGTTGCCCATATGCTCGATGGAAATCGCGCCGGTAAACGTGCCTTCGGTGTTGCCCTTGTTACCGAACGCCCAAAGGAGAATGCCCTGGCTGTCATAGCCGAACAGGCGGCCGCGGGTGCGGTCAAAGGCGACGTAGATGTCGTTATCAAGCACGGTGATATCGCGGAACTTGCTCGGGCCGTATTCGATGGACTGCTCCTCCCAATAGATATCGCCAATGGGCGGGAGCCAGCCGTTTTTGATCAGGATATCGTTTCCGATGCTGTTTAAACGGCGAATGGGCTTTGCATTGTCCCACAGAAGATCGTATTCGGAGAACACCGCGTTGGTCGCATAGATGAAGCCTTCTTCATCAATGGCAATGTTCGAATACTCGGTGGGAACGAACGCCGCCTGCTGCTCTCTTTGCGCCTTGGAGGTGAAGAACGTTTTCCAGATGTATTCAAACATCGTGTATGTTACGGGGTTTGCGCCGATGAATCCGGCGAATACGCCGTCGGCTTCGTACTTGATCAGGCCCTTGTTGATGTTGGTGGCAAGCGTGTATACGCGGCCGGACACATCGACAACCAAACGGCTGGGCAGAAAATCACTGTTCTGATCAAACGTGGAATCCGTGGGCTTTACAAAGCTTAAAAGGAAGTTTAAATCCTTGTCGGCCTTGACAATGCGGTGGTTGCCCGTATCGGCGATGTAGATATTGCCAGCTTCATCCACAAACATGTCGCTGGGAGAAGCAAGGGATGCAGGCTCCACACCTGAAATCGTATCGATGATGCGGGAAAGGACAAACTCCCCTCCCCTGTTTTCGATTTCAAGCACGCGGTTGTTGCCGGTGTCGGCAACATAGATGAAATTGTCTCTGATGTACAAGCTCTGAGGCTTGTTCAAGGGCGTTTCAAGACCCAGCGTATCGGAATAAATGACTTCATCCACACGATACGCGTCGGGCATCTCGATTTCGTCCTGCCAGTAATCGTAATTATAGGTATAATTGGTAAACTTGCCGTCCTCGCTGGCAAACGCCGTAAATGTAGGCAGAAGCATCGCGATCATCAGGCAAAATACCGTTGCCTTTGCTAATGTTCTCACCGTCAAATCCCCCCTGTCATGATTTGGAAAATCCGTAAAGTCGTTAGTCCTTGAGACCAGAGCTGGCCATCGTTTCGAGGATTCGACTCTGGGAGAGGATAAAGATCGTAATCGGCACCAGCATTACAATTACCGTGACCGCCGCGGCCTGACCCGTACGGGCGATACCGCCGGCCTGAATCTGCTGAAGCGCGTAAACAAGCGTCTTTTTGGCTTCGGAGTAGATAACCGTGGACGCGTTGGTATTCCAAAGGCTCTGAACGGAGAAGATGATGATGGTCAGCCATGCGGGCTTTACGTTGGGCATGACGATGGACCAGAAAATACGCATCTCGCCCGCGCCGTCCAGGTGCGCGGCCTCAATAAGCGAAGTCGGCAGACCTTCCATGAACTGCTTCATGAGGAAAAGGCCGATGGGCGCTGCAAACGCGGGCAGGATGATCGCCCAGTAGGTGTCGATCATGCGAAGCTTGGACATGATCACATAGTTCGGAATGCCGGTTACATAGCCCGAGAACATGAGCGCGGTAACGACAATGGAAAAGAACGTTTTTCCGCCCGGGAAATCGTACTTTGCAAGCACGAACGCCGCCATGGAGGCGATGAACACATGGCCGAAGGTGCCGATGAAGGTTAAAAATACCGTGTTAACCAGATATCTTGAGAAGGGCACGAAGCTCTGGCTTAAGGTAACGAAGAGGTCGGAGAAGTTATCCATGGTGGGCTGGCGCGGGAACACGGTCGGCGGGAAGCGGAATAATTCGTCCAAGGGCTTTAAGGACGCGCCGACGGAGAACACCAGCGGGAACACCATCATGATGGCAACGCACAGCAGCATAAAGTAGATGCCGAAGTCGCCCCAGACGCTGCGGTTGGGCTTTCTGCGCTTGGGCGCAATTAAGCGGATGATGGCATAGAACGCAAAGCCGGCGGCAAAGACGATCAGCGCCAGCTTGCCTGCGCGGTAAAACGGGCCAAAGTCGTAATCCTGCGGCTTGCTTACGCCGCCGGCAGAAACGGCTTCCCCAGCGGTCGCTTCCGAAACGGTGGACAGCGGAGCGGCTTCCCCTGTGGTAGCGGTCTCAATCGCGCCCGCATCTTCTGCATAGACGATGGACTCATAGTAATCGATGATGTTGAGTCTGTACTGAAGCACCAGAATTGCCGCAACGGCAACGGCCAGAATGATCAGCGCAGTCAGAAGAAACTTCTTTCTGTCAAACTTTTTCTCTTCTTTAATTTCGCCCAGCAGCACCATGCGCTCGTGCAGCATATCGCCGCGCGTTTTCTTGGCGGGCTTTACGGGAATATTCTTGTTATCCATTAAGAGCCCACCTTCCTAAGCATAGACTGAATGGCCTTGTTGCACAGGATCATGACCAGGAACAAAACCGTGGCAATGGCCGAAGCGTAACCCATTTCAAAACGGGAGAAACCATAGTCGAACAGGTGCGTAACGATGGTGCGCGCCGCGTAATCGGTGGAGGGATAACCCGCCAGCGCTCTTGGCACGTCGCAGACGTTGAAGGCGGATGTAATGGACATAACCGCGCCGAACAGAAGCATAGGCTTCATGGAAGGCAGGGTGATGAACCAAAGCTCCTGCCAGCGGTTTTTGATGCCGTCGACATAGCCCGCCTCGTACATTGCGCGGTCAACGCCCTGAAGACCGGCAACGAAGGAGAGGAAGCCGGTGCCCATACTCATCCAGAGAATGACGATGATGATAACGGTGAGCATGTAATTGGGGTCGGTCAACCACAGAATCGGCGTATCGACGAGGCCGAACTCAACCAAGAACGAGTTCAGATAGCCGTAAACGTCGCCTCTGAAAATGATGGAAAAGATGAAGAATACGTTTCCGGCAATGGACGGCGCGTAGAACACGACAACCGCGATCGCGCGGATCCACTTGGGCAGTTCGTTGATGAACCACGCAAACAGGAAACTCATGATGTATCCGACCGGGCCCGTGATAACTGCGATTACCAGCGTGTTTTTAACGGAGGTTAAGAACACCTCATCCTGCAGAACCAGATTGATGTAGTTCTGAAAGCCGATGAACTCGGGCTTTTCAAGGATGTTGTACTGGGTGAAGGAATAGTAGATCGACGTGCAGATGGGAAGAATGAAGAAGGTCGTGAACAAAACGGCGTAGGGCAAAAGGAACAGATAGCAGATTTTCATGCGCTTGGCCTTGGCAAGATTATACTTAAAGCTTTCGCGCTTCATATCCACATAGGATTTGACAAACGATTTCAATTTCCCTCAACTCCCTTCCTGATTATTCCAGCGGCAGGCCGAACTCTTTGCGCTTGATGCGGATTTCCTCGTTGATCGTTCGCGCATAAGTGATCAGCGTTTCACGCGCGTCTTCCTTGGTGTTGATGACGCGGCGGATGGCGTTGGTCATATGACGGGTGGTGGAATAGCCGCCGGCGATTTCGCGGAAGCCGACAGTGGTCGCCATCTGCTCTTCGAGGATTTTGAGCTGATCGCTGGACCATGCAAGCTGTCTGAGCGCATCGCGGTTGGCGGTGGTGTAGCGGGCGGAAGAGCCCAGGATGGATTCGATTTCACGTCCGAAGCGCACCTGCGCATCGGCGCTGACCCACCACTTCATGAATTCCCAGGAATTCTTCTTGACGTTTTCATCGTCCGTTGCAATCATCATGCAGCTAAGTCCCTGAGAATGAACGGATCTGTCTACATAGGTCGTGCCGTCCTCATTCACTCTGAGGGTACCCGGGAAGAGGGTGAAATCCCAGAGATTTCTGATTTCGGGCGCGGAAACGACCAGCGTATTGTACGTGGAATAGTTGGCGATACCGATGGGCATTTCGCCGGAACGGAAGCGGCTGACAAAGTCGAATACCGTGGGCAGACCGTAATCGTTGTAGAGGGAGGTGTACAGCTTAAAGGCGGTAACGCCGCTCTCCTCGTCGATCAGCGTCTTTTTGCCGTCGTCGTCATAGATGCGGCCGCCGTTCTGATAGATCAGAGAATTCAGAATGGAAAGATCGACCGTCGCGATGTCGGGATAGGAAATGCCCACCGACATGTTGTTGCCCTGAATCGTGGGAAGCAGCGCGATCAGATCGTCCCAGGTGTCGGGCGCGGATACTTCGAGCTCTTCAAGAACGTCCTCTCTGTAGAACAGAACCGAATATTCCTGCGTCTCGGGAAGCGCATAGAAGCCGCCGTTATATTCGGCGGGGATGAGCGCGCTTTCGTAGAAGGGCTTGATGACCTCCTCGAAGTCCTCAAACTGCGTAAGATCCTCCGCCGCATTACGCATGGCGTAGTTGACCGGGAACCAGCTGCCCAGAGACAGTACAACGTCCGGGCCGTTTCCGGCGACAACAGCGGTAAGAAGCGTATCGGCAATAACAAGCTTTACGTTTACCTTGATGCCGGTCATCGGCGTAAAGGTATCGTCGATCATGGTCTTAAGTACGGTGGACTGGTCGCGGCCGGTGACGATCCAGACCTCGATCAGGTCTTCCTCATCGCCCTCTTCGTACTTGTCGCCCAGAGAGTTATAGTCGACAAAGTAGCTGGTGGCGCAGGAGCGGATTTCGTGGATGGCCTTGTTCACAAAGCCGTCGTGCACCTTGGGAAGCTCTGCGTTTTCGCCGCTGACAATCAGAAGGTCGATATCGAGCTTGCACTCGGACATGTTCTGCATCGCGGTGCCGAGGGAGGTGATGTTGTCCTTGAAATTTGCAAACTGCTTGGTGATTCTTTCATTGTAGATGTAGAATTTCTCAAGCTGGTTGGCAAGCGTCTGAGCGACGGCCACGCGGTCCGATTTCTGACCCGTGATGGCGACGGTATCGTCAACGAGCTTGTACAGGCGCTTGCTTTCAAGGTCCATGGCTTCGAGCACTTCGGGATAAACCTTGGCAAGGTTATAATCGCGGAAACGGTCGGGGTTTACGCCGGTCAGAACCAGAATCTTTCTGTAGATCAGGTTCAGGCGATAGATGCTTTCTTCGATCTGGCTTAAGATAACGCCCATATCGCCCAGCGTTGCTTCCAGACGGATGGTGTGCGTACCCTTGGTCAGATAGAATTTGTACGCATCTCCGTTCTCATCGGAGAGGGTGTAAAGCTCCCAGCTCGTGTTGTAATCAAAGGAAATGGTGCTGGCCTCTTCGAAGGGAATTTCACCGTCGATGTAAAGGCTGCGGGCGGAAACCGAGCCGCGCTGATAGGCCTGACGAGCCTTTACGGAAATGGCATAGTAGCCGTCCTCCGGCACCTCGAATTCCCATTCGATCCACTGTCCCGCGGTTCTCCACGGATCGCCGCCGATGTAGTTCAGAATGGTGTTTTTAACGCTGTAGGGCTCGGTGTCAGCCGAGGAGCGGTCGTATCTTGCATAGAGTGAGGGAGAAGAACGGAGATAGGCGTCCTCACCCTGAATGGTCACGCTCCACTTCTTCGCTTCCTCAGACATATCTGCTTCGGGCTTGTCCGCCAGATATTCCTGATAGGTATCTCTCGCCTTTACGGGCAGAAGCTCGATTGAGCGAATCTTCATCGGTTCGTTGACGGCCTTAAAGGAGATGGCGTTTTCGCCCTCTTCAAAGTAAAACTGATAAGGATCGATCTGATAGCCCATGTCGTCCTTCAGATACGCCTTCTGCCATGCAAAAACTTCCTTCTGGGAAGGACGAATATCGTTGCCCTGATTGTCCTTTTTGACTTCGCTTGCGTCCGTCCAGAGGCGGTTGAAGGTCAGCTGGCCCGCGCCGGCAAAGGGCAGTTCTCCATTGATATAGAATTCGCGCTCCAGATCGACGCCGCGGCTTTCGCCGGCCATGTAGTCAATCCTTACGTTGTACATGCCGCTTTCGGGAACGCTTACCTTCCAGGTAACGTAGGACTGGTCGGCAGTATAGACAAATTCGCTGCCGTCTTCGTCAACCTGAATTTCGCCGTCGCCTTCAAACGCGGTAACGTCAACCAAAACAGCATCTTCAGCCGTATTTACGTCCGCGTGAGCGCGCAAATAGCCGTCATAGGTGTCTGTTCTGCCTATGCCGGATATATCTGTCGTCAGGTCCGTGCCTTCATACTTGGCCCGGAAGTTCTCAGGCGCGCCGTCTAAAAACACGATCAGCGCAACTACCGCCGCCACGCATAAAAGTCCGATCAGCACATTGCGAAATTTTCTCATACTAGCCAACGCCCTTCTGATAAAGTTCCGTTTCTGATGTCCCTGGGTCAACCTGATGCTGAGGGTACATATCCCCCGAATATATATGTTTTTAAATATTTTAATACATTTTCTGTAACTTGTCAATCATTTTCAGAAAACGTTTTAGTGATTCTATTTTTTTAGAATCATTTTTTTCATTATGCACCTTGAATAGCAGGAAGTTCATAAATTATGTCGAAATAATCAGCAAAATAACAATTCCTGTTTTGACAGGATACGGTCGAAAGGAGCCGCTTATGAGCGTAAAAAACATATCCATAACAAATGACGCACGCGCAAAATTCGAGAACAATGCCGCTTTCTGCATTGGAACCGGTCGCATGGGCCTTGCGCTTCAGAAGGAATATATCGATGAAATGCGCCTTGCCCAGTCGCTTGCTTCCTTTAAACACATAAGAGGCCACGGGCTTTTCTCAGACGATATGGCGATTTATCAGCCCTACACGGATGAAAACGGAAACCTGATTGACGCCTACTGCTTTACATACCTCGACCGCGTGATGGATTCCTATATTGAAAATGGCCTGACGCCCTTTCTGGAGCTCGGCTTTATGCCCTACAAAATGGCTTCCGGCACGCAGACCATCTTCTATTGGAAGGGAAACACCACGCCCCCTGCCGATCACAAAAAGTGGGCCAACCTCATAAAGGCCACCCTCGCCCACCTGGCCGACCGCTATGGGAAGGATTACGTGTCCACCTGGCCGTGCGAGGTCTGGAACGAGCCGAACCTGCCCGGCTTCTGGGAAAACGCGAACAAAGAAAAGTATCTTCATTTATATGAAGTTTCCGCCCGCGCAGTTAAGGAAGTTCTGCCCGAGATGAAGGTCGGCGGTCCCGCCATATGCGGCGGCAGCGGCTCACAGGAATGGGTCAAAGATTTTCTCACCTTCTGCCGCGACAATCACGTACCCGTCGATTTCGTCACCCGCCACGCCTACATGGGCCAGACCCCCGAAAGACACGGAAGATATCTCTATCACGATATGTGCGAAGTCGCCTTTACCTATGAAGAGATGAAAACCACGCGCGAAATCATCGACAGCTTCCCCGAGTTCAAGGGCATGGACATGCACATTACAGAATTCAACACCTCCTACAATCCCTTCTGTCCCATTCACGACACAAACTATAACGCCGCCAATATCGCAGGCCTTTTGTCCTGCTTGGGCGACGTTGCAAAAAGCTATTCCTACTGGACCTTCGGCGACGTGTTTGAGGAGATGGGCGTACCCTCCCGCCCCTTCCACGGCGGCTTCGGCTTGATCGCGGGCGGCCTGATTCCCAAGCCCACCATGTGGACTTTCCATTTTTTCAATAACCTAACGGGCGATTGCGTCTACAAGGACGAAAACATCGTTCTCATGAAAACGGGCGAAGGAAAATACGAAGGCGTTGCATGGAATATTTCAAGGGAGGAAAAGGAAATTGCGCTTTCCCTTCCCGAAAACGGCGCAAAAACGCTCGTCACGCGCACCGTCGATGAAGAAACCTGCAATCCCCTAAAGTGCTGGCACGATATGGGCGAGCCCGCAACGCTTACAAAGGCGCAAACCCTTATCCTTCAGCAGGCGGCAAATCCGTTTGTAGCGTCCAAAAAGGTCGAAAGCGAAGCAAGAATCCTGCTCCGCGCAAACGCAGTCGTGCATTTCACCCTCTCCCCCCTTAAGGAAGTTACCGATAACGGATACGATTATAACTGGTACCTTGGAAAATAAAACAGATTTTCCAAAACATCATTCAGTCACAGCGGGCGATCATTGATCACCCCCTACAGCATGGTTATAGTACCATCACGAAATGTAGGGGCGGTCATTGACCGCCCGCGCACTTTATCCTATCATTGCTTTTCATCTTAGCAGCGCATCATTGTTTTTTCATTCTTATGATACCTAAAAAGGCATAAAAATAAGGCCTTCTCATACGCCTTATTTTTATGCCCAACATTATAACTATACCACATAAATTTTCGTCCGTCAATCATTGTTAAGAAGGTTCTCCATTTTACACATAAATTACATTTATAACTTTGTGCATCATTCCGACTTGCAAAATACCGTCTCCACTGATATAATGTAATCACAAAACAGGGAGGAACAAACCGATAACATCACGGTTGTTACCCACAAAGCCTGTTAGACCGGAAAGAAAATGGTGCGCTTTCAAAACTGATGGCTTTACACATCAATTAAAAAACACAGGAAGCAACACCCGTACACCGACCGGTCAATAAAAGAAAGCGAGGTACACAAAATGATGTTAGATAACAAGACACAACCGAAATGACCCTTGATTGCGGATGATCAGCCTTTGTAAAGAAAGAGGAAGATCGAAAAATGAAGCAATCAAGGGTCATTTCAATTTTTGGAGAAATCGATTAAGAAGCCGCATCCAAAGGGATGGCGGTGTTTATTTTTGCGCAAATTTCTCGCTTCATCGATTCAGCAGCATAAGAGCGCTTTGCTCTCCGTCTGGGAGAGCCATGGGGGTATGCGGTAAAGCGTCGGAAATCTCGAAGTAATATTTTTATGGATAAAGTCATTTGGATTGTAAGGCAGGGACTCTAACCCGCCGCGTTCTCCTTTTAAACCGATATAAGAAGCCAAACAAAACGGCGGGAGCAAGCCCCCGCCCTACTGTGCATAAACCTCATCTACATCTGGAGGAGAATTTTTCGATTTCAGTGGAACTCCACATACTCAATTCCTCTCAATGCGTCGTTTTCCCTTACTGCGGAAAGACCCGAAAGATCCGCCGTGGTCATAATCGTTCCTTTTCTGAAAAACAGGCCTAAAAACGGAAGCTCCTGTGCAACTTTCATCTGGATCTGGCTGAAAATGTACTGAAACTGCACTTCATCCGTGGTTTCGTATACGTTCAAAAGCAGGTTGTTCATACCCGTGTCATCATAGCCGGAATAGTTGAGCCTGCCCTGCGAGTTGAGAATGAAGGTAAGATCAGGAAGCATCGACATGTTCATAGCGCACAGCACCATGTCGAAATCTTCGTTTTTCATCTTTTTCTGAACGGAATCCTTTTGGGAAGTGGAAACCGTTACATTGATGCCCAGCGGCTTTAACTGATCGCGGATCATTTCCGCCGCGTGCGTGCGCGTGCCTGCGGTGTCGTCGTCATAGGTCAGGATGGTAAATTCAAACTGCTCGAGTACGCCGTCGACAACCTGATCGAGGATACCGTCGTCGTTATAGTCGCCCCAGCCGGCCTGATACAAAAGCTGCAGCGCGCGCTCTTGCGATTCGAAATAGATCGCGGACTGCGTTTCGTAAAGCCACGTGCCCGGCACCACCGGCACCTCCGACTCCGTCACCATGCCCATGTAGATATTCGAGGCGATGGTGGTGATGTCGATGGCGTACATGAGCGCCTGACGGGTGTAAACGCTTTCAAAAATCGTGGTTTTGAGGTTTGGAATCAGCATTTCGTAGGTAAGCGTCGTGTAGTCAACGCCCGTTCTGTCGCTTAAGAGCCTTGAAAGCGCGGCGTTTTGCGAGCGCGTCGAAAGCGCGTCGATCTCCCCCATGCTGAGCGCAACCAGCGCTTTTCCGGTATCGTCGTAGCGGATGCCGAACAGCGTGTTGATGGTGGGCGCCTTTTTCCACCAATAGGGGTTGGCGTCGATCTGCAGCCATTCAAGGTCGTAGCCGATATACCAGTACGGCCCCGTTCCGCAGGCCAATTCCTGCGAAAGGGTATTCCGATGGGCAATCGGGAAGGTCATGGCGTAGAGTGTAAGAAGGCTCTCGTATTTTCCGGTGACCTTCACGGTATAAAGGTCGACCACTTCCATTTTCTTTATGTACTGGCATCGCGAATAATAGGGACAGGCTTCGCCTAAAGAAATGATGTATTCATAAGCCGCCAGAACATCGTTGCTGGAAAGATACGTGCCGTCGTGAAAGCGCACGTTGTCACGCAGCTTGAAGGTATATACGCCGCCCGGCTCCTGCTGCCAGGATAACGCAAGCTCGCCTACGGGCTTGAACGAATCGTCAAAATCGATGACCGATTCAAACACGAGCTCGTTAAAGCTGATCAGATCCCTTTGCGTGCACCGGTACGGGTTGATCGTCGCTCCGGCGGAACAGACCATGCCAATGGCAAAAACGTCTTCATTGCCCGCAGCTGCCGCGCCCGAAAACACAAAAAGCGCAGACAAAAATAGGCATAAAAGACGTTTTTTTATCTTATTCATCCGCATGATAGACTTTTTTATAATATTCATATGCACTATTTACCTTTTCAACGTAATGGCGCGTGGCTTTGGCGCTTTCGGGAACCTGATAAAGGCGCGCGCCGTCCGGGCAAAGCGAAGCGTCCTTTCGCCAAAGATCCACCTGTCCCTGTCCCGCATGATAGGCGGCGATTACGCTTGTCAGATCGCCCTGATAGCGTTTCCAGAGAAAATCCAGATACCAGCAGCCGTATGTAAGCGATCCGTCCACAGTGTAAAGCGCCGATACGTCAAACGCATACGCCTTATTAAGCTTCGGGTGAATCCACTCGGCGGTCGAGGGCATGAGCTGCATAAGCCCCCTCGCCCCGACGCTGCTGGTCGCGCTCGTGTCATAGCCGGATTCGGTATACACAATCGCCGCTACAAGCGCAGGATCAAGATTGTACGGATCCGAAAATTCCTCAATCCATTCCCGGAACACAACCGGATAATTGACCCTTTCAAGCGCATCCGGAAGCACGCACACGAAAAGCGCAATCAAAATCACAAGAAGCGCAAGCGCCCACACAGCGCGCCTTCGGGCGCGCTTTTTTCTTTTGCTCATTCGTTCTCGATTTCAAGCTTGTGAAGCTTCTTTTCAAGCGCTGCATACAAACCCGAAAGCTCGTTTTTGAGTTTATCGAGGCTTTTCCGGTTGTCGATGATCTCCGTGGCTCTCGATTCCTTGTCTTCAAGCGCCATCTGGCTGTCGATTCGGGCGACCGCCTGCTCGCGCGTAAGGCCGTCTCTTTCCATCAGGCGCTCGATCTGTTTGTCGCGGTCCAGCGAAATCAGCCAGGTTTCGTCGCAAAGCGCGTCCATACCGGTTTCAAAAAGCAGCGGTACGTTCAAAACGACCAGCGGCTTTCCTTCCTCCTCGGCCTTTTCCACGTCGTCCATCATAGCCTTCTGAATGGCAGGATGGGTCACGGAATCCAGAAGTCTTCTCTGCATGGGGTCGGCAAACACTACGTCCGCAAGCGCGCGGCGGTTTAAGTTGCCCTCCTCGTCAAAGACTTCGTCGCCAAAGGCTTCGCGGATGGCCGGCAGAAGCGGCCCGCCCGGTGCAGTCATGGCGCGGGAGATGGCGTCGGCATCGATGCACATGGCTCCGAGCGAGCTTAAATGCTTTGCCGCCTCCGACTTGCCGGACGCGATTCCGCCGGTAAGCCCCAGAATATACACCTTACGATTTGCACTCATTCCAATTCCCTCCTGTTGAAAGCTCCGCCTTCAGCGGAACCGACAGCCTGGTTACAGATTCCATGCCGCTGATCAGGATTTCCTGAACCAGCTCTTTTTCGCTTTCCACTGCTTCGACGATCAACTCGTCGTGCACCTGTAAGATCAGATGCGATTTGAGATTTCTATTTTTGAGTTCTTTATGCACCCTGACCATGGCGAGCTTGATGATGTCGGCGGCGGTGCCCTGAATGGGACTGTTCATCGCCGCGCGTTCGCCAAAGGAACGCATATTAAAGGAAGAACTCTGAAGCTCCGGAAGATATCTTCGCCTTCCAAGCATCGTAGAAACATAGCCCTGCGCTTTTCCGACGGCTACCTGCTCATCCATGTAGCGCTTGACGTTCGGATAGCGGTCGAGGTATTTTTTGATGAATTCCGCCGCCTCGTAGCGGGACACGCCGATGTTCTTGGCAAGCCCGAAGTCGGAAATGCCGTATACAATTCCGAAATTGACGGCCTTGGCGTTTGAACGCATTTCGCGGGACACGTTTTCGATCTCCACGCCGTACACCTCTGCGGCGGTTCGCGTGTGAATGTCCTCATCCCGGTTGAACGCGCCCTGCATGCCACTGTCGCCGGACATGTGCGCAAGCACTCTAAGCTCAATCTGACTGTAGTCCGCGTCCACAAGCACACAGCCCTCGCCCGCCACAAACGCGCGCCGGATTTCGCGGCCAAGCTCGGTTCGAACGGGGATGTTCTGAAGGTTCGGGTCGCGCGAGGAAATTCTGCCCGTGCCCGTCACCGCCTGCTCAAAGGACGTGTGAATGCGCCCGTCCTTGCCGCATTTGGGGATCAGCCCCTCGACATAGGTGCTGTTTAATTTCTGGTATTTTCTGTATTCCAGAATGAGCGCGCAGATGGGATAATCCTCTGAAAGCTCCTCCAGAATCTCCTGCGCGGTGCTCTGACCCGCTTTCCCGCCCTTTAAGGGCTTGATGCCCATGTCTTCATACAGAAGCTTTGCCAGCTGTTTGGGCGAATTGAGATTCACGCCCGCGCCCTTGGCTCCGGCTTCTTCCATGATTTTTCCTGTAATATCGTCGATGCGCGCCTTGTAGATTTTGCCAAGGCTCAGAAGGTAATCAGTGTCCACCCTGAAGCCCGCATCCTCCATATCGCGAAGCACAAACGCCAACGGAAGCTCCACTTCCCTGTATAAATCCCAAACGCCGTCCCTTTGCATATCGAGCGTCTGTTTTTCAAAAAGCATTAATAGGCTATCCGCAGGGCACTCGCGCGAAAAGGGAACGTCTGAAAACGCGCAGTTTTCTTCCAGCGTTTTTCCGTTTCTCTGGGGATTTAAGACATAGGCTGCCAGCATCGCATCTTCCGCTATTTTCTCAAAAGGCGCGATATCGCCGTCAAACGCTTTTATATTATGAAAAACAAGCCGGATCTGTGCGGAATTTGAAAACGCTTTGAGCGCAATCAGGATTTCCCAAACCTGAATGCCCGGCGATAAAAGGTCGCCGTCCATGTTCATCGAAAAACGGTCGCCCTGATCGGTCGCAAGGGAGAATCTTTCACCGACGAATGCGGAAACCGCCTTGGCTCCGCTTTTCAAAATTTCGTCAATGGCGTTTTCAAGCGCCGAAGCGCCTTCAAGCGAAACAACGGGCTTTTTGGGCGCATCCGCTTCCGTTATCTCTTTATCAGAAGCGTTTTCGTCCTCGCCCGTGAATTTCTGAACCTTTTCAACCAGACTTCGAAGCTTCAGTTTTCGCATAAGCTCTACAACCGGTTGAAACGATCCGATTCGAGCCTTTTCAAAATCAAATTCGAGCGGCGCATCCCGAACGATCGTAGCAAGGTATTTGCTGTCAAGCGCCTGCTCGCGGTTTTCGATCAGTCTCATTCTGACGGCGCCTTTAAGCTCCGTTTCCGCCTTGTCAAGCGCCTCTTCGAGGGAACCGAACTGGGTGACAAGCTTGATCGCCGTCTTTTCGCCAACGCCCGGAACGCCGGGAATGTTGTCGCTGGCGTCGCCCATCAACCCCTTGATGTCGATCATCTTTTTCGGCGTTACGCCGTATTTATCGTATATCCACTGACTCGTCACGCGCTCGGTCTCGGTAATTCCGCGCTTGGTGTAGAGAATCGTGGTATAGTCGCCCGCCAGCTGATAGGCGTCCCGGTCGCCCGTCACGATCACGCACTCGATCTTTTTATCTTCGCACATTTGGCTGACCGTGCCCAAAAGATCGTCCGCCTCATAACCCTTAAGGCTCAGCTGAGGAACGCCCATTTTTTCAAGCATTTCGCGTATCAGCGGAATCTGAGGCCTTAACTCCTCGGGCGTGGGCGCGCGGCCCGCTTTGTAGGCGTCGTAATGAATATGTCTGAACGTCTTTTCGTGCTCGTCGAAAGCCACAGCAAGATACTGAGGCGCTTCCTCCGAAAGCACCTTCAAAAGCATATTCATAAAGCCGTAAACCGCATTGGTATACACGCCCTCGCCGTTATCCAGAATCGGCAGCGCATGAAACGCCCGGTACATCAGGCTGTATCCATCCACCAATACAATCTTCTCCGCCATGGTTTTCCTCCATATGCACACGCATTCAGTGTTATTATAACGCATCAACGTTAAAAACGCAAATCATTTTGAATATGGACATTTTGCGTCGGGCATGATACAATAGAAAAGATCAAAAAAACGGAGAAAAAAACATGAAATCATTTGCTAAATTTTTAACCGGCGTCGCTTTTGTGATCGTCGCTCTACTGGCTTATTACATTTACACATCAAATCTCCCCGTGGTTCTGGACGTACATGTTCAAAGCGCGTCTGAAAAACAGGAGGAGTTTTCAAACATCCAAAGGGATGTTGAGGCCGGTAAATATGAAAACGTTTCCGCCCTCTACTCCATTGACTCCTATTCCTTTGTCACCCTGACCGTGTCCGCCAAGAACTTCTCCCCCTTCCCCGCGGAATGGGCGCAGTTCGTTCCAAAAACCACGGACGCGGACGCCATCGTCCTTCTGACTGACGCCGGCCCAAAGGATATCGGCAGGTTCAAAGAAGCCACCTTCACCGTAACCATCCTGACTTCAAGCCCCGAAACCTACCGCACAGGCTGGCTGGAATACTATATTTTAGGAAGATTCCACAGCGTGGAGGCAGCGCAGGACAGATAACAGAAATAACAAAAAACAGCGCGGGCGATTCGTGAATCGCCCCTACAGTATGGTTAACCTACCATCTCTTTTGTAGGGGCGTTTCATCGATCGCCCGCGCGAATTTTTTATCTTTACTCCTCAATCCTTCTGGCAAACATCCTGCCGGTTGCGGCAATCAGCTTAAGCGCATCAGGAATCAGCTCCTGATCGAAAATATTCGTAATATTGAACGTCTCAAAGCTCAGCGTGCCCTTGAAGCCTATGGCTTTTACGCCCATAATAAAGCGGTTCCAGTCGAGCTTGCCCGTATAGGGCATGATGTGCTGATCGTTGACGCCGTTGTTGTCATGAATGTGGAACGCCTCCACGCGATCTCCAATCTGTAAAAGCGCGTTGTAGACGTCCTTTCCAACCAAAAGCGCATGCCCCGTGTCGAAGCAGAACGCAAACTTCTTTTCACCTGCGATTGCGTTCAGCTCGTCGATATACGCCGCAGCTTCATACATATCCGAGCATACCGCGCCATAGATTTTGCCGTCGCGTCCGGTGAACATATTTTCAAGGCAGCAGGTGACGTTGTATTTTTTTAGCGCAGGAATCAATCTGGAATACCTTTCGATATTCAACTTCCACTCGTCGTCGTGCTCCAGCCACTTGTCGTATCCGTTAAACGCGGGATGCACGATCATGTACCTGCAATCGACATAGTCACAAATCGCCGCGCATTTTTCCATAATCATGAAAAGATATTCGTTCATCTCGTCATTTCCGTCGGAATAGAACGGGAACGGCGCATGCGCCTGATAGAAGGTGACGCCATATTTTTCGGCCGCTTCCTTATAAGGGCGCGTGCTTTCGAGAACCTCGGGAATGGATCTGTCAAGAACGCTTTCACAGATGTTGTTTTTGATGTTGTATCCGCTTAAGCAATGGTCAATATTAAAATCGACTGCGTCAAAGCCCGCTTCCTTGATGATGCGAAAGCCCTCGTCAATGCCAAAACGATCCAGAATGCCGCCGGTCTGAACCGCAATCTTCATAAATACCCACCTCCCAATTTGAATACCCATATTTTAACATTAAAATTCGATAAATACAATCCCCGAATATAAGAATGCTTTGAAAGAGTGGAAGAAAACATGGAAGATAACACGCAAGATGTTACGCTCATTAAAAACTCGCGCCGCCCCGATTCTGCTTTTCAGCATGAACCAGGGCGGCGCATTTTTTTATTTTAAAAGTTTACTGGAATCTTCTTGTGCAGACGGCCATCATGCCGCGGCCTACGTGAACGGAGAGGGACGGGGTCAATTCACTGATGGAGAGAATTGCATTTTCGCACACCGCTTTGATGGATGCAGCCAGCTTCTCCGCTTCTTCCCTTGCGCCCGCGTGCAGAACCGTAACCTCGGCATGCAGGTTTTCAACAAACGCCCTGCACTCGTCCCGTGCAGCCAACATGGTTCTTTTGGCGCCGATGCAGATTTTTCTCGGGTAATACCTGCCCTCTTCCGGCTCGCACCCGATGATGGGCTTGATGTTCATGAGATTCCCAAGGTATTTTGCGACGCTTCCGATGCGACCGCCTGCAGCTAAATATTTGAGCGTCGGAATATAGAAATATCCGTCCACATCGTTTCGGAGAATCGTCATTTTTTCAATGATCGAATCAAACGGACAACCGCTTTCGATGAGTTCTACGGCGACCTTTACCATGTGACCCTCGCTCATGGAGAGTATTTTGGTGTCGAACAGCTTCATTTCGATTTCGTTCTTGTGCTGATCCGCCAAAAGACGCATCATGCCGAGCGTTCCCGAGAGGCCGGAGGCGATATGAACGCATATGGCCTTTTTGATGCCGCGGGCTTTAATCTCGTCAAAGATTCTTTCCGCGTCCTCAGGGCTCGGAAGCGAGGTTTTAAACGTTTCGCCTGCTTCCATGCGCGCAAGCACCTCTTCGGTCGTAATGTCCACGCCGTCAATCAGGCTTTTATCGCCCACATTGAGCCTTAAGGGCAGCACAAACAAATCCTCGTGCGCTTCAATGTATTTCTTATCAAGATCGCACGCGGTATCAGTGATGACTGCAATTCTCTCTTTATCCATAAAAAGCCTCCGTCCGGCAGAAATTCATATCTTGCACTTATAATCATACCCCCTAAGCTGAAAATTCTCTTAAAAAGCGTGGGCATCTGCATTTCTTCACAAAAAAATCAAAATCCTGTACATCTCCATTTGTAAATTAAACGCTTGTGTGCTATGATATAGTTATAGAAAGGAGGCGCGATACCAATGCGCGCTTTGATTGTAGAAGACGAAAAACGCTTAGCCGCGGCGCTTAAACGCATTTTCGAAAACCAGAGAATCGTAACTGACGTGGTGTACGACGGGAAAAGCGGTGTGGAATACGCGCTGTGCGCGCCCTATGACATCATTCTCCTTGACATCATGCTGCCCGATATCGACGGGTTTGAAGTAGTTCAGACGCTGAGGAGCAAAAAAGTGTCCACGCCGGTTCTGATGCTCACAGCGAAGGACTCCGTGCCTGATAAGGTCAACGGCTTAAACGCGGGCGCGGACGATTATATGACCAAGCCCTTCGCAACCGAGGAATTGATCGCCCGCATCCATGCGCTGACAAGGCGATCCGGCGAAGTAGTCATCAGCGAACTGAGCTATGCAGACGTTATTTTGGACCTTACAAGCTGCGATTTAAAAAAGGACGCCCTGTCCGTTCACTTAAGCCCCAAGGAATTTGAGGTCATGCGGCTTTTGATGAACAATCCCAAATCCGCCGTTTTAAAGGAAACCCTGATTTTAAACGTGTGGGGCGCGGAATCCGGAGCGGAGGACAACAATCTTGAAGCGTACATCTCCTTTTTGAGAAGAAAGCTTCGATACCTGAATTCCGTTGTAACGATCAAAAATCTTCAGAAAATCGGCTATCGCCTGTCCCAGGAGGAGGGATAACGGGTGCTGAAACGCCTTCGCACACAGTTTATCATAACCAACACCCTCTATGTCGGCATTGTTCTAATGATCGTGTTTCTTTTAATCTGCATATTCACCTACAACCGCCACATAGACGAGCTGGAAGAATTTCTCACAAAAGCTGCTTCCCTTTCCATTGAGCAGTCGGACGTGCGTCTGGATGCAGACGCGCCCGGACACATGTTGAACCCAACAGCGCATATCGTTGTAGTGGCAGATCCCGAGACGGGCAGTATGATAGAAAGCTTCTTTTTCGGCGCATATCTTGACGATGAAGCACTGAGCGCGTGTGTAAAAAGCGCACTTTCAAGCGAGGATCAGGCAGATGATCTTGAAAACGACATGCATTTTGCCCTCGTTCTAAACTCCGACGGCACTGTATCCATCGGAATCGCCAGCACGCGCCCCGTCCGATCGGAAATGATCAAGCTTATAAAGCTTCTGGCCCTGATCGGCGCCTGCGCCGTTGCACTCGGGATCGCGGTCAGCATTCCCGTTGCAAAGCTTGCGCTTCTGACCACCGAAAACGCCTGGGAACAGCAAAAAAGGTTTATTGCCGACGCGTCCCACGCGCTGAAAACGCCGCTTACCGTGATTCTGGCCAATATCGCCATTCTCCGCTCCGGCAGCATAAAAAACGACGAAGAAGCCAGTCACTGGCTCGCCAGCACCGAGGAAGAGGCCAACGGAATGCACGACCTCATCCGCGACATGCTGGTTTTAACGCAGAGCGATTTGAACGTCAGGCGCACGGAATTCACAAACGTGAACCTTTCCGGGCTCGTTTTCGGGCAAACCCTGCCCTTTGAAGCCGTGGCCTTTGACAAGGGCATCACGCTTGAAACCGACATTCAGGAAAACATCGAAATCCGCGGAAACGAAAAGGCGCTTTCCCAGATGGTCACGGCGATCATCGATAACGCATTCAAATATGAAAAAAGCGGCGGACTCGTGCGCATCAGACTTGAAAAGCAGGTTCGAAAATTCGTGCTTTCCATCTATAATGCGTCCACCTACATATCCGAAGACGAAAAAAGCCTCATCTTTGACCGCTTCCGCCGCCTAAAAAACGCTGAAACCCGCGCGCAGGAAGGAAACGGCCTCGGCCTTTCCATCGCAAGAAGCGTGGCCGACGCTCATCAGGCCGTGATCGACGTGGAGTCAAGCCAAACCGGAGGAACCGAATTTAAAGTAAGCTTCAGACACATCCTGTAAACAGAACCCATCCTTATTACAGAAAGGCGGAAAACAGATGAAAAAACTTGGATTTTTAGGCGCAGGCAATATGGGCGGCGCGCTCATTCGGGGACTGATCGAGTTTCATGCGATTGAGCCCGAAAACGTGTATGTATGCGGCCATCACCCGGAAAAGCTTCAAGCTTTTTCTGAGGAACTGGGCTTTCACATATCCGAGACGCTTGAAGAAATGGCCGAAAAAACAGATTGTATCCTGTTTGCCGTCAAGCCCTATCACATCGAAAACGTACTTAAGCAATCGGGCGCATGCCTGAAGGGCAAAATCATGCTGTCCGTCATTTCCGGCTATGATTTTGACAGGTACGCTCCCCTTCTCGATTCCACTGTTCGCCATCTGTACATCATGCCCAACACCCCCTCCTCCGTCGGCGAAGGCGTTTTGATGTTTGAAGAAAAACACAATCTGCATGAAGACGAATATAAATGGATTTACGACATGTTTTCAAAGATCGGGCGTGTGTTCGCCCTTCCCTCCCGCCTGATGCCAGCCGGCGCGGCGGTCGCAGGATGCGGCCCGGCGTTTATCGCAATGGCGCTTGAAGCTTTGTCCGACGCAGGCGTAAAATACGGCATTCCCCGAAAAACCGCATATCAGCTTGCGTCCCAGATGATTCTTGGAACGGCAAAGATGCAGCTTCAAACTAATCTTCATCCGGGAGAAATCAAAGACGGCGTGTGCTCTCCTCTGGGCACGACCATAAGGGGCGTTCAGGCGCTTGAAAAAGCGGGCATGCGAAGCGCGTTTATGGATGCGGTGGACGCTGTTATGCAGTACGGAAAATAAATTTTTACAAAAACATACGCAGATAAAAGGGGCAAATGCTCCTTTTATCATTTATTTTAGAAAACCTTTATCTGAAATCGTCCGAATTAACTTGATAAGACGCTAAAAAGCGTGTATAATGCTATGTGGGTCTTTATGCACAGATTAGAAATGACGAAGCTCATTTTTTCCTTTAAAACTAAGAAAGGCTCCGCCTTATAAGCGGAGATCAGCGAGCATGATTGAGACATTGTGTATTCAGGGCGGCGCAAGGCTCGAAGGCGAAGTCACCGTCAGCGGCGGTAAAAACGCTGCTGTCGCGATTATCCCTGCAGCAGTTCTGGCCGACTCTCCTTCCACTATAGAAAATCTGCCCGATATTGAAGACGTATATTGTCTTTGCGATATGCTCAGATGGCTCGGCGCCGAGGTAGAATTCAAAAACGGCGTGATGTACATCGATCCCAGAAACATATCCAGAGATAACCCGCCCAACGAGCTGGTTTCAAAGATGCGTGCGTCGTATTATCTGGTGCCCGTGCTTCTGGGTCGCCTTGGCTCCGCCAACGTACCCATGCCCGGCGGCTGCAATATCGGTAAGCGCCCGATCGACTATACGATCAAGGGGCTTACTTCGCTTGGCGTGGACGTCGATCTTTCCAGCGACGTTATTTCCGCGCGCGTGACCGACAACTTTAGGGGAACAGAAATCTTTTTGGACTTTCCCTCTGTCGGCGCAACTATCAACACCATGCTGGCCGCCGTGTGCGCTGAGGGCAACACCACCATACACAACGCCGCGCGCGAGCCCCATATCGTCGATACGGCCAACTTCCTGTCCTCCATGGGCGCATGGGTCAAGGGCGCAGGCACGGATGTGATCCGCATTCGTGGCGGTCGTCCCCTGCACGGCTCCAACTACGCCGTTATTCCCGATCAGATTGAAACCGGAACGCTGATGATCGCCGCAGCGGCAACGCATGGCAACGTGATCATTCGCGGCGCCATTCCGACGCATATGGAATCTCTGACCGCGAAGCTTCTCGAAATGGGCGTTCACGTCACCGATTCCGACGACTGGATCCGCGTGCGTTCCGAAGGCATTTTGCGCCCCATCAGCGTAAAAACCCAGGTTTATCCGGGCTTCCCCACCGACCTTCAGCAGCCGATGACCGCGATGCTGGCAACTGTTCAGGGCGAAAGCGCCGTAAACGAAACGGTGTTTGAAAGCCGGTTCAAATATGTGGAAGAATTAAAGCGCATGGGCGCAAACATCGACGTTGAAAACCGAATCGCTCACATTCACGGCGTAAGCCGCCTGACTGCCTCGCCCATCACCGCAACCGATCTTCGCGCCGGCGCGGCCATGATCGTCGCCGCCCTGATCGCAGAGGGCGAAAGCAGCATCCGGGGCATCCATTACATCATGCGCGGCTATGAACGCATCGATGAAAAGCTTCGTTCGCTGGGCGCGGACGTTCGCCTGAGACTCGTTGATGAAAACCTGTTCCCCAATGTATAATCAGACACAAAAGGCTGAACGACTGCGCAGTGATTCGTCGTTCGGCCTTTTAAATTTGAAAAAAACTAAGGATTCACGTAAATTTCAGACATACGCATAAGCAATTTCACACCTTGAGACCGCACATAAAGGAGAATCGCCATGAACCGCACAGACAACCGACAATTGAAGCTTTGGATGTCCACAATCGTGTTTACCGTTCTTTTGTTCGCCGCCGTTACAAATCTTGATTCCATCGCGAGTTTCACCGGTAGAGTCTGGAAGCATTTGAGCCCGATGGGACTGGCTTTTGTGCTTGTTCTCATTTTGAACGTCCCGCTTCAGGGCATCGAAAATCTGATTAAGAAAATCGATAAAAAGCGCGTGCTGTCTGAAAAAGTCCGAAACACAATATCCCTGACCACCGTGCTCATTTTAACGCCGGTTGCAATTTTTGCAATCGTCATGTTCATCGTTCCTGAATTCGTTGAAGCAATTGACAAGCTGATTGTGAGTGTTAATCAGAACAGCGACGAAATCATCGCTTTCACTTCCCGGTTTGGCCTTGACTCCGCCAAAATTCAGGAATGGATCAATAAGGTTGTTGAATGGATTCGAAACAACCTTCAGAATATCCTCGGCGTCACCCTCAACTTCACCTTCTCAACCGCCATGTCAATCTTCTCCTCGCTGACCTCAGGTTTGATGTGCATCATGCTCGCCATTTACATGCTGGCTGACCGCAAGCGCATTTCAAAATCTACGAGAAAAATCCTCTTTGCATTCCTGCCGAAGAAAATCGCAGCCTTCATCAGCCGCACCTGCTCCCTTTTCATTTCTACTTTCAGCCGCTTTTTGTCCATGCAGTGTCTGGAAGCGTTTATTCTGGCGGCAATCCTGTTTTTGGGCATGATGATTTTCAAGCTTCCCTACGCCATGTCCATCAGCTGTCTTACGATGATTTTTGCCCTCATCCCCTATATCGGCGCGTTTGTTTCATTCATCTTTGGTGCAATCATCATTCTGATGGAATCGCCTCAGGGCGCGCTGATTTTCGTCATTTTGTTCTTAGTCGTTCAGCAGATTGAAGGCAACGTTATCTATCCCCGCGTGGTAGGCGAATCGGTGGGACTTCCGGCATATCTTACGCTGTTTGCCGTGTCCGTCGGCGGGAGCGTGATGGGCATTGCGGGCATGATGCTTTTTGTGCCCATTATGTCCGTCGCCTACACGCTGATTGACGAAGCGGTAAACGCCCGCATGCCCGTAGTAATCGACAAGCTTTTTGAAAACGAAAACGCGTCTAATCCAGAGGAAGCACCGCCCGAAAACTCAACTGCAGAAGCAACCAACGCAAAAGAAAATGCGCCCGAAAAAGCAAAGCCCGCGAAAAAAGAAACGCCGGCAAAAAACAATAAAGGCAAAGGGAAGAAACGCAGATGACCAAAATCTGTCGCTGTCATTGGGTGAACCTGAAAAATCCCGTCTACATCGCCTACCACGATTCAGAATGGGGCAATCCCGATCTTTCCGAGCAGGAAATGTACGAGCTCTTTATCCTCGAAACCTTCCAGGCTGGCCTGTCATGGGAATGCGTTCTCAATAAACGCGGTTCCTTTCGTGTCGCCTATGAAGGCTTTGACCCCAAAAAGGTCGCATCTTTTGACGAAGATAAAATACATTCTCTCCTTGAAAATCCCCTGATCATCCGAAACTATCGAAAAATCCTCGCATCCATATCCAATACGCGCATATATCTTGAAATTCTCTCGGAATATACAACCTTTCGCGCTTATTTCGAATCGTTTCTTCCTGAAAAAACCGTATACGAGCCCTATACGCTTCAAACAACGTCGCCCATTTCCGACACGATTGCACGCGATCTTAAAAAGCGCGGGATGAAGTTTTGCGGATCCACGATCGTTTATTCCTTCCTGCAGGCTGCAGGCTTTATAAACGCTCATGGTCCTGAATGTGATTGGCGCAAAAAATTAAGCTTTTGAAATTCCGGCTTTTGTCAAACACGCAGACAGAAAAAGCCCCCGAACGGGTTTCATCGTTCGGGGGCTTTGTTTATACTGCCTTATTCGGCGGTATACGAATCCATATCCGTAAGCGCTACACAGCCCTTGAAGGCGCGCGCGCCGATAACGGTTACCGTATCAGGCACAGAAACTTTAGTCAGCTTCGAGGCATTCATAAACGCTTCCGTGTCGATTCTCACGACCGGCACGCCATTTACAAATGCAGGAATTTTGACGCTTGCGGGCGCCATGCTGGGATCGGCATACCTGATGGCTGCGCCGTCGCCGCCGTCTGCAGCCGCGCCGGGCATGATCACATAAGAGAAGGTATCATTGCCGGAAACAAAGAGCTGAGACGCCTGAACATTGATTGTACAGGTAGCAGTCGCCATGTCATTCAGACCGTCCTTCACGGTTACCGTGGCGACATATTCGCCAGCAGTCGCATTTTCAATGACAACCGTGTTTTCATCAGAGAACGAAGTCATATTGATAACCGCCGTCATGTCGTCTTTAACAACCCTGAAGCTGTAGGAGACATCGCCAATGGCATTGAGCGCTTCCGCAGTCCAGATAAGCGTATTTCCAACGGTGTTTGCGTTGTGGTTTGCCGTAAGCGATGCACCAAGCGCATCAAATACAACAACGTTTACGGAATCGTAAATACCGCTGTCCAAAGAGGTTGCGGTAATAGTCGTTTCGCCGCCGTTCACCGCAGTGATGATCGCCTTGTGATTGTCTGCAGGATCCGCTTCAACCGTCGCAGCGTCTTCATTGGTGCTTGCCCAAACGATCTGCTTGTTGAACGCATGGTCGGGAAGAACGGAAACCGTGATTTCCTCAGTTTTGCCTGCGCGAATCTCAAGCTTTTCAATGCTGAGTTCTACATCCGTAACCGGAACCGGCACAACCGCAACAGTACACTCAGCCGTGAACAACGCACCAAAGTAGTCGATCACGGTAACCTTGATGACGCTGGTTCCAACATTGACGGCCTCCAAAAGACCGGTGTTCGAAACCTTCACTGCATTTTCATTCGTGCTCTCAAAGGAGATGGACTCATATTCCGCATCCCTGGGCATGAACGAAGGCTCAAGCTGGCAGGTTTCATAATGGACGATGGTACGGAATGCGTCCATCGCCACGCCCTTCATGCGAACGCGGGACAGATGGATAGTACATTCATCGGTAAAGCCTCCGTCAGCGCTTGTAACCGTTATTTTCGCCGTGCCTTCATGGCCAATGGCGGTCACAACGCCGTACGCGTCTACAGTCACAAGCTTTTCGTCGCTCGACTTCCAGATGAGCGTTCTGTTGTCGGCATTGTCGGGCGTGATGGTAACAAGCATAGGAATCATGCGTCCCTTTTCCAGCGTAATCTCATCTGCATTCAGCTCGATACCGCTCACGCGAACAGGCGTTACCGTCACTGCGCAGGAAGCGGAAAGGTTCAGATCCTTTGTGCGCACGGTGATCGTCACGGGCTTATCAGTGACTTCAAGAGCCGCGATTCTGCCGTTTTCATCGACCGAAACCTTTTCGGGATCACTGCTTACCCAGATGACAGAAAGATCGCTGGCGTCCTCTGGAAGCAGGGTTGCAATCAGCTGATCCGTTTCATAATGAACGAGGGTGATCGATTTCCTGTCGAGCGTGATGGACTCCACATGCTGAAGAACATTGACCACCTGCGTCTTGATTACGCCGTTATAAGTCTGCGCAGTGATGACGGCCTTACCCTTTCCGACAGCAACCAGCTGGTTGTTCTCGGTATCCACGCGGACAACCTCAGGCGCGCTGGAGGTGATGGTGTATTCGGAAACCATGCCGTCGGGAAGCTGCACCATGTATTCGCTTCTCTGACCGACATACAGATTGGCGTTTCCGATAATCAGCGTGATCGTCGTGGGCGCAGACTTGACCTCCACCGACATAATGGCATAAACGCCGTTGTGCGTGGTGACCTTAATGCGGGTGGAACCGACCTTAACGCCGGTCAGAATGCCTTCAGGCGTAATCTTGGCGATGGCAGACTTTTCAGAAACAAAGGTAAAGCTCGCCATGGTGTCTTCGGGCACATTCACAAGATTCGTGACATCCACTTCCTGCTTGACGCCGATGGTGATGGAGGGCACTGTAAATTCAACCTTGGAAGGCGCTTTCTTTACAACGACCTTACAGGTATCGGTCTTTCCGTTAAAGGTTTTGGCAGTGATGGTGGCTGTGCCCTGCGTGATCGCCGTCACCTTTCCGTTTGCATCCACCGTAGCGATCGCATCGGAAGAAGATTCGAAGGTGATTTCGCCAGCTGCGAACTCATTGAGCGTGGCGGTAAGCGTGTAAACCTGTTCTTCGCCGAGCGTAATTTCTTCATCGGACAGCGTTACGCTCTTGGGCGCTTCAAATACGTTTACAGTGCATATTTTGTATTTACCATTGAAGGTGACAGCGCGAACGCGAACTGTACCATAGGCAACAGGCGTTACAAGGCCGTTTTCATCAACGGTGGCAACAGAAGTGTCATCATTTTCCGTCTCCCACTGAATGGTGGAGCCGGTACCCGAAGGCAGGATTGCTTCAAGCTGCACGGGATCGCTTCCCACAATCAGGTTGATCGAATCATGGTTCAGCTTGATGGATGAGGGCGCGCTGGCAATGGTCACCTTCATGGAAGCAAACACGCCGTTGTAGGCAACCACGCCGACGGTAGCAGAACCACGCGCCGCGCCATACATCTGCATCATGCTGTTGACCTGCAGATAGCGGGAATTACTGGTGGAAAGTTTAAGCTTTCCATCGATGATATTGCCGGATGCATCGTAGGTAACCGCCTCAATCGTAACGGTTTCCTTATAACCGATTTTGTCGACCTTCGTCAGAATTTCGACCCTCGCAGGCGCGGGCGTTACAACGACATTCACGATGCCGGTGATCTCTTTGCCCGTCTTTCTGTTCATGGTCCTGGCAATAATCGTGGTCTTTCCAGCAAGGATACCGGTAACGACGCCGGTTTGCGCATCGACGGAAGCGATCGATTCATTGCCGGAGATGTATTCGATTTCGCCGATGTAATCGTCGCCGAGCTCCGCCTCTACAGTAACGGTTGAAAGCTCGCCAACGGTGATCGTGTCTTCAGGGAACGAAATAGTTTCAGGTTCGTAGCAAACCTTGACAGCGCACAAGGCCGCCTTGCCGTTATAGGTAGTAACAATGACGTCAGCAGTTCCGAAGCCCACGGCGGTCACAAGACCGTTCTGATCAACCGTCAAGACATTTTCATCGCTGCTCGTCCAGGTATATGCGCCGACCGCGCCGTCATTGAGCTTCATTGCAAGCTGATAGGTGTCGATTTCAGAAATACGGATGCTTGACTGATTGATGGCAACCGAAGTCGGAGCCTTGACAACGGTGATTCTGCCCTTGACGGACACGCCGTTGTAGGTTTCGACGGTGATATCGGAATAACCGGCCTTCACGCCGTATACGTTTCCGGCCTCATCAACCGTTACATAGGACTTGCGGCTGGTCTCATAGGCAAAGCCGCCGTCGGTTTCGTCTCCGTTTGCGTCATACGCAACAGCGTTCAGCGCTAAGGTCTCGCCAACGCCGATCTTCACGCGCTCAACCTGAATTTCAATCTTCACAGGTTTTGCAGTTACGGTAAGCTCGCAGCTGTCCTCGAAAACTTCGCCGGTTTTCCGGTTGGTAGCGGACGCAGTAAGCGTAACCACGCCCTTTTTAAGACCAACCACCGTGCCGGTAGCCGCATCAACGGACGCAATATCGGGATTGGAAGACGTATAAGTAATCGCGCCAAAGCATTCCTCGGGAATGCTTGCTTGAATCACGCGGCTGTTGCCCTCGCCGACCTTTTCCTGCATGGACGCAAAGTTTACGGACGTGGGTTCGTGTTTTACGATGACCTCGCAGGTGGCTTTCTTGCCATTGAAGGTTTCAACGCTTACCGTGCAGGAACCGACAGACACTGCCTTTACATTGCCCTTTTCGTCAATCGTCACAACGTTTTCATCGCTGCTCGTCCAGATCAGGCCGCTTGCAGTGCTCTTGGTCAGCTCGGTTTTAAGCGTAATCACATCCATCTCGCTCATTACGACGGAAGTCTTGTCAAACTTGATGGAAGTCGGCGCAGCCACAGTGGTAAACCGCTGTTTCACGGCGACGCCGTTATAAGCGGTAACAGTGACGTCGCTGTAGCCTTTCTTCGCGCCATAAATCTCGCCGTTCTGATTGATATCAACGTAACTGTCGCGGCTGGTTTCAAACACGAGACTGCCCTCGGTCACATTGCCGAATTCGTCATATGCAACCGCTTCAAGGCTGGCAATTTCCTTAAGGCCGATCTCATCTCTTCCGATATGAAGAACGATTTTCACCGGCTCGGGCGTTACGGTAAGCTCATAAGAAGCAGTGAAGCTTTCTCCGGTCAGGTTGTTGATGGTGGTTGCAGTGATTTTCGTTTCGCCCTGACGCACGCCGGTAACAAGACCCGTTTCGGGATCGACGGATGCGACGTAGGGATTGGAAGTGGAGTAAGTGACCGCACCCGCGCAGTTTTCAGGCAGGCGAGCTTCAATCGTCCTTGTTCCGTTTTCACCCACCATGGCGTTTTGAACGTCAAAAGCGATGCCGGTGGGTTCGGCCTTGATCTCAAGTGTGATCGTGCCCGATTTTCCGTTATGGCTCGTAGCCTTGATCATAACACTGCCGACTGCCTTTGCGATAACAACGCCGTTTGCATCGACGGTGGCAATCGCATTGTTGCTGGACGCCCAGGTGACAGAGCCCATCTGTCCCGAGCCGAAAGCTGCATGAACCCTGGTGGAGCCGGTCTGGGAAATGATCGGATCATCCGCAGCGACAGTTACCTTGCTGGGCGCGGTGACCACCTTAAAGGTTGTGGTAACGGATACGCCGTTATGCGCGGTGACCGTAATCTTCGCGCTTCCCTTCTTTGCGCCGTAGATTTCGGTATCCCTAACCTGAATATAGCTCTTGGAGCTGGTGGAAAGGGTAAACGTCGTTTCGGCAATATTGCCGTTCTCGTCATAAGCGACGGGATTTACGTTAAAGATTTCACCCACACCGATTTCTGCTCTGTCAATATCGAGCACAATCGTCGAGGGCGCAGGCTTGACATTGACTTTTAAAGAATCGGTAAGCACCGTTCCGTCAAGGCAGGTATACTCCACCGTGAGCGTACCGGAGCCAACGGCAAGACCGACGATCTTTCCGCCTTCGACCAGAACCGCATCATCGCCCTGCGAGTCGTTTTCAAAGGTGAACGCGGGATTTACGTAAGCATTGGCGGGTGCGAGCTTAAGCTCTGGTTCAACAGCCATTCCGACGCTTAATTCGATTTCATCATCGACAAAAGCCATCGAAGTGGGCGCGGGATATACATTCAGGGTATAAATCGCGTATTTCTTGTTGAAAGTATCCACGCGAACGCGGGTTGTTCCGACGGAAAGGGCAGTAACAACGCCGTTTTCATCAATGGAAAGAATGTTCGCATCTTCAACCCTCCAGGTAACAGCGCCAGCCTGATTGTCCGGGAAGACATGCTCAAGGGCCATGGTTTCGCCAATGGTCATGTTGTCGGACGGGGCGGAGATCGTGACCTTGGTGGGCGCGGCAACGGTGGTAATGGTCACCTGCGTCATAACGCCGTTTTCAGCCATGACTGTAATGACAGCCGTACCCTTTCCGGCGCCGTAAATACCGCCGTTTTTGATGGAGACATAGCGGGTATTGCTGGAGGAAACTTTATAGTTCGTGTCAATCACGTTTCCGCGGCCGTCATACGCCACAGGATTGAACGCAACAGTTTCGGTGTATCCAATCTCGGTACGGATATCAATAAGCTCAACCCGAACCGGCGCGGGAATGATCTCAATCGCGCACTCTGCAGTTACGTCGATGTTTTTCTCGTAATCGCGTACGGTTGCACGCAGGGTAAACGTTCCAAGCTGCAATCCCGCCGTCACGCTGCCGTCTGCATTCACATATGCCAGATCGCTTCCCGAAACGATTTCGTAGTTCGCGATTGCAGAAGCGTCTTCGGGCGTAGCAATCAGAACCGGCTTCATCGTCGATCCTTCGCCCATCTGATAGGAAGCCTTTTCAAATGCAATGGCTTCCGGCGCGCTGGCGACGGTCAGAGTAATTAAGCCATACTTTCCGTTGTACGCATCTGCGCGCACGCGGGTCTGGCCGATCTTCAGCGCGGTGACAACGCCGTCTTCATCGATGGAAAGAATGCTTTCATCCTCGACTCTCCAAGTGACTGCGCCAGCCTGACCGGAGGAGAATTCTGCTCTCAGTTGCATTTTAGCGCCGACATAAAGAACCTCGCTCTCAGATGCAACCGTCACCTTGGTGGGCTCGTTTGCAACCTCGATACTGGTTTTCAGGCTTGCGCCATTTGCAGCGTTTACAGTTACCGTGGTTTTGCCCACGCTCGCGCCGTAGATGCTCGTGCCGCTTACGGTGATATAGCGGGTGTTGCCGGAAACAAGGGTGAAGGTTGTTTCAATCTCGTTTCCACGGCCGTCCAGAGCCACGGGCTCAAGCGCTACAGTTTCCTTGCGGCCAATTTCGGTGCGATTGTTTTTAAGAACAATCTGAACCGGCGCCGGAACGATTTCGATTGTGCACTCGGCAGTCAAAAGCTCGCCGGTTGCGGAATTTTCGCAGAAAGCGCGAAGCGTAACCGTACCGAGCTTCGTGCCTGCAGTGATAGCGCCAATTTCGCTTATGGATGCAAGATCGCTGCCTTCAAGCTCATATGCTATCTCAGCCGCCGCGCCTAAGGGCGACACATTCAGTACCGGGATAAAGGTTTCGCCTTCGCCCATCCGGTACGCGCCTTTCTCAAACGCGATGGATTTGGGCTTTTCGACCACTTTCAGCGTGATTATGTCGTATTTACCGTTGTAAGCGTCCGCGCGAATACGGGTTTCGCCCTTCTTAAGCGCGGTGATCAAACCGTTTTCATCAATTGAAAGAACGCTTGCGTCTTCAACTCTCCAATTGACTGCACCGGCCTGTCCGTCCGGGAAGGAGGCGTATGCATGCATGCTTTCGCCGACAGCCAGTTCGTCCTGGTCAGCGAAAACCGTCACTTTGGTGGGTGCGGCAGCAACAGTGATGTCACTGATCACACTCACGCCGTTTTCCGCAACTACTGCCACCTGCGCGCTTCCCTTGTATGCGCCATAGATACCGTCTTCCTTAATGGTGATATACTTTGTGTTGGAGGTTTTGTATTCAAAACTGGTATTAACGACATTTCCGCGTCCGTCGTATGCTACGGGGTCCAGAGAAACCGTCTCTTTATAGCCGATCACATCGCGGGGATTGCCCAATTCGATGCGCACAACGGCCGTATGGATCGTAAGCACGCACTGAGCAGTATAAATCTCGTTCTTAAGCGCGTTCTTTACGCTCGCCGTTACGGTGACGGAGCCGCTCTTAAGCGCCTTGATTGTTGCCGTATTGTCGCCGTTATCGACGATTTCGACTTCACCGTCGCCGCTCGTGGCTTCGAAGGATACCTTTCCATATGTGTCTCCCGTGAAGAACGCGCCGATGACCACATCATCGCCTTCATCGAGCTCGCATGCATTTGCGCTCAGCGTGATGTCAGACGGCTCCGCCATGACGGTAACTGCGCAGGTGGCGATCGCGCCATTGTACGCGCGCGCCTGAACGGCTGTCGTTCCGAGGCCCTTTGCCGTCAGAACGCCGTTAGCATCTACCGTTACAATGCTCTCGTTCGCGCTGAACCAGGTAATCTGGCCAGCCGCGTCGTTTTCAAAGGCATAGCCGATTTTATGTACGGAATCTTCACCCAGAATCAGGCTGGGCTCATCAAACACGATTATAGAGGGCGCGTTTTTAACCGTCAGCTCAAAGGCGGTTTTCTCGCCGTTCGGTGCAGTAACTGTGATGGCGGCCTTGCCAACGGATACGCCGGTAATCATGCCATACGCGTCCACTTTGGCAACTGCGTCATCGTCGGATTCATACGCAAAGCCAGCCGATTCGCCGTTCATCAGCGCATTGATTTCGATTTTCTCCCCTACGCCGATCACATCGCGCGTTCCGGAAAGATCAATTGCATTTTCGCCGTTTCCGGAAAGCGTTTTGTCATCTTCAATCGCTTCCGGCTCTACGGGCACAGGCTCGGTTTCCGTTGCTTCGGTTTCCGGCTCTACAGGCACAGGCTCGGTTTTGGTCGCTTCGGCTTCCGGCTCTACAGGCACAGGCTCGGTTTCCGTCGCTTCGGTTTCCGGTTCTACGGGCGTAGGCTCAGTTTCCGTCGCTTCGGTTTCGGGCTCTACAGGCACAGGCTCGGTTTCCGTCGCTTCGGCTTCCGGCTCTACAGGCACAGGCTCGGTTTTGGTCGCTTCCGTTTCCGGCTCAACTGCTGCAAGCGTCATTTCGAGAACATCGACCGGATATGCGTCATCATAATAATGAATCTCAGCCGCATCTTCGATTTCCGCTTTGAACGCATCGATCTCTTCGTCGCTCATCGGGCGAAGTCTGGAAGCAGAAACATACATTTCCTCCACACCGTCTTCCGTCGCGAAGGCAAACCTGATTCTGTCGATACTGCCGCCGGCATTTGAACGCGATATCGCGTAAACAACGCCCTTGGACAGATACGCGTACGCTTCTTCGTCATTTTCCGCTTTGTACACACGCGCATTGTTCTGGGAAAGATACGCATAGCCAGCAGTAAAGGAAAGCTTCTCGCTGGCCATCAGCGTAAAGTCATCCGCGGAAGGGATTTCCTCCTCTTCCGTTACAGTTTCTTCCGTTACGGGTTCTTCTGCTGCAGGTTCCTCCGTCGAAGGTTCTTCCTCTGCGGACTCCTCCACTGCAGGTTCTTCTGCTGCAGGTTCCTCCGTCGAAGGTTCTTCCTCAGTAGGCTCCTCCATTACAGGCTCTTCCGCTGCAGGTTCCTCCTCTGCGAGCTCCTCCACTGCAGGCTCCTCTGTCGCAGATTCTTTCTCTGCGGACTCCTCTACTGCGGATTCTTCTGCCGCAGTTTCTTCCGCTGCGGGTTCTTCTACAACAAGCTCTTCCGCTGCAGGTTCCTCCGCTGCAGGTGCTTCCGGCGCAGGTTCTTCCGCTGCGGGCGTTTCCGTTGCGGGCTCCTCCGCCGCAGGCTCTTCAGCTTCTGCATTCCCGGCAGTTTCCGCATCGCTCGTCTGCTCAACAATTGCAGGAGATTCGATGACTACCTCTTCGGTATAAGCGGGAACGCCGCCGATTACCATCATGAATGCGAGAATCCATGCGATAATGCGTTTTTTCATAATAATCCTCCATAAATCATGAAAAGATTTGCGTAACCATGTTTATCCAAGGATATACCTTTACTATCGTAGTATACCATATACTACAAAAAAGCGCAAGCAAACGCCATTCTTTTTTTCATTTTTCATACGGTGTTTAACACATTTGTTTCGGCCGTGACAAATTTCATCAATATTTCAAAACAAAATCGGGGCCGCCTCCCAATCGAGGCAGCCCCGCTGCAATTATTTTCTGCTATTTAAGCTCCACATCAAACCCGCCAAGGAACTTGGCAAGCCGGATCAGATCGCGTCCGTCGACAACGTCGTCGCCGTTTACGGAAGCGGCGGCAGCATCAATCTCAACATCATATCCGCCAAGGTACTTGGCAAGCCGGATCAGGTCGCGTCCGTCCACCACGCCGTCGCCGCTGGCGTCGCCGGGAACGCGGGCTTCTTCAAGCCTCGGAATGATTTCCGATTCCAACACGGCTTCGCATGCCGTGCAGCGTCTTTCCTTAAGGCCTTCCGTATCCGTCGTGGCTTCGGTTACAACGATCCACGCTCCTTCGTCATGGCCCAGAGGCGGGATCTCTTCACTCGGTGTAAGAACTTCCCCGCAAACGCCGCAATAGCTCTTCTGCGTAAAGCCCGGCTCCGTGCAGGTGGCGTTCATCCCTTCTTCAAATACCGGCGTATGCTCCGTGCACGCTTTCTTCAGATCGCAGCTGACAACCTCGCCTCTGCCGCCCGGATTATCGGAAACAAACATTTTAAGCTTCGATCCCGACTGATAAGGGTGCCAGATCCAGCGGCTGCTGTTCCCGGTAGAATAGACCGCTTCAGCCGTCCCGCCTGCCATCGGCATGCGGTAAAGCGCGTCGCGCACAGCATAATAAATCATGCCGTCATATACCCAAATTGGATTATAATCCACATAATAGCTTCCATATCCATAGTCATACGAGCAGAGCTTTTTCGATGCGCCGGCAGCCAGATTGTGGGAATAAACATCCCTCCCGGTCGTCGTATAATCCGAATTTGCGTAATACACGACGTCGCCCTGCATGGGCATAGCCTGCGTAATCTTCCGCCAGAAGTATGCATCGTATTTCTGATTGCCCGCAGTCACCACTTCCTCAGATCCATCCGTCCATCCGTAATGACCGGTTGCGGAAATGCCGGCGTCGCTTAAAAGAAAGTTGTCATGGCATGCGCGCAGCGGAACATCCGAAATGGGATCGTTCCACGTAACATCGATATGATACCAGCTGCCATCCAGATATACCATGTTCCACGTGTGATTCATGCCATTGCTGGTGACGGTGATATTTGTGATGCCGAGGCGGTTTAAAACCGCGCGGAACGCCAGCATATACGCCTGACAAACGCCCTTTCCATTTTCAAAAAACTTTTCAGGGCTGTAAATGGAATAGCTCAGATCATACTCAAAATTGGCGCACAGATAGTCGTTTGCCCTGAGCATCCGCCCAACGTCCGTGCTCGCAGCGCGCGCATAGCTGACCACGCGGCTGACCCCGGATTCAAAAATATTCTGCATGCGCTCAAGCTCGCTGCCGGAGTATATATAGCTGGGGAGAATGCTCGTAACATAGGAGCCGCTTATGTAATAGCTGAAGCCACCGCTGACGTAAAACAATTCAGGATAGAAGTTCAGCAGCTTTCCATATATATAGGAAAATTCCGAAACGGAAAGCCGGTATTGCGAAACATCAATTTCCTCCGCCAGCGCCTTCAGCTGGCGAAGCAGCACATCTTCTATCGAATTTGCGCTGCGCGTTTTGACAAAGCTTAGCGTGCTTTTCGGAAAACCACCCTCTGAAAAAAGCTCCACCTGTCCTTTCAAAGGCGTTTCCTCAGCCCTAATCATACCTATATCCGAAAAAAACAGGGCAAACACAAGCATTCCGCAGAAGACCCGTATCAAAATTGACCTCTTCATAATTTCACCTTTCCTTTCGATGAAAGAACATCCCTTCCTTTTTCCTTCTTTTACAATTCTACTACCTCTATATAATGATCGTCAAGTCCATTATTCTCCAGTTCTTTGAAGAAAGGGATTGCCTCACCAAAGGCAATCCCCTTTATAACTTCACACCTATTCAAGCTCCACATCAAACCCGCCGAGGTACTTGGCAAGCCTTAAAAGATCGCGTCCGTCGACAACGTCGTCGCCGTTTACGGATGCGGTTTTCGGATCAATATCAACGCTGTATCCGCCAAGGTACTTGGCAAGCCGGATCAAATCGCGTCCGTCCACCTCGCCGTCTCCGCTCATGTCGCCGGGAACGCGGGTTTCTTCTTCAAGCTTTGGAAGAATTTCCGTTTCCAATACGGCTTCGCATTTGGTGCAGCGTTTTTCTTTAAGGCCTTCGCTTTCGGTTGTGGGTTCGGTTATGACGATCCATTCGCCTTCGTCGTGGCTTGCACATTGAACGCTGACATTAACCTGCACGCTCACGCCGCTTAATGCCTTGATCGTGATTATTGCATTTCCTGGCGCTACGGCGATAACTTCGCCTTTGCTGCTCACCCTGACAATTGCTTCATCACTGCTTTCAAAGGAAATCAGCTTGTTTTCTAAAACTTGATCCTGTGTCGTGACAGTGGCAATCAGCTTTTTGCATTCGCCGACATTCAGTTCGATATCCGTTTTTTCTATGTCAATTTGTTTTACAGGATAGCACACATGAACCGTGCAGGAATGCTCAATTCCATTGTCTGAAGTCACCGTGACGATGGTATCTCCCGGCTTTTTTGAAGTAAGAAGACCAGATGCGGTAACTGTCAAAACTGTGCGGTTGGAGCTTGCATATTCAAACTTGGATGTTGTATTCTCGGGTTGTTTTTGAATAATGTCAAGCTGCCCGGTAGTTTTCGTTACCATCCAGATTTCCGTTTCGGAAAGCGAAAAGGACGCAACTGGTATGATCGCCTTAACAACCATCTCGTCCGAAATATCGCCGCATACAGCGGTAATCGTCGCCTGTCCAGCTGAAAGCGCGGTAACAACGCCGTTTTCAACCTTCACGATTTCAGGTGCGGAGCTTGACCAGAGAATCTCGGGATTCTGAATTTCCGGGAAAAGCACAGGCGTGATCTTAAGACTTTTTCCAACTTCAAGCTCGAAGTCCTCTGGAAGGAGAATCTCCGTGGGCTTCTCAAGATCCATTTGATCAAGATATACAACATCAAATCCGCTGTCCGTCGCCCAATAGTCCACATCGGTAAATTCATAGCAATAAATCGTTGGTTTGCAATACCTGAAAACGCCTGCACCGCCGGACGGAACATTGTTGCCGGGAATAACGCAGTGCTTCAAATTCTCACAATAGTGAAAAGCACCCGCTTCGAGATATGTAACGCTTGTCGGTATGGTAATATTTGCAAGATTTATGCAATTGCCAAAGGCATTTCCGCCAATGGAAGTCAGGCCTTCGGGAAGTGCAACTGTTGTCAGTCCTGTGCAAAATGAAAAGGCGTGTTTCCCGATGCTCTTAAGACCTGACGGAAGCTTGACCTCCTTTAAGGAGCGCACATTATAAAAAGCATAATTCCCAATGCTGGTAATGTTCTCCGGAATGACAATATTCGTCGCCAATTCTCCGCCAAAGTACAGATTTCTTGCAAAGCACATAGGCGACGAAGTAGTATCATTGATTGCAAATGAGATATTCAACCAGGATTCAAGATCGGCAGCATATACATGCGTAAGCTTGTCGCAGCCTGCAAATACAGCTAGGCCAACCTGTTCAAGGCTTGCAGGAAGCGTAATGCTCGTAAGACTTTTGCAGCCCCGAAAAGCTGCGTCGCCTATACTTTTTACACTGTCCGGAATCACTATGCTATTAAGACTGGCGCACCCTTCAAACATATATCTGTAAACGCTTGTTAATCCGCCTGAAAGCGTTGCACTTGCAAGGCTGTTGCAATTTTTGAACGCAAAAGCGCCGAGAATAGTTACGCTGTCCGGAATCGATATGCTTGTAAGACTTGTGCAATCCATAAAAGCATAGGACTCGATCTTCGTAACACCCTCCGGGATAATGACACTCTTCAGATTGCTGCATTTCCAGAAAGCATACTCGCCAATGATCGTCACACCCTCCGGGATCGTTATGCTTTTCATGGTTGTGCACTCATAAAACGCATGATGGCGAATGCTATTAACCTTAATCCCGTTAATCTCAGCCGGAATCACAACGTCCGCATCCGTTCCGGTGTAATCGGTAATCATGCCGGAGGCATCAATTACAAAATCACTCTGGGCGCTTTCACATACGGCGCAGCCCAATATAAGCAGCATGCAAGCAGCCAGCGCAAAAACTTTCCATTTTCTTATCATCCTTAAATCTCCTCCGTTTTTTTCTAATCATGCTTTCATTTTACCATTTTCTGTTTTGATAATCAACGTTCATGTGGCAGGGCATGCGTTTTCGTTGCATTAAGGAATAGTTTTGGAAATATTGTTTTTCAAAGTTACACACAGATAAGAAAACCCGCCCCTACGAGGTAAACGAAACGCATCGCTCCTGTCGCAGGGGACGGGTTTCCCGTTCCGCGTTTAATTCTGTTTTTTATCCTCCGATCGTGATCCACATAGCCGGGCGATAGCCCAGCGAGTCGTGGCCGACATCGGAGCCGTAGGTAGACAATTTTCCATTCGGATGGATGTACATGGCGTTGCAGCGGAATTCGCCGGGGCTTCTAAGCCACCAGTAGCAGTTGTAAGTTTCCCGCATCTGCTTGTGGGCAGCCTTACATGCGGCGGTGGGCTGGCAGCGGGCGTCGTCCATGGTTTTGAAGTACGCCTTGAACTCGTCGTGACTTAAGAAGAAAATGTAATCCTCGGTATCGGGGCCGCCGTCGACCTTGGAGGAGGGGTTGTCCTTGTTTTCGTTCAAGGTAAGGGCGATTCGGGCGCGTTCTTCATCGCTGAAAGCAGTTTCATAAAATTCGCCGTTCAGCCAGAAGCGGGCGTGGGTATAATAAAGGTCGGCTTCCGATCCGTAGGAGCCGTCGTCCAATAAGATGTGGTCGGGCTTAAAGAAATAGGCGGGCGTGTCGCCCTTTCCGGGTTTATTGTTTTTGCCGACGTCTCCGATGTAGGAGCGTTCCCACCAGGTGTATTTGAATTTGATCCAGTCGGGATTGAAATACGCGCCGGGCCTTAAGGCGTACTCGGAAAGAATAAACGCCTTTCCGTCCTTCACATCCAATACGCGCCATTCGATGGGCTCAAGCTCTCCTTCTTTTCCGTCCTGCTCGAAAAGGCCGAAATAAAGCTTGTCTTGAACCTCAATTTCGCCCGATACGACTTCGACCTCGGTTTCTCCATAGAAAAGGCGCGCTGTAAGCGAATAAACGCCGCCCTTTTCAGGGGTGTATACAAAGGAAGCTTCCTGAGAAGGCTCCGACGCATGCACGCGCTTTCCGTCCATATACACCTCGTACACAATCTCATCCGGCGTGCCCTCAAGCTCCTCCAAAAACCAAGTAATCGGAATCTTCGCGCAGCCGTTCTTCATCGTATCCGACGCAAGCACGCCCATGTTTTCCAGATCCTGCTCCATGCCCTCGGGGAGGGTGAACGCAAACGCGGACAGGGAGAATAGGCAGGCAAGCGTTAAAATAAAGCTGATCATTCGTTTCATTTTTCTTCCACCTCGTGATTGATGTATTCATTATAATCTTTTGCAAGAGAAAAGGCAAGTATTTGACACAACAATAAACAGGCGCAGCCCCATCCGGCTCAATACCGGATGAAACCGCGCCATGTTCGTTTTTGCAAAGAAAGCTTCAAGATTTATCTGTAGTTAGGATTCTTAGTCAATCTCCACATCATGTCCGCCAAGGAACTTGGCAAATCAGAGCAGGACCTTTTATGATAAAAAAAACACCGAACACATTTTCATGCATTCGGTGCGAGCGTGCCTGAAGGGATTCGAACCCCTGACCTTTTGGTTCGTAGCCAAACACTCTATCCGGCTGAGCTACAGGCACATGGCTTAGCAACGGGTATTATTATATCCCGGATGGGTGGATTTGTCAATGCCTTTTTTCGGTTTCGTTTGTAATATTTTGATGTATTCATGTCTTTGGCGCGGTAAAGACCCTGTAAACGGATTTGACAGTGACAAGGGTCGGAAGCGCAAGAAACATGCCGGTTACGCCGTATAACGCGCCTCCCAAGGAGATGGCGATGAGCACTGTGGACGCTCCGGATCCGGAGGCTGCGCCCATGATGCGCGGGGAAAGGATGTAGTTGTCCGCCTGCTGGATTAATAGAAGGGCGATAAGCGTGTAAAGCGCGTTTATGGGCGACGCTGTCAGCGCGGCAAGAACCGGCGGAATGGTGCCGATCAACGGGCCGACATACGGAATGGCGTTTAAAAGCGCGTACATCATGCCAAGGGACACGGGCATGGGGACGCGGGTTACGTACAAAACGGCTACAGTGAGCGCGCCCATGAAGGCGATTAAGAGGGATTGCGCCTTTAAGTATTGACCCAGATCGCGACGGACGCTTGAAAGCGCGGTGATCGTTTTCGCTCGGACGCCGGAGGGCACGCACAGAAATAAGCGCAGGGTCAGTTTTTCCCAGTCGATTAAGAAAAACCACGAAAGCGCAAGCGCTGCCAGCGCATCGGCAAAAAAGCCCGCCGCGCCTGAAACAAGCGAAAAAAAGGCGGTAAGGAGCTTGCCCGCGCCTGATGTCATGGCGTTTTGCACGGATGTAAAAACATCCATGGGCAATTCCCGCTCGCCAATACGCTCGGATAAGCGTTCAAAAAGCGTTTGAAGGCTTCCGCCCAGCCGAAACGCGTATTCGGGCAGGTGAGAAAGCTCTGAAAGCATGGGCAGAAGCACGAGCAAGATGATTCCAATGACAATTGCCAGCGTCGATAAATAGACGATGAGGATGGCAAGCGACCGGTTCATTTTCCGCTGCAGATGCGAAACCGCAGGCGCAAGCAGAAAAGAAATAATAAGCGCGATCAGAGAAATTTTAATAACGCCCACGCATTTTACGGCAAGGAGCAGCAACATCGAAAGGAGCAGGATGACAGAAAGAATGGAGATAATTTTATTTCTGCCTGCGAGCATGCGTGGGTTCGCCTCCTTTTTGTAGTGGTATTGGGTAGTGTGCGGCAGGAGCAAGCCCCCGCCCTATATTTTACAGACTTTGGTTTGTTTTTGTATAGTTAGCAGCGGGAGGCGAAACACCTCCCCTACGGATTTGATCGGGCGTTTTGGGTTCAAAAACGTTTGGTGGTCGCCGTAGGGGACGGGTTTCCCGTCCCGTAACCACGGATGGACATTAAGCAATAGCACGAAATGGCACATAGGCCATTCCTTATGAAGATTAGAATGTTTGCGGGCGATTCGTGAATCGCCCCTACGCTACATCAGACTTTGGTCTGTTTTGTATAGTTAGCAGCGGGAGGCGAAACGCCTCCCCTACGGATTTGATCGGGCGTTTTCGGTTCAAAAACGTTTGGTGGTCGCCGTAGGGGACGGGTTTCCCGTCCCGTAACCACGGATGGACATTAAGCGATAGCACGAAGTGGCACATAGGCCATTCCTTATGAAGATTAGAATGTTTGCGGGCGATTCGTGAATCGCCCCTACGCCTTTACAGACTATGGTCTGTTTTAATGTAGGGCAGGGGCTTACTCCCACCGGAATACGTTGCTTTTTAGGCACAATAATTCATCAAAAGCCTTTTATGCATCAGAGCTGCCTTTTGAAAAGGCAGCTCTTTTCTTCATTTAAACATTCTTCCTGCTTTATGCGCGATTGCGTGTCCGGCATTCATCATGAATCGGCCCATTCTCCTTTCCTGTTCCCAGTTCATCATGCCGTATACCGTCGCGGCGGACGCGCCGAGCATTGCGCCGGCGATCATGCCTTTGACCCATCCCTTCTTCATACGCTATCCTCCCTTTCCTCTTCAATGGTCACGTCTCTCGTTTCCTCGTTCACGGTAAACAGGCGGCAGGTTCTTCTCCCGCGGGCAAGGTCTGAAAACACATCCCGGGACACCTCAAGACGCGTAATTTCAAGCGTTTCCGGATCAGCGTAGGCGTTTGTGACCACGCCGATCCATTCGCCCGCCGCATTCATTGCGCGGCGCAGGGAAAATTTTTCGCCCGTCTCCCCCTTGGCTTTCTCGCCCGAGATCATGACAGCCGTTTTCCCCAGCATAAAAACGCTGCTTTTCGGATAAAACGTCGCCTTCCCAAGCCGTCCCGAAATCCAAAGGCCAGTGATACAATGAAGGCCTTTATCTGCATGAACGGCTTTCACGCGCCCGATCTTCTTCCCGGTTTCAGCGCACACAACAGGCATAAACGAAAGCGCGCGAATGCTTTTCAATAAAAATCGCCCTCCTCGTTCAAAGGACCCGCCGCCTGATGGTAGTGTGTCCTGACGAGAAGGGCAATATGGGTTGAAATTTATGTAAGGGAAAGCTTCTTTTTCCAAGTGAGAAAGCGCGCTTCGGCCTCTTCCTCAAACAGCATTTTTTCGCCCGTCGTGGGATGTGTAAATCCGAGGCGAAACGCGTGCAGAAGCTGACCGCCCTCGACGGGATAGGGCGATTTCTTGGGGCCGTAAACAGGATCGCCAAGTACGGGATGACCGATGGAAGCCATGTGCACGCGAATCTGGTGCGTGCGGCCCGTGGTCAGGATGCATTCCAAGTACGTCGCGCCCTTTAATTCCTCGATCACGCGCCAATGGGTTTTGGCTTCTTTTCCGTTTGGAACGATGGCCATTTTCTTGCGGTCGGACGGATGCCGCCCGATCGGGCCTTCGACCGTGCCAAAATCCATCTTCATGTGTCCGATCACAATAGCCCGGTAGGCGCGCTCGATATCGTGTTCGGCGATTTTTTCAGCGAGGGCGACGTGCGTTTTATCGTTTTTGGCTACGAGCAAAAGACCGGAGGTATCCTTGTCGATTCGGTGAACGATGCCGGGGCGGATTTCGCCCCCAATGCCGGACAGGCCGCTTAAGTGCTTTAAAAGCGCGTTCACCATCGTTCCGTCGGGATTGCCCGCCGCGGGATGCACGACCATGCCGGACGGCTTGTATACGACGGCGAGATCGTCGTCCTGATAAACGATTCTCAGCGGAATATCCTGCGCCTCCACGTGCGCCGGTGCGGGATCGGGAATATGAAAGTCGATTTCATCGCCGAGCCTTAGGGCATAGCCTGTCTTGGTTTCGGGTTTTTGATTGACCAGGGCGTTTCCTTCCTTAATTAATGTGCCCGCGCGGGATCGGGTGACATCGGCGATTTGGGATAAAAAGACATCCAGCCTTACGCCGACATTCTCATTTTCGATCGTGTATTTCAAAAGACCCCGCCTTTCTTTTATCTCCAATCAAAACGCGCACTGCATAAAGCGCAGTACCCGTGACCACGCAAACATCTGCAAAATTAAAAACTGGAAAGGATATGAACGTAAACTCGATAAAATCGACAACCGCGCCGTAGAAAATGCGGTCAATGAAATTTCCAAGCCCGCCCGCAAAGATGAGCGCAAGGCAGACTCTGTCAAAAAGGCGCTGGTTTTTGGCAAAAAACAGAAAAACCGCAACCGCGCTCAGAACAAGAACCGTGAAAACGGAAACCAATACGGGCCATCCGCTTAAAAACGAAAAGGCGACGCCGGTGTTCCACGCAAAGCGGAAACGGAAAATTCCGGGAATGGCATCGATTGGACCCGCTCCGTTCAGAAGGTTTTTTAGCGCCCACCTTTTGGTCAGGATGTCGGAAAGGAGAACGATTATAATGATCAAAAGCGCAACCATTCTATCCCGCGCCAAGCGACACTTCATTGATTACCTCCGTCACAAATTCTCCGATGCCGGGAATATTTTTCAGTACCACCTGAACAAGGATGTGAACGGCGATTGCGCCCACGGTCGAGAAGCCGAACATGAACCCCACGCCGCGGGCCATTCCGCCCAAAAACGCCATGAGAAGCATTCGCTTTTTATCGGAAACAAACTTCAGATACTGATCCAGCTGCATTCTTTCAAGCGTCATGGACAGTCTTTCGATTTTTTCAAACAAGGTTTCTCCCGCCAAGAACATGCACCTCCGGAACGTAGTTTTTCGTCCTTTGGGCAAATTCATGCGGGCAAACGGAAAACACAGTATTTGGATGAAATGCGCGGGCGTGCAATGAACGTCCCTACATAATGATTATAATTGAATCATAAACCGTAGGGGCGGTCACCCAACGCCCGCGCATTCAAAACGTCTTTTTCAATATCTGGGTTCATGTGGCCGCGCTTGAATTAAGGCGTGTTCCCCTTTCAAACCCGAGCCAGTAAATGCTTTTAGTCAAACAGCGGGCTGTCCTTTAAAAGCTTGGCGTGCGCGTCGATTAAGTCGCTGAAGTTCTTGCGATAGTCTTCAAACGAAGTCTTGAGCGCCTCGTAGTCGGCCTTGGCTTCGGTCATCTTCTGAGCGGACTGCTCTTCAATGGCGCTGACCTGCTCTTCAGCCTCGGCTACGAGCTTTCTGGCCTTTTTGCGGGCGTCGTCAATGGTCTCATCGGCGATTCGCTGGGCGCTGATCAGGGTTTCGCGCAGGGTGGTTTCGAGGTTCTTGAAATAGCTGGGCTCGTTGAATGCGGGCAGCTTGTTTTCTTCAACCACGACAGGAGCGTTCTCAAGCGCTTCTCTGGCGGCGTTGGCCTGATTGAGCTCTTCCTTGAGCTTCGCGTTTTCGCGCAGTACCGCTTCCATCTGATTGGCTACGGCGTCCAGAAAATCATCCACCTGGTCTACGTCATAACCGCCGTTTTTCATAATGAATTCCTGCTCGCGAATGTCTTTAACCGTAATTGCCATATAATTCATCCTTTCATTGGTAGTTGTTTCGCTATTTATATGCACAGATAAGAAAATAATTCTACGACGGAATCAAAATTCCTTCCTGCGCACAGAAGCATGGAAAATATTTCAGCTGAAAATCACCAAAAACATTTGTTTGAGGAGGCTTATGATCAGCATTGCGATCATCGGCGAAAAATCGATCATCGGCATATCGCCCATGAATTTTGACAAAAGCGCGCGAATCGGCGCAACGAACGGCTCCGTAACCGCGTAAAGCAATTGGAGAATGCGGCTGTAGGGGTCGATGAACCAGCTCAAAATAACGCTTACAAAAATCGCGGTTTCAATGGCCGATAGAAAATAGAAAATGCCTGTTCCGATTACGGATAACATACTGTCGCCTTTCTTTAATATCTGCGCTCAAAGCGGTCGCTCGTCATTATGTTTACGTTCTTGGGCGCAATGATGTAGGTTCTTTCCGAAACCTTGCGGATCACCGCGCCGAGGGCGAAGGTTGCGCCGGCCAGCGTATCGACAATGCGCTGCATCTGGGCGGTATCGGCTTCTTCAAGGTTTAAAAGAATGCTGTAGCCGCGAATCAGATCGCGAATCACATTGGAGCATTCGGAAAGCGCATGCATATAATACACCATCGTACCGGTTCCTGTGGGCATCTCGCTGTCCACAGGTCTGCGAACGGAAACGCCGGACGGCGCTTTTCTCCTTGCGCCCTGTGCGCCGGAGGCGTATCCTCTGCCCTGATCTCTTACGGCAGGCGCATGAGACCTTGCTGCATTGTTTGCAGCCGGATTTCTCTTCGCGGGCGTGAAGCGCTCCTCTTCATAGGAGGCATTGGATACGCGGCTGGGACGGGAAGCCATCTCCTGTTCCTCGTCCGCCGCTTCCTTAATGCCGATCATTTCCAGTATCTTTTTCAGATTGCGCTTCAGCGACATATCCTGAGCCATTTCAAAATTCCCCCAATATTATAAAGAAGAAGCCTTACTTATTATAGCGTTTCTGCCGTCGGATAAACGCGCGGCCCAAAGATCGTGGAGCCCACGCGAACGACGGTCGCGCCTTCCTGGGCGGCGACAATACAGTCCTTTGACATTCCCATGGAAAGATGCCTGATCTTCTCTCCCCCGGGCGCAGATTTCATTTCGTCAAAGAGGATGCGCATATCCCTAAAATACCCTCTTGCGTCCTCCGCGTTTTCAACAATCGGCGCGACGGTCATAAGTCCCGTAACGGATAAGTTTTCGTAGGCCCTTAATGCCTTCAAAAACGCCGGCACGTCATCTTTCAAAATGCCCGCCTTGTTGGGATCGTTTCCGATGTTGACTTCGACATAAGCCTCGATGGTTTTGTTTTCCTTTAACAGCGCCCTTTGAAGCGCCTCGGCCAGCTCCAGCCGGTCGAGCGACTGAATACACATAGCAAACTTGACTGCATATTTGCACTTATTGGTCTGCATACGGCCGATGATGTGAAATTCGAAGGCGTCTTTTAAAGCGTCAAGCTTTTCCATCGCTTCCTGAACGCGGTTTTCGCCGATCGTCCTTACGCCCGCTTCCTTAAGAAAAAGGATTCGCTCTGTGTTAATCGTCTTCGTAACCGGCAGGATTTTGCATCCGCCAAAACTGCCTGAGGCTTCCTGTATCTTTTTTTCAAGCGTCAAATACCGATTCAGAATTTGTTCTCTGTCCGTCATGAACGCGCCCCCTACTGAACCAGAACCCAGCTGTTGCTTGTCAAAACGCCCTCGACCAGAGGCATGATGAGCGCATTATCCTTGTCTTCGGACAGCACCTCAACGGGAATGAATGTTCCGCCTGGCACATCGTAAAGCAATACGCCCGTCTGTCCGTTTTGCTTGATAATGGCTTTTGCGGGAACACTTAAGCCCGTCAGATTCGCGCCGATGGCGGCTTTTCCGGTTCTTTGATACATCAAAGGGCCGATGGGATCGGTGATTTCAATCTGCGCCATGACAGTCGCGCCCATTTTCTGAACATTTCGCACAACCCCGGTATAAAGAAGATCTTCAAAGCCGATCATCTGGAACGAATAATTCTGTCCGTTCACGGGGTTCCAGCTGCCGTCCTCGCTCATTACGACCAGATACCAGTGGTTCTGATTAATAATTCTTGCAACATTGACTTCATCGCGCGCGCTGGGCTGGGAAAGAAGTTCTCCCGAAAGCACTTTTCTCATTTTGTCAATCGTGAGTTCGCCTATATTGTCAATCGTCAGATCATTTTCATATCCGTCCAGATAGAAGCTGACCACGCCCTCTTCCCGGGTGACGAGTGCATTGCGCCAGGCGTCGATGGCAGAAATCTTCTGCTTTTCCTCGTCATAATATTTGATGAGCTTGGTATCGCTTCGCATGGTGGCGCTCATGTAGGCGCGCCTTTCAGCCATTGCTTCCTCCAGCTGTGTAACAAGGCTGATAAAGTTGCCGCTGGTATTTTTGGCAATCAAATTTTTAAGATCCAGCGCTTTTTGCTTAACGGTTAAATCGTACACTTCAAGGGACGCGTCTATCTCGTTTCCAAGCAGGATGTTATGGTAGGACTGGATATTTTTCCGAACCGTGTTCAGCTCCCGAATGAGCTTTTCGGAATATTCAAGCGAATACACATATGCAACTGGATCACCCGCCGCAACCAGCGTTCCTTCATCGGCGATATATTCAAGACGGGACACCTGCTTTGACGAAAGCAGCTCCTCGTCTCTTACAATCACAGCGTCTACGCTTCGGATATCGCTTGCCGTCGCTTCGACGACGCGGGCCATCGCTCCGGAGCCAAACAGGCTGTCACGGAAGATAAACAGAATGATCACCGTGACAAGCGTCAGAAACACATAGAATCTTCCCGTTACGCGCAGCTTGCCCATAATCATCCTCCAACAACATAATCCATAAATCACTGGGCATAATACCTCAGCATCCATAGATTATATACGAAAACTGATTTCTTTGCAACCTTTCATCCCGCACGGATTGACAAATTAAACCACATAGCCCTATAATTTAACCATAAAATCCACGAAAGGACTTTATTTTCTATGTTCGAAGTCTCCCGTCAGGCAATCACGGTTTTTTCATTCCCGATTCATTTTTATGGAATTATCATCGTTTTAGGCGTATATCTTGCGATACTCCTTGCAGAAAAGCGCGAAATAAAGATGGGTTTTCCAAGAGAAACGGTTTTGTCCATCGCGCTATGGGCGCTGCCGGCTGCAATTATCGGTGCAAGAGTCTATTATGTTCTTTTCAATTTTGACGAATACAAAGGCAATCTTGTTTCCGTTTTCAATATCCGGGGCGGCGGCATGGCCATCTACGGCGGACTGATTGCGGGCGTTATGGCGGGATTTATCTATGCAAAGAAAAAAAAGCTTTCCTTTATAAAGCTTTTTGATCTGGCTGCGCCGTCCATTGCACTGGGACAGGCGATCGGTCGATGGGGAAATTTTATCAATTACGAGGCCTACGGCGCTAAGATTGAGAATCCCGCATTGTGGTTTTTTCCTGTTTCCGTGTTCATACCGTCTCAAAACGCCTATTTCGCCGCAACCTTTTTCTACGAATCTGCATGGTGCTTTTTGATCGTCATTCTGTGCCTGATTTTTGAAAAAAAGCGTCTGTTCAAATTCCCGGGCGCGGAAGCGTATTTTTATATCGCCATGTACGCCTTTGAGCGAATGATCGTAGAAGGCCTCAGAACAGACAGCCTGTATCTTGGACCTGTGCGCGTAAGCCAGCTTCTAAGCGTGCTTGCTCTTTTGGTCGTTTCGATGCTTTGTTTTTCCAAAAACAAAAAACGCATGCCGCTGATCTTCTCTTCAGGCATTGCGTTTTTCGGAATCTTTCTTTCGATCCTGTATGCTCTCCCCTATCCGGTTTTAATTGTATCCGCTGCAGCTGCGCTTTCCGTTTGTCTGATTCATATTTTCTCTTTCAAAGGCGCTTATCCTGAGCAATAATGTGCGCCAATGCTTCAAATGCCGGCGCACGGACATAAGCCTTTATAGAAAGGAATCATTTTTCACACGGCACGCTTTCGGTAAATGGGCGGATGCCGTTTTTCCATGCATTCATAACCGCGTCCGCAATCACCTTATAGCCCTTTTCGGAGGGATGCATGCCGTCCGGGCCGATGAGCGAATCAAAGTCCATGCGATTAAGAAACAGGCCCCTTGCGTCAAAAACGGGGCAGTCAGCGCTGTAGGCTGCGCGGACGGCGGCTGCTGCGTATCTTTCCTGCCAGCGATAGATATTTTGCTTGGTGCCGAGATAGGACAAAATAGCATTTCCGTCGCGGTTTTCCGATACATAATCAAAGAATTTCTCAGCCAAAAGCGGAAGCGGCGTCACGATTACGGGGCGCATTCCGAGTGATTTCGCCTTTTTTGCAAGAGAAACGATGTTCTTTTCGTATTCCGGGATGGGCACCGCTGCTTCATGGAAAGTATTTGGGGCGGATGCAACCTCGTTCCAGTTGAGATCGGAATCGTTTCCGCCAAACTCAATGGCGGCGACGGCGTTTTCCGCTTTTTCGCATCTGTCGATTAATGAAAGCGCGTTTTCGCTGGTCATGCCCATTTTGGCGTAGTTATAAACCTTTACGCCCGCAGTCTTCAGCGCCACGTCAAAAGTGTTTTTTGAAATCGTATATCCGCCCGTTTTTTCGCTGAACACGATGCCGCGCGCAATCGAATCGCCCAATACATACAATGTGTTTTTCAAATCAGTCAACCTACCCTTCCAACCGGTATATATTTGATTATACCTGTCTGCCGGGCCGATTGCACGCTATTAAGGCACGTAGAATTCTACTTGTGAAGAAAAAGCGATTTTTCGGTTGTTCGGGGAAAGATGCTTGATTTCTAAACATTCAATCGGTAAAATAGAGTCATATTTCCCGTGCGTAGAGTGAAAAAATATGCATTCTACCCGGAGTAGATGGCTGATTAAGGAAGAAAATACGTTTATGACTGGAAACTGGAAAGAAATTTTAGCCGCCAACCTTTCAAGGCTTCGCCGCGAAAAGGGACTTACGCAGGCGGAGCTGGGTGAAAAAATCAATTATTCGGATAAATCCGTATCCAAGTGGGAACGGGGCGAAGGCGTTCCCGATTTGCAGGTGATGATCACGCTTTCGGATCTGTACGGCGTTTCGATCGACGAAATGACCGGCAGAAAAGAAGCATGCGAGGAAAGCCCGACTATCCCCCACCCCAAAGCCGCCGACAGAACCTTTTTGATGCTCGTAACGCAAAGCGTGATCTGGCTCCTTGCAATCGTTCTGTTCAGCGCGTTTTTATTGTTTGCCAAGGAAATGCCGAAAAAGTGGCTGGTGTTCATCTACGCCGTCCCTGTGGCCTTTTTATGCACGGGTATGTATTTTACCGTGTGGAAGCTGTACGCATGGGCATACGGCGCGTTCAGTTGCGTAATGTGGCTGGCCTGCGTCGCAGCGCAGCTGACCTTAGGCGCAAGCTTTGCACCCATGATCTACATCATCGGCGCGATTGTGCAGTTGATTTCGGTAATTGTGATTGGAATTTGTCTGCTAACGAGAAAAAGAAAGTCGTGACTTAAAAAAGAAGCTGCTCTCATTTTAGCAATGGTATAATGTCAGCGCGGGCGTTAGGTGCACGCCCCTACATTATGGTTGTGTTTCCATAACAAAACGTAGGGGCGATCATTGATCGCCCGCGCTTTCATAATGCCATTGTCCTGATTTGAGAGCAGCTTTTTTCCTTTTAATTACAGCTTGTTGAAGGGGAATTCCTGGCCGAAGTCTTCCACGGTGACCTTCTTCATCTTCTGCTCCTTGACAGGGCGGTCCTGCATGCCGGTTTCGGTGGTGGCGATTTCGTCAACCGTTTCCATGCCCTCAAGCACTCTGCCGAACGCCGCGTAGCCGCCGTCCAGATGCGGCGCGTTTGCGTGCATGACGAAGAACTGGCTGCCTGCTGAGTTGGGCATCATGCTTCTGGCCATGGAAAGAACGCCGCGCTCGTGGCGGATGTTGTTAGTGAAGCCGTTCTGTCTGAACTCGCCCTTGATGCGCCAGCCGGGGCCGCCCATGCCGGTGCCGGTGGGATCGCCGCCCTGAATCATGAAGCCCTCAATGACGCGGTGGAAAATGAGGCCGTCATAAAAGCCGCTTTTTACGAGGGAGACGAAATTGCCGACGGTTTCAGGCGCAAGCTCAGGATAGAGTTCCGCTTTAAAGGTTTTTCCGTTTTCCATTTCAAAGGTTACGATGGGGTTTTGCATGTGAATCATCCTCCAATTTTATTTACCTTATATTCAATACCCTTGGTGTCAACCGTGATGGATTCGATCACCTGATCGACGAGGGGCTTGTCGGTGTAATCGGTCTGGGTCGAGGCAATCAGGTCGACGGTTTCCATGCCGGAAATAACTTCGCCGAAGGCTGCGTAGCCGCCGTCTAAGTGGGGCGCATCGGCATGCATGATGAAGAACTGGCTGCCTGCGGAATCGGGCGCGCTGGAACGGGCCATGGAGATCACGCCGCGGGTGTGGGCGAGGTTATTTACAACATTGTTCTGCGCAAATTCGCCCTTGATGGAATAGCCGGGGTCGCCCGTGCCGTTGCCCAAAGGACAGCCTCCCTGAATCATAAAGGTGGGAATGACGCGGTGGAAGGTGAGACCGTTATAAAAGCCGGAATTGGCGAGGGAGATGAAGTTAGCCACGGTGTTGGGCGCGGCGTCCGGATAGAGCTCAACGACGATGGGCGTCTCTACGCCCTGCATTTTGATGGTGGCTACAGGGTTTGTGTCCTTTTTGTAGGCAGAGCTGTCAACGGCCGCGAAGACCACGGGGTCGTCGGATGCGGGCGCTTCATCCTTGCCGGAAAGCGCGAAATAGCCGGTTACGCCCAGAAGGGCGATAACGAGGACGGCGATTACGATGATGGGTGTGGAAAGTGCGTTGCGATGCTTTTTCATGATTCAAATGCCTCCTGTGTCGGTGTGGGTATAGGTTCCTCAGCAGGCGCCTGTGTGGGCTCCTGCGTAAATTCAGGCAGTTCTTCGCCGTACTTAATCAGTTCATAGGTATAGCCCTTGGTGTCTACGCGGATGGACTGGATGGTCTGACGAAGGAGCGGGCGATATTCCTTGTCAAGAGTCGTTGAGCAGATCGCGTCCAGCGTATCAAAGCTCTTTTGATCGTTTTTCTCGATCCATCCGAAGGCCGCGTATTCGCCGTTATACTCAAGGCGCGTGGAATGCATGATGAAAAACTGGCAGCCGGCGGAATTGTAGTCGTCCGTCAGGCGGCACATGGAGATCACGCCGCGCTCATGGGAGATGTTGTTGAAGGGATAGCCGTTTTTTGAAAATTCGCCCGCGATGGAATAGCCGGGCTCGCCGGTTCCGTCACCTTTGGGGTCGCCGCTTTTGACAAAATAGGTGGGATAGACATAGTCGATCTTCATTCCGTCATAAAAGCCGGCGTTGGCAAGGTTAATGAAGTTTGAAACCGTGTTGGGTGCGCTTGCGGGGTCCAATGTGAAGGTCATGGTGTCGCCCGAGGCCATGGTGATCACGCAAGTGGGCTTGGGAATGTCCTTATAGGGGCTTTCCTCTGTTTTCTGTCCGCAGCCGGTCAGCGAAAGAAGGACAATCAGAAGAAGCAATATCAGGCTTTTTTTCATGCGTTATCCTCCTCCAGAATCAGCTTTTTCTTGCGCTCGGTCATTTCATGAACGCGGGCAATGTACTGTTCGATATTTTTGACGTTCGGGGCGCGTTCGATGCGCCTTTCGCGCGGGAAAATCCACTTGGAAATTGCGCCTGCACCCAGTGCCAGCACCTTCGCGGTCTCCTCCATATTGCCGATGTTGTAAAGACAGGCCTTTCCGCGTTTCGCATAGCCCACGTTTTCAAGATTTCCGGCCATGTATTTCTGCCTGTATAGATAATACGGATGCCAGCCGCCCTCGGAAAGGGTGTTTCGCGCATACCGGATCATCCGATCCGCCGTCTCGCAGTCAGCCTGATTGTGGCTGGTGCCCTGAACGGTCAACTGCTCGTGAAGCTTGCTGGAACGCTTGATGGCGAGGGAATGAACGGTAACGGATTCGGGGTTCAAATCAGTAACGATGGAAAGCGTGCGATTGAAGTCTTCAAACGTTTCGCCGGGAAGCGCCGCGATTAAGTCCATATTGATGTGGTCAAAGCCGAGCTCGCGGGCAAGACGGAAAGCCGCGAGGGTTTCCTCCGACGTGTGCCTTCTGCCAATGACTTTCAGCGTTTCATCGTTAAACGTCTGGGGATTGACAGAAATGCGGTCAACGCCGTTTTTCTTTAGGGTCAACAGCTTTTCTTTGTCAATCGTGTCAGGCCTTCCGGCTTCAACCGTCCATTCAGCGGCGCCCGGAAACTCGTTCATGGCGACATCCAATATGCGGTCGATCTGGGAGGCCGACAGCGAAGTCGGCGTTCCGCCGCCCATGTAGCCCGCGCGAAGGCGCAGGCCCAGCTTATTCATAAATGCGGCAGTTTCCCTGATTTCCTGAATGAGCGCGTTTACATAGGGTTCGGTCAGCTTTCCGTTTCCGATTTCGCCGGAAGCAAAGGAGCAGTAGGCGCACCTGGTCACGCAGAAGGGGATGCCGATGTAAAGGTCAAACGTGTCATCGGGCGGGTTAATGATGCCTTCCTGCATGGTGACGATTTCCTTTAAGAGGCTCGCCTTTTCAGAAGAGACGAAAAACTCGTCTTGCACCCATTTTTCGGCTTCGTCCAGCGACATGCCGCGCGTCATGCCCTCGTAGATGAGGCGCGTCGGACGAATGCCCGTTAAGGAACCCCAAGGGGGCTTGCGGTTCATGGTTTCGCTCATCAGAAGGAAAACAGCGGTTTTTGCGGCGCGTTTTAAGGTGCGCTTTTCTTCAAGTCCGCCGTGAACGGCCTTTACTGTGTGCGTTTTTAAGATTCCGCCTTCAATGCAGGCGGTTTCAATCCATTCGCCGCTGTTTTCCTCGTGGATATGCTTGAGTATGCGTTCGCCTGCGTCCGGAGCAATCGGTATATCGCCTAAAAACAGGCGTATGACCTCGCACAGCTCGGGATAGAGCCAGTCGAGGTTGGTTATCAGGCGAACGGACGTAATATCGTGATCCATCATCTGTAGAAGCCCTTTCGAATATCGCCTACCGGCGCGCCTGCGCCGTGGCCGGGGTAAACAAAGGTTTCGGGTGGAAGGTTAAAAAGCGTTTTGAGGGACTTGAAAAGCGCCGTCCAGTCGCCGCCCACAAAATCCGTGCGTCCAAAGCCGTTTGAAAAAAGCGTGTCGCCGGAAATAAGCGCGCCCTGATCCGGAAGGTAAAGGCAAACGCCGCCGGGCGTATGCCCAGGCGTGTGGATGACGGTAAATTGGATACCGCAGGCCTCAAATTCGCCTTCCGGATAAAAGCCGTCCGGCGCAAGCGGGATAAAACGGGATGCATCGCAGTCCGGGCAGAGGTTGTAATTTCTGTCGGATAAGTAAACACTGTCCTTTTCGTGAATGAACACCCTTGCGCCAAAGGCCTCTTTCAAGTGCGCCGCGCCCAGCATGTGATCGTAATGACCATGAGTGAGAAGGATGCATTCCGGCGTTAAGGATAACTCCGAAAGCGCACGCTTTATGAGATTTACATCGTCGCCCGGATCGATGAGGACGCATCTATCCGAATTTTCCAGATTCAAAATATAGCAGTTGGCCTGAAGCGCGCCCACGGGAAGCACGCGGATCATAACTTTTTCAGCCATTTAGAATTCTCTCCTGCTGTCAAGAAGGATGGTAACAGGGCCGTCGTTGACGAGCGCAACCTCCATGTGGGTGCGGAAACGTCCGGTTTCAACGGGAATACCCGCTTCCTCAATCATCGTCTTCAGTTTTTCAAACAAAGGCTCCGCTGCTTCCGGGCGGGCTGCTGTTGAAAAGGAGGGACGGTTGCCCTTTCTGGCGTCTCCTGCCAAGGTGAACTGGCTTACAAGCAGCACGCTTCCGCCGACGTCCTTTAAGGAGAGATTCATTTTGTCTTCGTTATCTTCAAACACGCGAAGGCCGGTGATTTTCTTTGCGATGTACTGGGCGTCGGCTTCGGTGTCGCCGTCCATTACGCCGATTAAGCACATAAAGCCCAATTTGATTTCGCCGACGCGCTCTTTTTCTACGTCTACGGAGGCGCTTGTAACTCTTTGAATGACTGCGCGCATGTATGTTTAACTTCCTTCCGTCAGGTGCTTACGCGGAACACCTCGATGATGTCGTTTCGTTTTTTCAGCTGCTTGATGATTTTTTCAAGCTGCGCGGTGTTTTTAATGGAAAGGGTCAGGGTAATCTGGGTGGTTCCGTTTTTCATGGTTCTTGCGGAAATGGCGACAATCGGAACCTCGAGCGTCGCAAACAGGCTCGAAAGGTCGGCAAGCAGGCCTGCCTTGTCATAGGAAATGACCTGAATGTCCGCGTCATACGCCTCGGATCCGCTCGACGCCCATTCCACGCGGATCATGCGCTCGGGCTCGACGCCCTCGTCCTGCATATTTAAACAGTCCGCCCTGTGAACGGAAACGCCGCGCCCGCGCGTGATGTAGCCGATGATGCTATCGCCGGGGAGGGGATTGCAGCAGTGGGCAAAGCGGATGAGCATGCCCGGATCGCCCTCCACCATAACGCCCTGATTGGTGGTTACCTGACTCTTGGGCTGGGGATTTTCTGTGACTTCCGGGATTTTCGGAGCCTCCGCCTTTTGCTTTTTGCGGTTCTCGTCGATTAAGCGGTTGAGAATCTGCGCGGCAGACAAGCCCCCGAAGCCGACCGTTACATACAAATCATCCTGATTGGACAGGGAATAGCGCTTGTATAATACGTCCAGATATTCCTGCCTGCAAAGATCGGAGAACGTGTAGCCCAGCCGCTTGGCTTCCTTTTCCAGCATTTCGCGGCCGCGCACCATATTTTCGTCCTTCGACGCGTTTTTGAGGAACGAGCGGATTTTTGCCTTGGCTTCATTGGTCACGACGATGTTGAGCCAGTCCAGAGACGGGCCGTGGGAATTGGGGTTGGTCATGATCTCGACGAAGTCGCCGGTCTGAAGGGGCGTTGGCAGGGGCACGATTTTTTTGTTGATCTTCGCGCCCACGCAGTGGTGGCCGACGGCGGAGTGGATGCGGTAGGCAAAGTCGAGCGGCGTTGCGCCCTTGGGAAGGGTTACGATGTCGCCTCTGGGCGTAAACACCATGACTTCTTCCGCAAACAGCGCTTCCTTCATCTGGTTTGAGAAGGTTTCGCTTGAAGTCGGGTCGCCCTGCCATTCGAGAATGGAGCGAACCCACGTGAGCTTTTCGTCAAGGCTCGTGTGCGCCTTTCCCTCTTTATACCGCCAGTGGGCGGCGATGCCGTATTCGGCGGTACGGTGCATCTCGCGCGTTCTGATCTGCACTTCAAACGGACGACCGTCGCGGCCTACGACGGTGGTGTGCAGGGACTGATACATATTGTGCTTGGGCATTGAGATATAGTCCTTGAACCGGCCCGGAATCAGGGGCCAGTTGTTGTGCACAAGGCCAAGGACGCTGTAGCATTCGTTTGACGACGAATCCACAATCACGCGAACCGCGATCAGGTCCGTGATCTGCTCAAACGTTTTGCCCTGATTTTTCATCTTTCGGTAGATGGAGTAGATGTGCTTCGGGCGGCCGTCGATTTCGCATTTGATGTGGTTGTCGTCCATGAGCGATTTAAGACTTTTTACGATGTCCTCGATCCATCCCTCGCGGTCGGACCGTTTCATGCCGATTTTTTCGACGATCTGATAATATCCTTCGGGATCGATATAGCGAAGCGCAAGATCTTCAAGCTCCCACTTGACCGCGTATACGCCAAGCCTGTGCGCAAGGGGAGCATAAATGTCCAATGTTTCCTGCGCGATGGGCTTCTGGCGGGCGGGCTTTTGGGTTTTGAGCGTTCGCATGTTGTGAAGACGGTCGGCGAGCTTGATCAAAACCACGCGGATGTCCTTGGCCATATAGATGAACATTTTGCGGATGGATTCCATCTGCTGCTGTTCGCGGGAGAAAAAGTCGATTCGGTCGAGCTTTGTAACGCCGTCGACCAATTGCGCAATGTCCGCGCCGAAATTCTTCTCCATAAACTCGCTGGTCACGCCCTGAACGTCCTCTACACAGTCATGGAGAAGACCGGCTGCAACGGTATCGGAGTCCTGCATGAGCGTGGCCAGAATATAGGCGACCTCACAGGGATGGGAAAAATAAGGCTCGCCCGACAAGCGTTTTTGCTCCTTGTGCGCGTCCTCGGCGAACCGGTACGCGCGTTCCACTACGCCGACGTCGCCCTCCGGATGGTATTTTTTGACCTGACTTAAGATTTCATCAAGGGTTCTGTAGCATACGGCGTTTGTAGTTTCACTCATCCTGTCCGCCTCCTTCCATAGCAAGCGCATGATAATGGGATAATTTTATAAACATTTCGTTTTCTTCGGGGTTTTTCTTGACCATCTCGGGAATTTCAATCACGGCGTTGTTTCCGTTTTTTCGGATGTAGAGAAGATTCATGTCTTCAAGCACGCAAAGGCCTGCTGAAACCGTGATTTCATTCAAATCCGCCTCCTCGGCGATGCTCTTGATGAGCGCCTGTTCCGAGGAGAAATAGTAGGGACGCTTTGTGATCCTGCGCGCTGCTGCGTAAGTGCTCCTTAAGCGTTCAACGGACGGCATGCGCATAAAGAGATTGGATACGGGAAAAGCGTCCAGATGGAATGTGGCGTTTAAAAGTCCGTCAGGAATGCCAACGGAAATCACCGTCTGATAGCCCTTTGGAATCTCGCCCACCGGAGCAATGGCTACGGCTCGGAAGCTTCTTACATCCTTTGGATATTCGCCGATTGTTACATCAAAATCGGTATCCTCGCCGGGCGCAGCCAGATACATGGCATTTTTCGCATCCTGAACGGTCGGACAGACGACAAGAACGCCCTGAATTGCGGCGTTAAAAAGATCGGAAAACGCGCCCGGTGAAAGCGCGCGGCTTTCGGGGTAATGGCAGCGGTTATTTTTTAAGTGGTCGGTCAAAAACGCCTGAAACAGCGCTTCGCTTCTGGTGGCTGCGTCCTGAAAACGCGCAAAGGCGCCTGCGGGAGCGATGGCCCGAAGCTCGGCCTGCACGGATACACGGCCCTGATATTCCGAAATCGAGGGCTGGAAAAGCGCGTCCGCCGTGCGGGGCAGGGAGGAAGCGAGCTCGCCCTTTCTGAACCAGATACCGTCGATGAGCCCTGATTTATTTCTCAAAGTGACCTTCAGATGTGCGCCGTTTGCGCCAACCGGGCGGGGAGACACGATTTCTGCACGCATGCGGAAAATGGGCGCGGGATTTCCACAGCCCGTAGGCGAGAGCGCGTCCAGTGCGCTCACGGTTTCAATGGTGAGTTCGTCCGCGTCCACGTCCAGATCGTATTCCTGATAAGGGATATACGCGTCCTGCGGCGCGTTTTCAATCAGATATATGTCCAGAGCCTCGCAAAAGGCGTCGATATTCTCTTTCTTGATGGTGAGGCCTGCAGCCATTTTATGTCCGCCGAACTTGACCAGATACTGACTGACCGCCGAAAGCGCGTCGTGGATATCGATTCCGTCAATCGAGCGGCAGGAGCCGACGTACACGTCGTCCTCCTTCGTTAATACGATGGACGGATAGTGATATTTTTCCGTAAGACGCGATGCGGCAAGGCCGATCACGCCGGGGTTCCAGTTTTCGCCCTGAACGACGATGGCGCGGCGGTCGATCCAGTTGAAATCAGAAAGCATGCTTTCGGCTTCGTCAATCGCTTCCTGCTCCAGCGTTTTTCTGCGCGCGTTTTCTTCATTGAGCTCGGCGGCAAGAGAAATGCATTCGTCCATGTTGGTGGACGTGATCAGATTAAAGGCGCGCATGGCGTCGCCGATTCTGCCGCTGGCGTTTAAGCGCGGGGTCAACTGGAAGGCGACGTTTCCGGCGTTCAAGGGTCGCGCGGAAAGGCCTGCCGCGTCGATCAGCGCTCGGATGCCGGGGCGCGGAGAATAATTGATCTTTTTAAGGCCGATATCGGCAATGGCGCGGTTTTCGTCATACAGGGGCACGATGTCCGCAATCGTCGCAAGCGATGCATAGTCGATATACTCCATCGCCTTTTCGCGTCCGCCAAGCGCACTTACCAAATGAAACGCCACGCCCGCGCCGCAAAGATAAGGGAAGGGATAATCATTCAAAAGCGGATTCACCACCGGGCAGTCGGGAATCTCGCCCTCCGGCCTGTGATGATCGGTCACGACAACTTTTAAACCTTCGCGCTTTGCGCATTCAACCAGCGCAACCGCTGTGATTCCACAGTCGACCGTTACGAGCAGCTGATGCTTTTTCGCAATTTCCTTAAGCGCTTTTTCGTTTAAGCCATAGCCTTCCTGATGCCGGGAGGGAAGATAGGGCTCGGCCTTCGCGCCGATGGATTTTAAAAAGCTTACAAGGATCGCGCTTGCGCACACGCCGTCGACGTCATAGTCGCCGTATACGCACACGCTTTCGCCGGCTTCGATGGAGGCGTTTATCACATCCACCGCCTTTTGCATATCGGAAAGCAGGAAGGAATCGCGGATCTGCTCCTTGGAGGGATGTAAAAATGCATGGGCTTCTTCTTCCGACTTAATACCGCGCATTTTGAGCAGCGCATGCATGATCGGGGAAAGATAATCCGGGCGCGGCCAGTCGACACAGGTAATCTCGCGCTTTTTAAGCCTCAGCATTCTTCTTCACCTCCTATACTATGATCATATTATTATAGCCTGTAAATGAAATTCAGTCAATGTTTGGTGCGAATTTTTAGCATTGAGTGTATACAACGGCGGGATTAACACTTGCGCCCTTGATGAATATGAAATTTATTCGTACAATAAAGAAAAAACACAGATGAACGAGGACGGTTAATATATGAAGATTTCAAAGCGCGACGCTTACACTTGGTTTCAGTTTTTTGCGTCTATTCCCGAGGACGAGGGGCTTATGAATTATCAGGAGGAAATCGCCTTTTCCGTGCTTTCGCAGATCGAGGAAGCGGTTATGAAAAAGCATGCGGACATGAAAAAGGGCATCAAGTCCCTTAAAACCCTGTGCGGAAGAACGCATTATGTGGGCCCGGACGACAAGTTTTCCGCCGGCTGCAGATCGTGCTTAACGGGCAGCGGCTTAACCGCCATTAGAAAAACCAACAAGTGCAACATCCAGTGCAAATTCTGCTATAACTATGGCGAGCTTGACCAGATTGCGCCCATCGGCGAGGGCATGTGGGAAATCGGAGGCACGAAGTTCAGAATCGAGGACATTGATCTGCTCATGTCCACCTGCAAAAGGCCCACGGGCATCAGCTATGTGTATCTGGAGCCGTTTATAGAGATTGAAAAGTATTATGAGATCATCCGAAAATTCCACGAATACGGCATCCATCAGCACATGTACACAAACGGCCTTTTAGCAAACGAAGAGAATTTAAAGGCGCTGGGTGAAAGCGGGCTGGACGAACTGAGGTTCAATCTGGGCGCGTCGAACTGCGCGGATATCGTGATTAAAAACATCGCCATTGCGAAAAAATACATCCCCTTTGTCGGCATTGAAACGCCGATGACGAAGGAGTTTTACGCTTCATTTCTTCCCAAAAAGGAAAAGGTGCTTGCTACCGGCTTTGATTTCATGAACTGCGCCGAGCTGCACCTGAATCCCAACAATATCATAAATTACGAGGGCGAAAACATGTACATGTATCGCCACGGCTACCTCTCCCCCGTCTGGAGCCGCGAAATCACCTATAAAATCATGAAACTGGCCGAGGACGAAAACTGGCCCTGCGCCGTTCACGACTGCGCAAACGAAACAAAGTTTGCGCGAGATTTGAACTTAAGAGCCAAGGAGGGCGGCTGGTTCGGCGCAAGCAGCTACGGAAGCGAATTTTCCTGCATTCCATTTGAAGCATTCTTACCGATTCTTTCGGATGATGAGTTTGAGTTTTTAGAAGAAGAGGAATTGCCCGAGGGCTATAGACCCGGAGATATGTTCTTTTGATCCAAGAAAAAAAGCGCGGGCGTTAGGTGCACGCCCCTACATTATGATATCATAAAGATATGTAGGGGCGGTCACTGACCGCCCGCGCAATTATTTTTTAGAGTTTTACAACCTCAAGAAGCTTATCGCCGGTTCCAAGCGTCAGCATTTGTGTAAAACCGGCTTCTTTGAGGTATATGGGGCATTGATCGAAATACGATCCCAGCTGATGGGCTCTGTGACAGTCGGAGGCGGGGATGACCTCGCCGCCCAGCTTTTTCCAGTGGTAAAGGAGGGGCAGAATGGGATAAGGACAAGGCTGGTTGCTCCTTGCGATGCCGCCGGTATTGACCTCCATAACTTTGCAGACCGAAATCATTTTGTCCATGGCGGATTTGGCGTAGGAAAGGTATTCTTCGCTTTCCTCGTCGAACCAGTGGTTTTTGCGGTTGCCCTTGCAGATCAGATCGAGATGGGCGATTAAGTCGGGCTTTATGGAGACTACATAGTCGGCATACTGGGAAAAGTAGGTTCTTGCGGCCTTCATCCAGTCGCCCGCCATGTGTTTTTCGACCCACGGGCCGATCAGGTCGGTCGAATCCACGCCCGCGCACTCGCCGTCTTCGGAGATGAGATAGTGGTTGGCGGCGAGGATGTATTCAAACTGAGTCTTGTCTGCCACGGACATGCGGTCTCTTTCGATACCGAGCCAGATTTTGATTTTGCCCTCGTATTTTTTCTGAAGGAGCTTTACGTTTTCAATGTATTTGATTTCGTTTTCAAGGGAAAGACCGTAGGGAAGATCGACCGTCTGGCGCGCGTGCTCGGAAAAGCCGAGGGCGATAAAGCCCAGATCAAGCGCAGCTTCGATCATTTCTTCCAGCGTGTTTTTGCCGTCTACATAGGTTGAATGCGTATGAGGGTTAGACGTAATCAGCATGAGGATGGCCTCCTGTTTGTAATGGGTGGATTATAGCACGAATGGACGGGTTTGTAAACGAAAAGAGCAACTTTTGTCAGCTGCCCTTTGAAGGTTTATTTCTTTTTTACCACATTTGTGGCTTTGCCTTCAGAGAAGGCGAACCAGCCGCGCAGATAGTCGCCGATATCGTTGGGCGCGGTTTCCATGCACATATGACCGCAGTTTAAAACGTGCTTTTCCGCGCCGGGGAGGCGTTTTAAGAGTCTGGCGGGAATCTGGCCGCCGAAGATGCGGTCGTTTGCACCCCAGATTATCATAACGGGCGCGGAAACCGCATACACGTCGTCTGTTAATTGATAACCCTCTTTGATGTTTCGGAAGAGGGATGGCGCGATGGCCTTTCTGTTCATCATTTTATAAAGCGACTGCGCGCGCTCCTTGGTGCGGGGAGAGCCGTACAGCCTTGTAAGCAGGCGGGAAAACGGCTTTTCCTTCCCGATAAAATGCTTGCAAAGGGCGGTAAAAATCTTTTCGCCAAAGCCCGTGCGCAAAATCGGATGAAGGGGCGAAATCTGGCGGCGATCCATGACGGGGTTCAGAAGCACCCGCGAAAGCGTCGAGTCCGGCTGATAAAGCGCCATGGTCATGACGGCTGCAGCGCCGCTTCCATGACCGATCAGGTGCCATTTGGACTGACCCTCTCCCCTCTTGTATTCGATTTCGTCCAGAATGCCCCAGAGGATACGGGTTCTGGTGTCGTTATCCTGCGGAACGAGCTTCGATACCGGGTTTGCGCCGAAGCCCGGAAGATCCGCGCTCACGCACAGAATGCCTTTTTGAGAAAGTTCCGTCAATAAATGCGCCCACGAGGCGGGATCGCCCATCGGAGAAGACACGAACAATGCACGATACAAAACCTCGCCTTCCGGCTCGTAAATATGCGCCTGAACGCGTATGCCCTGAAACGACAGACGAACGCGGCTTACCGGCATTTTTCATCCTCCTCTCTGATTTACATAAATACACAGTTTATATTGTATCACATTTCTCCTGCGCGTTGGTTTCCATTGTGTTGCATGAAGACTACATTTCACTGACAATCTTTTCGAAAACGAAGCGGACATTTTGCCTGTGTTATGGAATCTTAATGTGCTTCGCAGGATTTTCAAAGTTATATCACATTGTTTTCGGTGAAAAATGAATTCAGATGTGCTATAATAGATCATGTTCGATTTATCTTTATGGAGGTCAGGTTATGGGTTCTTTTAAAAGTGCGCTGTATCGCTTTTTTTCCGGCAGGCGCGGTCTTGATCAATTGTCCGTTGCGCTGCTCGTTGTTTCGATCATTTTAAGCCTTTTGTCTTCCATTTTAAGACTCGGCATTTTAAGCACGCTTTCCATGGTTTCATGGATCTACGGTCTTTTCAGAATGCTTTCCAAAAATATTCCGGCCAGAGAAAAGGAAAATCAATGGTTCCTGTCGAAATATACGCCCGTTCAGACGAACGTCAAGCAGGCGCGCATTCGCTTTAAAAACAGAAAAGTCTATCTTTACTATCGATGCCCCAATTGCCGGGCGTGGCTGAAGCTTCCCAGAAACATCGGCGAAAAGACGGTAACGTGCGGAAAATGCCAGGCGACGTTTAAAAAGAAGGCGTAGGGGTAAGATTCAATGTTCGGCTATGTGAATATCAATTCAGATACCCTTACGGAAAGTGAGATCGCGCGCTTTCGCGAAGTGTACTGCGGCGTATGCAGATCCCTGCGGCTTGGCGAAGGGCACATGTGCCATCTGGCATTGAGCTATGATTTTGCATTCTTAGCGCTTTTATTGAACGCGCTTTACGAGCCTGAAGAAACGCGAGGCGAGAAAAGATGCGCGCCGCACCCCAAGAAGAAGCAGCCCTATGCCGTGAGCAAATATGTGGAATACGCCGCCGACATGAATGCAGCGCTATACTACTTAAGCGCGCTGGACGGATGGCTGGACGATAAAAACTATCTGAAACTGGCCTTTTCTCAAGCGCTTAAAAAGCGCGCCCTTCTGGTGATGGAAAAATATCCCCGGCAGGCGGAAGCGATTCAGAGGGAAATGAAACTGCTTCTGGAAATCGAAAAAACGCGCGTCAACGATCTGGACGCCGCCGCTTCGTGCTTTGGAAGATTATTGGCCGAGGTTTTCGTTCTGGATAAGGACGAATGGAGCCGGTATTTAAGGCAGATGGGCTTCTCACTCGGCAGGTTCATTTATTTTCTGGACGCTTGGGACGACAGCGGGAAGGACGAAAAAACCGGTTCTTACAACCCGCTTCTGCCCCTTAAAAATCTGGAAAACTACGAAGAAAACGTTCACAGAATTCTGACGCTTGAAATCGCCGAATGCGCAATGGCGTTTGAAAAGCTCCCGATAGTGCAGGATGCAAATATCTTAAGAAACATCCTGTATTCAGGCGTATGGGCGAAGTATTACAAGGGCAAAGAGGAAGAAAGCAAAGGGAAGGAAACAAAATAGATGATTCAGGATCCGTATCGCGTGCTGGGCGTTTCGCCCACAGCCACCGATGACGAAGTCAAGCGGGCATACCGGCAGCTCGCAAAAAAATACCACCCCGACGTCAACCATGGCTCTCCCGAAGCCGAGCAGAAGATGAAGGAAATCAACGAGGCGTATGATATGATTGTGAATCATAAATATACGCCGAATCAGAATGCTTCCGGCGGTTATCAGGGATATTCCGGCGGTTATCAGGGGGGCTATCAGGGTAATTATCAGGGCGGTTATCAAGGCGGAACAGGCCGAGGTTATCAGGATCCCTTCGGAGGGTTTGGCGGTTTCGGCGGATTTGGTGGCTATGAAAACGCCGGGCAGAGACGCACGTATGACGCAGGCACAAACGAAACCAGCGACATGCGCGCCGTTCGCAATTATTTAAACAGCGGACATTACGCAGAGGCTCTGAACCTTTTATCCCGCATCACTGTTCGCGATGCAAGATGGTGCTATTACTGCGCCGTAGCCAACGAGGGCCTTGGAAACCGCGTAAATGCGCTTAACTACGTTCAGCAGGCGGTGAAGCTGGATCCAACCAATGCAGAATATCAGGAAATGCTTTCGCGCCTCCAATACGCGGGCGGCGCATACCAGAACTACAACAGAAATTTCACCATGCCGCGCGGTAATCTGAACACGCTGTGTATGGGATTGTGCTTGATGCAATTGTGCTGCGGAAGAGGTATTTTCTGCTGCTGACATCTGATTCAATGTATTTCGAGCATGAAAAGGAGCTGCCGTTTTTTCGGCAGCTCCTTTTTTGTATATCGATTATGCGTTCAGAACGAAGGCCTTGTAGCCCTTGTAGGCTTCGTACAGGTCGGCCTTGTCAATGATTTCCCACGGCGCGTGCATGTTCAGAACCGCTACGCCGCTGTCGACAACCTCCATGCCGTACAGAGCGCAGATGTAGGCGATGGTTCCGCCGCCGCCGACGTCTACTTTACCAAGCTCTGCAGTCTGGAAGGAAACATTGCCGTCGTCCATGACCTTGAATACGCGGGCAAGGTATTCGGCGTTGGCGTCGTTGGAGCCGCTCTTTCCGCGGGAGCCGGTGAACTTATTAAAGCACACGCCGTTTCCGAGGAACGCAGCGTTTTTCTTTTCAAAGGCGGAAGCAAATGCGGGGTCGAAGCCGGCGGAAACGTCGCAGGAGAGCATGCGGCTGTTCTGAAGGGCGCGTCTCAGCTTCAGTTCAGAATAGTCGCCGGTCAGGTTCATGATTTCAGCCATCGCGTTTTCGAAATAGCGGGCCTGCATACCGGTTGCGCCGACGGAGCCGATTTCTTCCTTGTCCGCGAGGATGCAGCAGCAGGTCTTCTCGGGAACGCCCTCGATATCGAACATGGCCTCGAGCTGCGCATAGGCGCAAACGCGGTCGTCATGACCATAGCCCAGGATCATGCTTCTGTCAAGGCCCATGTCTCTGGCTTTGCCTGCGGGAACAACTTCGATTTCAGCGGAGAGGAAATCCTCTTCCTCGATGCCGTACTGCTCCTTCAGCATCTTAAGAACGGAGCCCTTGATGGTTTCCTTTTCTTCGTCCATGATGGGCGCGCCCGCGATCATAATGTCGAGCTGTTCGCCGGTGATGACTTCGGCTGCCTTTTTGCCCATCTGCTCGGCGGATAAGTGAATGAGAAGGTCGCTGATGCAGAATACGGGATCGTCTTCCTTCTCGCCGATGTTTACATTGATGATGGCGCCGTCGCGCTTTGCAACCACGCCGTGCATGGCGAGCGGGATGGCAACCCACTGATACTTTTTAATACCGCCGTAGTAGTGGGTATCGAGGTAGGCAAATCCGCCTTCTTCATAGAGGGGATTCTGCTTGATGTCGATGCGCGGGGAGTCGATGTGTGCGCCAAGGATATTGATGCCCTTTTCGATGGGGTTTTTGCCGATGACGAAAAGCATAACGGCCTTACCCATCCAGTTGACGTACAGCTTATCGCCGGCAACAATCTTTTCGCCGGAAACAATTTTGCAGTTCAGATCAGTGTATCCCTTTTCCTCAGCGAGGCGAATGGCTTCGCTTGCGCACTCTCTTTCGGTTTTGCCTGCATCCAAAAAGGCGCAATATCTTTTGGCAACGGCTTCAACCGCTGCTTTGTCGCATTCGTTATAGGAAAGCCATGCATTCTTACGTTCCATTGTGTATCCTCCAAATATAAAAATTTGTTTTTATCATATCACAAAGTATCAAAAAAGAAAAGGGCGAACCTACTCATTTTCGCCCATTTTCTCAAAATTGTTTTGCGAATCGGGCATCACAAACACCCTGCCGCCCAGTTTTTCCGCTTCAAACGCACTGTGCGTAACAACGATTAAGGTTTTATCCTTTGCGTAGGCCTTCACAAAATCAATCGCCTTTTCGCGGTTTTCGGAATCGAGTCCCTTGAACGGCTCGTCCATAAACACAATGTCGGCGTCCGCAAGCATTGCCCGCGCAATTGCAACGCGCCGCGCCATGCCGCCGCTTAGGTTCCTGGCGCGCTTTTTTTCTTCCCCCTGAAGGCCGAGCATTCTGAGCGCATCCATGCCCCTTTTTTTGTTTTCGTCGGTATTCTTAAGGGGCAAAATGGCGTTGGTCAGCGCGCTCAGGTGGCTGATTAAACGGTCCTCCTGAAAGACAAACGAAATCCTTTCCGGATCAATGCCCGAAACAAAACCTGCGTCCGCTTTTTCAAGCCCGGTCATAATCCTTACCAGCGTCGTTTTTCCGCAGCCCGAGGGACCCATCAGGCAGAAAACGGAGTTTTTTTCAATCGCAAGCGAAAAATCATTCAAAACGATTTTCTCGCCAAAGCGCTTGGTGATATTGGAAGCAACGATTTTCTCCACCTGCTTCACCGTCCCTTCAAAGCGCGTTCGATTCCAGAAAGAATCACGCGGCATGCGCCTTCAAACAGAAGACTTAAAAGAATAATGGTGAACGCCCAGGCGAGGTTATCCGCGGTTTCAAGAAAGATCTTCGCCTGATGAAGAAGCTCGCCGATGGAGCCGTTCGGAACCGTGATAAGCTCCGCCGCTGTTCCGCTTTTCCACGCAAGGCCTACGGACACATTGAACGCGGTTTTGAGATACGGAAACACGGCGGGCACAAAAATGTATCTGAACCTTTTTACCCCGCTCAGCTTAAACACGTTCGCCATTTCCGTCAAATGCTTATCCACGCTCTTTGAGCCGTTTAACACGTTTGTGTAGAACACTGGAAAACAGATCATAAACGATATAAACGCGCTTAATGATTTTTCGCTCACCCATGCAAGCGCCAAAATGATAAACGACGCCACAGGGATCGCCCGGATAACGGAAATGAGCGGCGTCATCAGATCCTTCACCCACTCAAAGCGGCTGGCAAGAACGCCAAGCGCGCTTCCAAGCGCTACGCCCAGGATGAGACCTTCAAAAATTCTTAAGGAGGAAAACGCCACGCGCGACCAAAAATCGGCTTCGGATATAAGCTCAAACCATCTTCCAAGCATGGAAACAGGAGATACCAGAAGTATCTCCTGATTTACGGCCATTGCAGTCAGCTGCCATATGACAAGCCATAGTGCAACGGCCCATATTTTTACGCCGCGCTTGGCGTTATTTTTACTGGACGCCGTAGTAGAAGTCGTCATTGGGTACCTTTCCGCCGATCGCGGTGGGATTCTGACCGGCCAGTACGTTCAGATAGCCGGAAAGCAGTGTCTTCATTTCTTCACCCTGAATGCACACGATCTTGCAGTAGGGAATCGCAACCTTGGCGACGGCTTCGGCGACAATTCCGTATTCGCCGATCAGCTTCGCGCCCTCTTCAACGTTTTCATTGACGAAGTTCACGCTGGCCGCATAGTCGTTCAGGAGCTTTTCGACCTTTTCGGGATTGTTCTGAACGAATTCGGTTCTGGCAACCACGACGCCGGTCAACATGCCGGAGGGGTTTTCCTTGCCTTCCTGAAGCTTGTTCCATTCCTCGGTCATGTCGAGGGCGATGCGGATGTCATTTGCCTTGGTCTGAGCAACCGTTACAAACGGCTGGGGCAGCATGGCGACCGCGTTTTCGTCCTGAATGAGGGCGGTGAGGCACTCGGCGTGCTCGGCCTTGTAGATGAGGTTAAGGTCGGTATCAGGATTGATGCCGCTTTCGGTAAGCAGGTAATTGAGCGCATACTCAGGCGTTGCGCCCTTGCCGCTTGCATAAACGGTCTTTCCGCGAAGATCTTCAACAGAAGTAATCGCATTTCCGCGCTCTACGATATAAAGAACGCCAAGGGTGTTGACCGCGAGCACAGTCACGCCGCCATTGGTCTTATTGTAAAGAACGCTTGCAAGGTTGGCAGGAACGCACGCAACGTCCAGTTCGCCCTTGATGAATTTTGGGGTGATGAGGTCGGCAGAGGCTGCGAGGGTGAATTCATAGTCGTTTCCGCCTTCGGAATCCTTCATAAGCTTTACAAGGCCCATGCCCGTCGGGCCCATAAGCGCCGATACGCGAACGGGCGCGTTATCATCGGCAAAGGCCGCCATGGAGAAAACCATCATAAGGGCAAGAACAAGGGATAAAAGCTTTTTCATAATCGATCAAACTCCTTCAATATCCATTTTGTGCTTCACGCGCTGGCTTTCCTCCGCGCGCTTGGCGTTGTTGAACCGATCCAGCGTGCCCACGAGATACCCCGTGATTCTGCGGATGCGGTCGAAGGGCACGTCCTTCAGATGATAGTGAATATCCACAAAATCGCCGTCCAGTTTAAGATCCATGTATTTAAGCGCTCTTCCATATTTCTGAATTCCGCGCTCAATATAAGCTTTCTTTTCGTTTTCGGTGATTTCGCCGCCTAAAACATTGACTAAAATATTTTCCATCAAGAGTTCGCCTCCCTTCATTACGGCGTTATTATACAGGATCACAAAAACAAAATGCGTTGCATACGCAACGCGTTTATGTTATTTCTTTGGGTTTGGGAGAATGGAAAAGCTGTTTTTGTAAAAATCGATGCGGCCTTCCTCGCGCATTTTGCTGAGTTCTCTTGAAAGCGCGCTTCGGTTTACGCCCAGATACACCGCCATGGTATTTCTGTCAAAGGGCAGGTTAAAATTCTTGCCCTCACGGGTGGAATACTGGGTCAGAAGCGTCATGAGCTTTTCGCGAAGGGTGGGCTTTGAAAGCACCTGAATGCGGTCGTTCATGGACAGTGTCTTTTTGGAAAGCATCAGTATAAACCGCCTGCAGTGCATGCAGTGGCCTGAGCCCATTTCGCCCGTCAGTCCGCCTGCCGAAAGCCACAGGATTTCGGAATTCTCATCCGCCTGCGCATACACCGGCGATTCCTTTTCGCCCTGATAGCACAAGCTTTCCGCAAACGTCTGCCCCGGAATAACCGTCGCCATGATCATGTGCTGGCCATCCAGATCGTCCATCATGATGTGAACAGACCCCGACAACAAAAGCCCGAACCTTTTTACAGGCTCGCCTGCCTTTAAAACAAATTCACCCTTCGGATGCTTTTTCGTGATCGCGTCGTAAAACTTAAGCGTATCCTGAATTTCTTCATCCGTGAGATCAGAAAACAGCGGGCACAGCCTCAAAACCGCATTCACGATACCCTTCCCCTTCCCATTACTGCGCCTGCGCTTCGTCTGCCTTTACCATGATGGCGCATTCCATGCGCTTTTTGAAAAGCTCGCAGCCCGCTTCATACACGCCCAGAATATTGCCCGTAGCGTGATACGCATTGGCTGCACAGCCGCCGGAGCAATACATCTTTGCCCAGCAGTCGGCGCATTCGGGACGCGCATAGACGTTGCACATTTTAAATTCATCTCTCACATCGGGGTTTGTAACGCCTTCAAAGACGCTTCCAAGCCTGTATTTTTCCTCGCCCACAAACTGGTGGCACGGATACAGGTCGCCCCAAGGGGTCACGGCCATGTATTCCGTTCCGCTTCCGCAGCCGGATACGCGCTTATAGATGCACGGGCCGTGGGAGAGATCGAGCATGTAATGATAGAAGGTAAAAGGACGGCCCTCCTTCCTTCTTTTGATCATTTCGCAAGCAAGGATTTCGTATTCGTTCAGAATGATTTTGATATCCTCGTCTGTCAGCGCATAGGGGTCGCCCGGCGCGCACACGACCGGCTCCATGGAAAGCTGGGTAAATCCCAGATCCGCCATGTGGAAAAGATCCTTTGTGAAATCGGGATTTCTGTGAGTGAACGTGCCGCGCACATAATAGCCCTGATCGCCTCTGGCCTTAACAAATTTCTGGAACTTGGGAACGATTTTGTCGTAGCTTCCCTTTCCGTTATAGTCCACGCGGAATTCATCGTGGATTTCCTTTCGTCCGTCAAGGCTCAAAACCACATTGTGCATCTCGCGGTTGGCAAACTCAATCACGTCGTCGTCAACCAGCACGCCGTTTGTGGTAAGCGTGAATCTGAATTTTTTGCCCGTTTCCTTTTCGCGCTGTCTTGCATAGGCGACCAGCTGCTTGACCACATCCCAGTTCATAAGCGGCTCTCCGCCGAAGAAGTCCACTTCGAGGTTTACGTGGTTTCCACTGTTTTCAATCAGGAATTCAAGCGCCCTTTTACCTACTTCAAAGGACATGATCGCCCTTTCTCCGTGATATTTTCCCTGACTTGCAAAGCAGTATTCGCAGTTTAGGTTGCAGGTATGCGCAACGTGCAGACAAAGCGCCTTCACGTTTGTGTATCTGGCCTTGAAATCAAACGCGTAATCCTTATAAAGATCAGGGGTAAAGAGCTTGCCGTCGTCCTTGAGCGACTGGATATCGTTTAAGCATTCGATAAGCTCTTCCCTCGTTACGTCCTCGCGGCTCGCGTATTTTTGAAGGAGCGCGTCAATAATCTCTTCGCGCGAAGCCGTTTCGAACATCTCAATTGCGTCATACGCCACCTCGTCCACCACGTGCACAGAGCCGGAGTATACGTCAATGACGATATTGTATCCGTTTAATTTATACTGGTGTATCATGCTTTATTCTCTCCACAAAAAACGCCGTTTGCCCTTTCAAGCGGGGCAAACGGCGACGCTTACGCTTTTCTTACTTCTTCTCGCACTGCTGGTTGGCAACGCCGCAGGAAGTCTTGCACGCAGACTGGCAGGAGGTCTGGCATTCGCCGCAGCCGCCGTTTGCCGCGCTCTTGTTGAGGTCTCGGGTATCGAGGGTCTGAATTCTCTTCATAATCATTTCTCCTTTGGATATAAAGCATTTTTGTCAGAAAACTAAGTTTATTTTACTCCCAATTATGTTCGCTGTCAAGCATCCTTTCCAGATTTGCTTTTCATTTACACATCTTTATCCTTTAATAACCGCAAAGAAACCTTCTTCGCTTTTCGTCTTTACCGTATTGGTGCCGGATGAAACAATGTCTTTCCAAACAGCAACGGCATTTTCCGTAATCCTCTCCCCCGGCGCAAGCACGGGAACCCCCGGCGGATATGCCCAGGCGTATTCAGCGCACACGCGTCCGACGGATTCATCCATCGGAATGCATTCCCACGGCGTAAAAAGCGCATTCTTTATAGGAAACACACGTTCAGGCAGTATGGGCGCGACAGAACTGCGCGGTATATCGTGTTCAACTTCCATTTCATCAATTTGAAAAAGCGCATCAAAAAGCTTTTCCAGGCTTTGCTTCTTCGTGCCTGCGCCGGTCATTGCAACGGTATAACGGGGATAGGCCGCTTCAAGCTCGATGGAAAAGCGGTTGCGAAGGATGCGCATAAGATCGTTTCCGGTGAAAGCCGGGTGCGTGATAATGAGCTTGCTGTCGTCAAAGGCAAATGCGCTTTTGCTTTTCCAAAGGGAAATATGCTGAAAGCTTTCCGCCTTCCTTCGGAACCAATCGATGTTTTCCCGCCATTGAGCAAAAATCCTGTCCTTGTCCTTTCTTAGCGTATGAACGCAGCCGTCGATGGAAGCCATTAAAAGGTAGGAAGGCGAGCTGGTTTCAAAAATGTCCAGCGCGTGATCGATTGCGTTCATTGACACAAGATTGCCCGAAACATGCAAAACCGCAGTCTGCGTAAGGCTCAAAAGCGTTTTATGAACGCTCTGAATCACAATGTCGGCCCCCGATGCAACCGCGCCCAAAGGAAAATCGCACGTCAGGCCCAGATGCGCGCCGTGCGCCTCGTCCACAATCACAGGCACATTTCGCCTGTGCGCGATTTCAGAAATCTTCTTTATATCGCTGATCACGCCCTCATAAGTTGGACTTGTTATGAATACAAACTTTGCATCCGGCGCATTTTCAAGCGCATTTTCAATGCTTTCGGGCGAAATGTCCGTGCATGCGCCTGTTTCCTCGTCGAATCCGCTTTCCACAAACACGGGCTCTATGCCCGTAAGTTCAAGCGCGTGATACAGGGATTTGTGCGCGTTTCTTGCAATCACCGCCCTTCCTCCGGACATGGAAAGCGCGTATACGCTTGCTAAAATTCCACAGGTGGAGCCGTTTACAAGGAATCTTGAATCATCGCTTCCCCAAAGCCCGGCAGCATCTTTCATCGAATCAAGAAGAATGCCCGACGGGTTATGAAGATCGTCAAAGCCTGCGATTTCCGTGATGTCAAGTCCTGCGCCGAGACGATTAAGGTACCCGTAATCCTCCGAGCGCATATGCCCCGGCATATGCATGGGCGTGGCGGTTTTTGTGTAGGCTTTCAGTGCGTCAATGAGCATGCATGACCCTTCTTCCTATGAAAAGCGCCATCGTACCAACCGGTCGATGGCGCAGAAAAATTATGCCTTGTCTTTTTTCGCGTGGAGATTGATTCTTTCCACGATTCTGTCCGCCGCTTTCATGCGTGGCTCTCGGTTCATGCTGTCGATCAGCTGGCCGCGGTCGCGATATACTTCGATGACGCGCTTTACCAGAATATCCGGCGTAAGATCGGCCTGCTCCAAAACCCTTGAAAATCCGCGTCGTTCAAAGGAAGCCGCATTAACGAGCTGATCGCCTCTGGAGGCCGTGGAAGGATAGGGAATCAAAAGCGTGGGCTTTCTGAGCGCAAGTAGTTCGCAGATCGTATTTGAACCTGCGCGTGAAATCACAACGTCGGCACAGGCATAAGCGTCAGCCATTTCTTCCTTCAGATACTGAACCTGAACGTAGCCCTTCATGCCCTCGTATTTTCCGTCCACATTGCCGTTTCCGCAGATGTGCAGAACCTGAAAGCATTTGGTAAGCTCCGTAAGCGCGCCCCTGACCGCGCGGTTGATCGCCTGCGCGCCCAAAGAGCCGCCCACAACCATGAGAACGGGCCTGTTTTCATTAAAACCAAAAAGCTTCATGCCCTTTTCGCGCTTACCCATCAGAAGTTCGTCGCGAATGGGCGAACCGATGTATACAGCCTTATTGCCCGCTTCCTTCGCCGTTTCGGGGAAGGTGCAAAGAAGCTCCTTTGCAAACGGAAGGCTTAATTTGTTGGCAAGGCCGCTGGTCATGTCAGACTCATGAATGATAACGGGAATGCGGTTTAATGCCGCCGCGTACACAACCGGCACTGAAACATAGCCGCCCTTTGAGAAAATGATATTGGGCTTTAATTTTCGAAGCAGAGAAATGCTCTGCGCCGCGCCCGCGAGCACGCGGAAGGGATCGGTAAAGTTTTTTGCGGAAAAATATCTTCTGAGCTTTCCGGTCTTGATGGCGTGATAGGTTACGCCTTCGATGGACTCGATCAATTCCTTTTCAATTCCGGTTTCAGAGCCGATGTAATGGATGTCCCATCCTTCTTTTAAAAGCCGTGGGATGATGGCCAGATGAGGGGTAACATGTCCGGCAGTTCCGCCGCCGGTTAAAACAATGCGCATGTCAACACTTCCCATTTATTTTTTGCCCAAAAATCCCGGAAACTGGGGTTCTTTCCTATTATATCACACAACCCGCGCCCTTTGGTTTACCGTTGGGTTAAACAGTTCGGGTTTTATTGACACTTTTCCCGTTTTTGTGTACTTTTCCATGTTTTTTTCGAAACAAAAGATATTCCCTCATTGCTCTTGCCGCAAAAGACAATTGGTGTTACAATAATAAAAACAGCATTCGGAGGCAACGAAAGTGAAAAACATCCTTCTTACCGGAACCGACCTCATGGTGTCTCCCCTTTCTCTGGGCACGGTCAACTACGGAAGCAAGACGAGCGAAAAGGAATCCTTCTGCCAGATGGACGCGTATCTGGACGCGGGCGGAAATTTCATCGACACAGCCTCCGTATACGGCTGCTTTCCCCCGAGCACCGAACAGCATGCGAGCGAAAAAGTCGTGGGCCGCTGGATGAAGGAACGAAATGCAAGAGGCAAGGTGGTCATTTCCACTAAGGGCGGTCACCCCCTTGCAAGCGACCCTTCCTTCACCATCCGCCTTCACAGAAACGAGCTTTTTTCAGACGTTGAAAAAAGCCTTGAGAACTTAAAAACCGACGTGATCGACATGTATTTTCTCCACAGAGACGACCTTTCCATGCCCGTCGGCGAGGTGATGGAAACGCTTGAAGAAATTAAAAAACAAGGCAAAATCAAAAACTACGGTTTTTCCAACTGGACGCTTAAGCGTGCGATGGAAGCGCAGGCCTATTGCAAAAAACACGGCCTTTCGGGCTTTACCATGAATCAGCTCATGTGGAGCCTTGCGCACATCAATCATAATGAAATTTCAGACAAAACCTTGGTCGCCATGGATAAGGACACATACACCTGGCACTCAGGCACAAATCTTTCCGCCATGGCCTATCGCGCCGTCGCCAAGGGCTATTTTGAAAAGCGCAAAAGCGGCGCGCCCATGAGAGGCGACCTTGTAACGACGTACAAAACAGACATAAACGACAAAATCTATGAAGCCTTATTGGATCTTCACAAAGAAACCAACCTTTCCATGACTACGCTTTCCCTTCTTTATTTTATTGATCAGCCCTTCCCCTCCGTTGCCATCGCCTCCTTTACAAACGATACGCAGCTGAAGGAGGGCTTAAGCGTGCTTACGGAAAATATCGACTCCGAAATTCTTTCCCGCATTCATGCGTTAAGAGGCGACTTAAAGTAATCCCAGAAATGAAGGAGCAGCAAAAATGAGCAGCTATCAGGCGCTGTACCGCGCATGGAGACCCGAAAAGTTCGAGGACGTGTGCGGGCAGGAAGCCGTCACGAAAACTTTGAAACGGCAGATCGTCATGGGCCATGTTGCGCATGCCTATCTTTTCTGCGGAAGCCGCGGCACCGGAAAGACCACCACCGCGAAGGTGCTCTCCCGCGCCATAAACTGCATGGATACGCAGGACGGCGAGCCCTGCGGAAAATGTGAAGCATGCATACAGCTCAAAAACGAAAGCAATATGGACATCCTCGAAATCGACGCCGCGTCCAACAACGGCGTCGACGAGGTGCGCGCACTCAGAGACCGCATTGCCTATCCCCCGACAATCGGCAAATACAAGGTATATATCATCGACGAAGTTCACATGCTGTCGACAAGCGCGTTCAATGCGCTTTTAAAGACGCTTGAAGAGCCGCCCGCGCACGCCGTGTTCATTTTGGCAACCACAGAGCCGCAGAAATTGCCCGCAACGGTGCTTTCCAGATGCCAGCGATACGATTTCAGGCGCATTGCGCAGGACGTGATCGTGGATCGCATGAAGGTCGTATTAAACGGTATCGGCAGAAGCGCCGACGACGAAGCGCTTTCAGAAATCGCCCGCGCCGCAGAGGGCGGCATGCGAGATGCGCTGTCCCTTTTGGATATGTGCCTGAGCTACTGCACGGACGATGTAAAAGCGCCGCTTGTCAGAGAAGTGCTGGGCACGACAGGCCGCGAATTCATGTTTGATTTCGCAGGTGCGATTCTCGCCGGAAACACAGCCCTTTCCATGCACCTCATCGACCGCGCCATGCGCGACGGACGCGATCCACAGGTGTTTTCAAGGGAAGCCGCGCAGCATTTCAGAATCCTCTTAATGGCTCTGATCGTACCAAATGATCTCACCAGCCTCGCCGAAATCACGCCTGAGGACGCCCAGAGATTCTGTGAGCAAGCAAAAAAATTTGAACAAACGCGCCTCATGCGCGCCATGGATCTTTTCATCCGTGCGGAAGGCGACATGAAATGGGTGTCCAATCCAAGATCCATTCTTGAAATGTGCGCTGTTCGCGCATGCTTCCCCGCGGAGGGAAACAGCGTTGAAGCCCTGACCGAGCGCATCGAAATGCTTGAAGGAAAGCTGAAAAACGGCGTTCAGATCGTAAGCAGCAAACCGGAAGCCGCGCCTGACGCATCCAAAGCGCCCTCCGACCCCAAAGCAGCTCCTCAAAAAGCGCCGGCGGCAAAGCCAAAAGGTCCAAAAACCCAGGATGAAGTGATGTTTGACAAGGCCATCGAGATTCTTTCCCAGAATCCCTCCATTAGAGGCTCTCTCAGAACCGCAAAGTTCGCAGGCCGCGACGCGAATGTCGTCTTTGTTTCCTTCGACAAAAACGCGCGCATCCACATGCAGGCGCTGGAGCGCAAGCCTCAATTGCTTGAAGCCGCCTTTACCGAAAGCTTCGGCGAAAAAATGACCGTCAACCTCAAAATCGACGACGGCAAGGAGGTTTCCGTAAAGGGCGTAAGCGGCGAAGCTCTCGCCCGCACCTTTGAAATCTTCGGCCGCGATATGGTGGAAGTTACGGATTGATCCAAACGAGGTGACAGCAATGAAAATTACACAGGATCTTCACATGCACACGCATTTATCCAGCTGCGCAAAGCCCGAAGCCACGCTTGAAGCCTACATTGCGCAGGCCTCTTCGCTCGGTCTTGACACGCTGGGCATCGCGGATCATATGTGGGACGAAGATGTTCCCTTAAGCCCCGACGATTACTGGCATCGCTTTTATCATCCCCAGAACCTTAAGCACGTTCTTAGGGCACGCAAGGAAATCCAATCGCTTGACACAAAGGGGCTTCGCATTTTGTTCGGCGCGGAGGCCGAATACGATCCCGTAAGGGGCGATATCGCGCTTTCCGAGGAAGCGGGCGAGATTCTGGATTTTGTGCTCGTTCCAAATTCCCACACGCACATGATGATGCCCAAAGGTCTTTACGAGCCTTATCAGGCGCACGCGGATTTCATGGTCAAGGCGACATGGGACATTATAAACAGCCCCTTAGCCGGATACGTAACCGCTCTTGCGCATCCCTTCGACGCAGTGGCCTGTCCTTATGACAAAACCCTCCTTTACCCCCTTATTTCGGATAGCGAATACAAAGAGATGTTTTCAGCCGCCAGGGAAAAGAACATCGCCATTGAAATCAACACAAGCTCCTTTTTGAACAAAACGGACGAAGAAATCCGAAATCACCCCAAGTGGGCGTTTTTTAGCCTCGCAAAGGAATGCGGATGCAAATTCACCTTCGGCTCCGACTGCCATCAGCCGGGAAGCCAGCAAAGCATCCTTGCATCGGATGTCATTATCGATACGCTGTCTCTGACCGATAAAGACATTCTCGTTCTTTGACAATCCGAGCCAAAAATAATATGATTCGCCGGCGCACTGAAAAGTTCTTTCAAAATGCGCCGGCGAATATTTATATTTATGTACGCTTGGCGCCGGTCCCTTCTGTGATTTTTTGTTTCCTAACGCCGACGCCTATATGAACCGCCCAATCCGGCGGGAGTTATGGCTTTTGTATATCCTTATCTTAGGTGGCCTGCGTCATCGCGCTTCCGCAACGGGGACAAAGGGTGGAATTCGACTGACAGCTGGTTCCGCAGTTGGAGCAGGTGGAGCAGCTTGTGCAGCCGGTAACATTGGAAACGCTTCCGGAGCAGCCGCTTGAGCAGCTTCCATTGGTCGTTCCGCCGGAAGAGCAGGAATTACAGTAGGGTTTGCCGCCCGTATAGAACGAGCACGCGCCGTTTCCATTGGCATTTGCCGTCTGCGCAGTCGCTGCCGCGGTATTCTGCTGGCATGCGCCGGACCTTGGGAAAATCGGAAGGGCGAAGAACTCGTCGCAAACGCTTTCCGCAAACTCCTCGCACGGCGGAATCTCGCAGAAGCCATAGGAGGGAATCATAACCTCGACCTCGGCCAGAATCTTAAGGACAACCGTTACGCATACTGTGATTTCGAATTTGCAGTTGCCGATATATCTACCGCTCACGCAGATGGCGCTGACCATGCTTTCAAGCGTAAAGGGCACGATGGATTCCTCAGGAATGGCCAAAAGAACGTCCTTGCTCACGGTGATGACCGACTGACCCATCCATTCCTGACATCTCTGATCGATAAACAGCACGTCAATCGGGATTGCAACGTCGGCCTTCACGCGGGCAAACTGCGGACGGTCGCAAAGCCGGTCGACGGAGAGATTCGAAATCTGACCCTCAATCTGGGAAGAACGACAGGATTCAAACGTCCAAGTGCCGCAGGGTTGGGGAATGCAGGATGCGTTCTCCGCGTTTTCAAGGGCGTCCTGATACGTAATCTCGCCGCAGGTTCCGCATTTGCACGAGCAGGCGTTGCCAGTGCATTCGCATCTGCAGGAGCGGTTTATGTCCTGTGCGCCGCAGCCGGTGTTGGTGAGCACGGGAACAATGTTTGACAGCGTCACTTCCCGATTGTCCAGCTGCTCCTGCTGAAGGCACGAGTCATACACGTTTTTGACCTGAACGCAGATGCGCTCGCAGATTCCATCCCACGCATTGCCCGTGATCACGCCGGGGCTGGCTTCCGCGTTGGCGTTTTTGTATGAGTAGAAAGACATGCGCATACCTCCTAAACCGTTTGTCGGGGCAGTTTTTTGCACCCACATGGCATCATATGAGCCGGACGCAAAATGGTGCGGCACAAAGAGCGCCTTTAGAACAGGACAAGCCGCCAAAAGATACCGAAGTCTTGAACTGAGCTCAAAATTTATTCTTTTTTATGTCATAGTTTTTGGTTTTTGTTCATAAAAACGTAAAGCAAAAACTGGAATTAACATAGAACCTGTGGTACAATATTTTTATCTAATATATAGTAAAACTCGTAGGAGGTTTTTTCAATGAAACGCAAACTTTCCATTCTTCTGGCGCTTGTTATGATTCTCTCCCTCGCGCTCCCTATGATGGCCGGCGCGGAAACCGTATCCCTCGCCTATAAAAACGGCTCTCTCCATTTAAGAAAGGGCCCCGGCACTAACTATGGCTCCAACGGCTACGTCCGTGACGGCGACTATATCACCGTGCTTTCCAAAGGCAGCGTATGGAGCAAGATAGAAACCTCTGCCGGCCGTATTGGCTACATCAAAAACCTCTATATCAGCGGCAACGGCGCAAATTACGCCGACGGAACCAGCTATTTCGGCGGCAGCTACACGGGCTATGTCGTAACCAAGTATTCCGGCAGCTCCGTAAACCTGCGTGCCGGCGCTTCTACCTCCACCGCCTCCATGGGTCAGCTTAGAAACGGCACCAAGATAAAGATTCTGGGCGAGAACGGCAACTGGTATCTGATTGAAACCGCTTCCGGCACCCAGGGCTACATGAGCAAGACCTACATCAAGAGCTCCGCCGGTTCCTCCAGCTCCTCCGCTACCCAGTACGCCACCGTCACCGGCAGCGTTGTAAACGTTCGCGCCGGCGCCGGCACTCAGTATGTCGTCAAGACCGCCCTCACCCGCGGAACCACCGTAAAGGTTCTTGAAAAGACCACCTCCAACTGGTGGAAGATCCAGTGGGGCAGTTACACCGGTTACATGTCCGCAAATTACCTGAGAATGAAATAAAATCGAGTCGCTTGCCGCCGGATCCGATTGGGTCCGGCGGTTTTTGTTCGCTTTTTTACGCGCTACGGCTTGACTGGGCTGTGTTTGAGGTATACAATAAAGATAATATGTGTCTTTATATACAATTCGGGAGGAATCCACGCTCATGAATGATAAGCTTTCAGCCGCCTCGGCGTTCTTCAAGCGCATGTGGACAAAGGTTTGCGCATTCTCAAAGATTCTCTGGAAAAAAACCGTCGTATGCTCAAAGTTCGCTTGGGCCAAGATCGTCATTTTTTCAAAATTTGCCTGGGCTAAAGCCATTGTGTTTGCACATTTTGTCTGGACATATCTCAAAAAAGCCTATGCCTTTCTTGCCCCCAAGGTCGTATCCGGCTGCAAATTCCTGTGTAAAAAAGCTTCGGAGCTTATCAAATCCGCATTCAAAGACAGGCAGAGGCTGATTCTGGCCGTCATCCTGATCGTAGCCATCCTCTTTAGCTGTATCGCCGTCGTGCGTGCAGTCAAGGGCGTTGTAAACGGCGTCGCCGGCATCTTTGCAAGCGACAAAGCGGATCAGGATGCAGGCGAAGATGCCAGCCTTCCCGAAGAGATCGAATCGCCGGGCGAAGAAGCCGTCGTTCCGTCCGAGGCGATCGCTTCCACGCCTGTTGAGCCGGCTGAATAAAAAATATTCATAAGAGAACCCACGTCTGAGCCCGAAATATCGGTTTCGACGTGGGTTTTTCGTATATGTGTTCCCCGGCTACAGGCTAAAAATGACTATAATACCAATCGTTATACGGCGGGAGCAAGCCCTAATGTCATTAAGTTAGCGGCGGGAGGCGAAACGCCTCCCCTACAAAGGAAACCAAACGTATCGTTGCAATCGTAGGGGACGGGTTTCTGTCAAGAGCAACATGGTTTACAGAATGTGCAACAACATGGTTTACACATTAGCTCTTGGGTCGCCCTCTAAGAGAAAGGCTTTTCTAAGAGTAT
>SVGP01000003.1 GCA_015056255.1 Clostridiales bacterium | reverse complement strand
CCCCCCCCGCCCCAATCAACCCCCTACCCCCCCACCCCCGCCGTAGGGAACGGCCCTGTGCCGTTCCGCGCCCCCCGCGCCCCCCGCGTTCCTTGCGTTCCCCGCGTTCCCTGTCCCCAAAAGACTTCTTTGTGTAAAGGGAGCTGTCAAAATCATAGATTTTGACTAAGGGATTGCTGTTCCCTTGATTAAATATCGCAAAACGAGTATAATGATCATAGGAAGTTGTAATTATTATGCGTAGGATTGGGGGATGGCAATGATTAATGTATGGATAGACGAATTTACCCCATGCTTGAAGGATGCTCTGACGGGAGATATCGTTGAAACAGAAGTTGTACAGATCACAAGAAGCAGTTATCTGTCAAAGTACAACCGCCGCACGCAATGGTATGTAAACTGGGCGGAGCTGCTGAAAGAGCATGAAATCTATGCGCTTGTCATCAAGGGAACGACGGATATTCAGGGCTTGGTCGCCCTGCAGAAGAATGATGATTACCAGGCGGTGTATGTTGCATGGATGTGCGCTGCGTCACAGAACAATAAAGAGATCGTCGACCGACCGAAATATTTAGGCGTAGGCGGTCATCTCTTCTCTATCTGCATCGATAAGGCGCAGGAATATGGATTTGATGGCGTCATCACTGGCTTTGCTGCAAATGAGGAGTTGCTGAAACATTATTGCGCTGCATTCGGCGCGGTTCCCTTGCGGGCTTTGCATCCCTATCATTTCATGATTGAAGAAGGCGAAGCGAAACGAATACAGGAGGCATACACATATGAGTGGACAGATGCAAGGCTCTGATAAGCGTTACAAGGAATCTCTGAAAAACATGCCTGCCCCGGTTCACGCGAGCCAGCTTCCGAAAATAAAAATGGATCTGGCGGGGCTCTCCCGTTATGCGCAGGCAAAGGGCGTTTCCGTGCGCAGCTTGTCAGAAGAAGAAAAAAACCGGTTCGGCGTGTTTACAAACCAATTCGCTCCGTAAACCTCTGCTCCCAAACATAACCCGTCCCCACCCGGAGATGGGTCAGATCCTCGACAAACCCCTGATTCGTAAGAAATCAGGGGTTTCCCCGCGCCCCCGCGCCCCCCGCGTTCCCCGCGTCCTCGTCCCCGCACCCCACCCCCGCTCCAATCAACCACCTACCCCCCAATCCCCCCGTAGGGAACGGTCCTGTGCCGTTCCGCGTTCCCCGCGCCCTCCGCGCCCTCCGCGCCCCTCCGCGTTCCCCCACGTCCTCATCTCCGCATCCCACCCTCACCCCAATCAACCACCTACCCCCCCAATCCCCATTCATCCCTACTCGCCCCCCCCCACCATCCCCATCCCGCCGTCAAAATCCCCCGATTTTCCCCCTATTATGAAAAAAACGCTTCACATTGAATAAAATTCATTTCCAACCGTGATAATCATTGAAATGATTTCGTAACATATTATGTTGTTTCAATACAAACTTCGACAAACATCCTTAATTGCCCCTGTGCTGCGTTCGCTTGTTTATTTAAAACCGTCCGTTCCCTCTTTTTCTCGTGCCCTGAAACCTTTTAAAACCACCAAATACAGGCCGAAATCCTCGAAAAATCAAAATAAACTCGCCGAAAACTTTGAAAATCTATCGCTAACCGACCGAGGTCTTTAAATACCTTTGTTTCCAAAATCCTTCCAAATTCTGTCTTTTTCCTGCCAAACGCCTTTTTTGACCCCGAAATATTTCCTTTAAACCCAACTATATACCAAAATTTTTTGAAAAATTTTCTTTATCTCATTGACATTATTGGCAACAAGTAGTAAAATACTAAAGTGTGATGGAGTCTCGCTCGCACATCGCTTCGTTCACTTTCGAGGCCGTTGATGCCTCATCAGCGGTGTCGAATTCTGAACTCAATGCCATTGGCAAGGTTCATCTCGTACAGCAAGAGGCTTCCATTCAGGGATTACTCAATTTTCTTGGAAGGGAGGGTCGAATGCAGTTTTTCATCAGCTACATAGATGAAAATCGTACGGATGTCTTGGAAATGGTGTTGAAATCATTTCAAACAGTAAAGAAAGGATGAGAATGTCACATGAAGTTTTCTCACAAACTCCTGGTGTTTGCGCTTCTTCTGTGCGTAGTATTCGCTTTTGCAGCTACCTCTGCAATGGCGGAGAAATGCACCGATGAGTGTGATTACGAAACGGTTGCCACGCTGAAGCCCGGCGACTGTGAAACTAAAGGCGTTTACAAACAGCTGTGCACTAAGTGCGACGATGTTCGGTATATCAGCGAACTCGGCCATCAGTGGGTTGATCAATTGGTAGATGCTGATTGCGATAATCCCGCTAAGATCGGTATCAAAAGAATTTGTGCTCTTTGCAAAGACGTTGATGAGACTAAACCTCTTGATGCCGTAGAAGGCAGCACTCCTCTCCCCCATGATTGGGTTGAAAAAGTAATCGAGGACGAAGAAGACTGCATCTATATTATGAACTCGGTAGTTGCCCATTGCTCTCGCTGCGGTAAGACCGAGCTTAGGGACGGCAAAACATGGATTCAGGCAGGAGATTCATCACTGCATCACGATCGTTCAGGAAAGAGACCCGCTGTTCCTGCCACTTGCAGTACTCCCGGTTATACTGAAGAAACATACTGCATCAAGTGCGGAGATGTTAGAGAAGATCACAAAGCCCAAAAAATTGATGCGCTTGGCAAAGAAAAGGCCGGTAACGATCATAGCCTGCATGACAATCTGGTAGAAACCGTTTACACCGCTCCCGGCTGCAACACCAAAGGCTATTCCAAGTTTGAATGCCTCGAATGCAAATGGGTCGCCTACGAGGAAGTAGCTGAAGAGCATCAGTTGGTAGAAACCGTTACTAAGGAAGCTACCTGTGTAGAAAAGGGCGCTAAGGACGTTGAATGCTCTTTATGCGACTTTGAGCAAAAGGACGTTGAAATTCCCGCAACCGGAATTCATGACCCTGTAGAGTTCTTCACTGCAGCTAAATGCGGAGTAGATGCAGTAGTTGGCGTCAAGTGCTCTATGTGCGAAGAGATTGTATCTCAAACGACTGTAGAGAATTCCGCACTCGTGCATCAGTTTGACACCACTGTATATATTTCTGAATCAAATTGCACCTACACGAAGACGACGTCCGTTAGGATCTGCTCTCTTTGCGAATTTGAAGAAGCCTATGCCACGGAACGTCCCGATGGCGTGATGTATAGATATAACGGGCCGAAGCACGGAGAGAATGATGGATTTTGGCAGAAAGTTCCTGATGTAGAGCCGACTTGTGTAAAGAGCGGTTGGAAAGATAAGGTCATTTGCTCTTGCTGCGGAATAGTACTGCGTGAAGGTGAAGAATGGGAAGCTGACAACACCACCGACCTCCATGACTGGAAGCTTGAAGCTACTCTGAAGCCTGCTGTTTGCGACAAAGAGAATCAGGGTGTCCCTGGTATTGGTAAGTATAAATGCTCTCTCTGCGACGAGAGCGGCTATAAATACCAGACTATTCCCGCTGAGGACGCTCACCAGTGGGTTGAGAACGTTATCACGGAAGTAAACTGCGGACAGGATGGCAAGATTGAAAAGACCTGCTCCGTATGTAACAGAGTGGAAGTTGAGGAACCCAAAGCTTTTGGCGAGCATAACTATGAGGATAAATACATGCCTGCTGATTGCTTAAAGGCTGAACGCTACACCAAGAAGTGCCTGGTTTGCGGACATGAAACCGAACCCTCTTACGTGGAAAATGGTACTGAGGCTCTGGGTCACGAGTGGGTTGATACTTATATCGAAGAGGCTACCTGCTATTGTCCCGTAGGCGTTCTGAAGACCTGCAGCGCATGCGGTGAGCTCGAGTTTTATTATGTAGATGATGAGAAGTATGAAGGTGATATCGCTAAATATGTCAGCCACCTTGAACCTGAAGTACTCGATCCTGTTCCCGCTACCTGTATCACTGATGGCCTTCAAAACAAGAAGGTATGTAAAGTTTGTGGTGAGGTAATCTACGAGGGCGATGTTATCAAAGCGGAATCGACCAATCATGAGAAGGGCGAGCCTGAGATCATTAAGCCCGCAGATTGCGTTGGTAACACGAATGGTATTGCCAAGTATGCCTGCAAATATTGCGGCGAAGACATGGGATACGGCGTAATTGGTCATAACGATCCTGAGTATTCTCATAACTTTGTTGTAACTGAGACCACTGAGCCTACCTGCGTAGAAGCGGGCAAAGAGGTTTCTGTATGCTCTATCTGCAACGATAAGAAAACTGAGACGATTGATCCTACCGGCGAACACGACTATGTCAACAAGCTTCTTGAAGCTGATTGTAACGAGCCTGCAAGATATGCTGATGTTTGCTCCGTTTGCAACAATCCGGATCCGGATGCTGAAGTAAGATACGTTAGCGGAAGCATAGCTCTTGGCCATGACCTCAAAGAGGTTCTTGAGGAGGCTGATTGCTTATATCCCCTCCGTGTAACCACCTACTGCACCAGAGATTGCGACTATAAGCCTACGTCTGTTGCTGTCAAGGATTCTGAGGGTAAAGAAGTTCAGCCTGCGCTGAACCACGAAAAAGAAGGATATAGAGGTAAACATTGGGTTGGTATCGCAATGAACTGCTCGAATCCGTATATGGTTTATGAGTATTGCGACATTTGCGAAGAGATGTTAAGTACGCCTCAGGAACCTGTTGATGAAAGTAAGAGGGTGGCGGCTGATGGAACTACGCACGTTTGGGAGTTCTCTGCCGTTGTAGAAGAGGGCACCTGCACGAAGCCTGGCGTTAACCGCTACATCTGCGAGTATTGTGGCGTAGCCAAGTCCTTCCAGTCTGACGAAGTCGAGCATACCTGGTCTGAGGATGCGAAGACCGATGTCAATGGAACGCTCGTTTACGATGAGTGCACCGTTTGCGGAGAAATTAGAGTCATCAATGTTTTCGAACAGTTTGGTTGTGCTGCAGATAAGCACGAATTCGTAGCCGTTGAAGCCATTCCTGCCACCAACGACGTGGACGGACTCACCGCTGGTGTGAAGTGCTCCGTTTGCGAACTCGTCCTCTCCGGCTGCGAGGTTATCCCCGCGCTCCATTGCCCGCATCCTGAAGAGATCATCCCCGCTGTAGCCCCCACCTGCACCGAGACTGGTCTGACCGAAGGCAAGAAGTGCTCTCTGTGCGGCGAGATCCTCGTCCCGCAGGAAGTAATTCCCGCTCTGTCTGAAGGCGGCCACACCGAAGAGATCATCGAAGCTGTTGAAGCTACCTGCACCGAAACCGGTCTCACCGCTGGTCTGAAGTGCTCTGTTTGCGGCGAACCCATCGTCGAGCAGGAAGTAGTCCCCGCGCTCGGACACACCGAGGAAGAAATCCCCGCCGTTGCTCCCACCTGCACCAAGACGGGTCTGACCGCCGGAACCAAGTGCTCCGTTTGCGGCGAGATCCTCGAGGCTCAGGAAGAAGTTGCCGTCATCGCTCACACCGAGGAAGAAATTCCCGCTGTTGCAGCTGACTGCGTAAACACCGGTCTGACCGCTGGTTCCAAGTGCACCGTTTGCGGCGAGATCGTAAAGGCTCAGGAAGTTGTTCCCGCGCTCGGCCACAAGGAAGAAGTTGTAGCTGGTAAGGCTGCCACCTGCACCGAAGCCGGCATCACCGACGGCGCCAAGTGCACCGTTTGCGGCGAAACCACCAAGGAACAGGTTGCCATCGAAGCTCTCGGCCACACCGAAGTTGAGATCGCGGCTGTTGCTGCTACCTGCACCGAAACCGGCCTGACCGCTGGCGTGAAGTGCTCCGTTTGCGAAGTAATCCTCGAGGCTCAGGAAGAGGTTGCTGCGCTCGGCCACAAGTACACCGTATCTTGGGACTTCAATGAAGACTTCACCAAGAAGGTTAAGATTTCCACCTGTGATGTTTGCGGCGATGTCGTAAAAGAGGAAATGGATTTCTAAAGATACCTAATAAAGACAGCCTGCAGGTATCCTGCAGGCTGTCTGTCTCGATGGATAGCTTCAATATATCCGAAAAGGAGATGAAATCGGAAAATGATTAAGAGAATCATGAGCGTAGTTTTGGTTTTGTGTCTGAGCATGCTTATGATGAACGCGCTGGCTGCTACCGCCGCCGATTGTCATACCTGGAACGTAACCAAGGCTCCGACTTGCAAAGAAGAAGGATCTAAGACCTGCACTGTTTGCGGCGAAATCCAGACCATCGCAAAGGTTGCTCATAACTACAAGGTAACCACTGCCGCTTCCTGCTCCGCTGCCGGCGAAGAAACCTGCACCGTTTGCGGCGATAAGAAAGCCATTGCTGTGGTTGCCCACACCTGGAAAGACGGCAAACTTCCCACCTGCTCTGCAACCGGCATCAAGATCTGCACCGTTTGCGGCGTAACCGAAGAAACTGCCAAAACTGCTCACTCCTGGAACGTAGGCAAGCCCGCCACCTGCGAAGCTTCCGGCCTCAAGATCTGCCAGATCTGCGGCGAAGTGGAAGTAATCGCGCAGCTCGCCCACAATTGGAAAACCGGCAACGCCGCCAACTGCCTCGAAGCCGGCAATCGTATCTGCACTGCTTGCGGAATCGTTGAAACCGTTCCCGCGACCGGCCACAGCTGGAAAGAAAGCGCTGCCGCCAACTGCCTTAAGGAAGGCGTTCGCCTTTGCACCGTTTGCGGCGTAACCGAAAAGATTGCTGTTCTGCCCCACACCGAAGAAGTTGTACCCGGCGTAGCGGCTACCTGCCTTGACAAGGGTATGACTGATGGCGTTAAGTGCTCCGTTTGCGGCACCGTCATCAAGGCTCAGGAAGAAATTCCCGCCCTCGGTCACACCGAAGAAACCATCCCCGCTGTAGAAGCCACCTGCATAACGGACGGCCTCACCGCCGGCACCAAGTGCTCCGTTTGCGGCGTTATCATCAAGGCTCAGGAAGTTGTTCCCGCTTTCGGCCACACCGAGAAGGAAATCCCCGCTGTTGAGCCCACCTGCGTAACCGTTGGTTACACTGCCGGCACTGAGTGCGCGGTTTGCGGCATTGTTCTCAAGGCGCCCCAGATCATCTCTTCTCTCGGTCACGAAGTAGAGCTGCTTCCCGCTGTTGAGCCCACCTGCACCGAAACCGGTCTCACCGCCGGCATCAAGTGCGTTTCCTGCAACGAAGTGATCACCGCTCAGGAAGTCATTCCCGCGCTCGGTCACAAGGAAGTTGAGATTCCCGCTGTAGCTCCCACCTGCACTGAAACCGGCCTTACCGCTGGCACCAAGTGCTCTGTGTGCGGCGAAATCCTGAAGGCTCAGGAAGTCGTTCCCGCGCTCGGCCACACTGAGGAAGTTATCCCCGCTGTTGCCCCCGATTGCACTAACACCGGTCTCACCGCCGGCACCAAGTGCTCTGTATGCGGCGAAATCCTGAAGGCTCAGGAAGTCGTTCCCGCGCTCGGCCACACCGAGGAAACCATTCCCGCAGTTGAAGCTACCTGCACCGAAACCGGTCTTACCGCCGGCACCAAGTGCTCTGTATGCGGCGAAATCCTGAAGGCTCAGGAAGTCGTTCCCGCATTCGGCCACACCGAGGAAGAAATCCCCGCTGTCGCGCCCGCCTGCGAAGAAACCGGTCTGACCGCCGGCGTTAAGTGCTCCGTTTGCGAAGAGATCCTGGTTGCTCAGGAAGAAATCCCCGCAACCGGCCACGAGAACTTCTATGTAACCGTATTCAAGCCCACCATGGATGAAGTCGGCTACACCAAGAAGTCCTGCGTAGAGTGCGGCAAGGAGTTCTTCACTGACTTTGAGCCCAAGCTCGACCTGGTATACGGCGGAATCGTTGTTGACGCTGAAAACGACGTCATCAATTACACTGCTGAAGTAAGCGAAGAAAAGGTTCTCACCATCGAAGTAGTTTACGACGTGGCTGATGAGCTCGCGCTTGCCAAGCTGCTTCTTACCGATGAGCTGATCGCTCAGTTCAAGGCTGAAGAGATCGCAGCGATCGCGTTTGTAAACGGCGACATCAAGGTTGAATTTGCTGTTACCGCTTTCGAAACCGAAGCCATTGCCGCTCTCAAGACCGAAGACGTTCTCGGCTATGCCGTAGTGATCGATCCCGCTCTCGAAGAGGCCAACTACGTTGAATTCCAGTTCACCCTCGAAGAGGAATACGCCGTAATCGACGCCGCCAATGTCGAGTACACCGTTTCCAAGGGCGAAGAAATCCTCCTGTAATAACAGTTTGAGGAAAAAGGCTGCTCCAATCGGAGCAGCCTTTTTTTGATGGAAAAGCAGCGGACACGGCAGGGTTTTAAAGATGGAAGAAAAGTTATTACGTGCAAGGCCATACGGAGGACCCGTAGGGAATGACCTTGTGTCATTCCGAAACGAAACGGCGAAGAACCGAAGATGAAAATGGAACGGCACAGGACCGTTCCCTACGGTATATGCGGCAATGGTTTTGAAAACATCGGCGACATTGGAATCCGTGGGGAATGACCTTGTGTCATTCCGGAATGAAACGGCGAAGAACCAAAGATGAAAATAGAACGGCACAGGACCGTTCCCTACAGGATATATGCGGCACTGGTTTTGAAAACATCGGCGACATCGGAATCTGTAGGGAATGACCTTGTGTCATTCCGAAACGAAACGGCGAAGAACCAAAGATGAAAATGGAACGGCACAGGACCGTTCCCTACGGGATAAATGCGGCAATGGTTTTGAAAACATCGGCGATATCGGATTCTGTAGGGAATGACCTTATGTCATTCCGAAACGAAACGGCGAAGAAGCGAAGATGAAAATGGAACGGCACAGGACCGTTCCCTACGGTATATGCGGCAATGGTTTTGAAAACATCGGCGACATCGGAATCCGTAGGGAATGACCTTGTGTCATTCCGAAACGAAACGGCGAAGAACCGAAGATGAAAATGGAACGGCACAGGATCGTTCCCTACGGGATATATGCAGTATTGGGATGGGATGTTGTGGTTATTTCGAAAAAGATTATTGTATGATAGGAATTTTTGTGGTAATTGATGCGGGGTTGCGGGACGGGAGACCCGTCTCCTACGGGTTGGATCGGGGGTTTTTGGGATAGAGAACGGCGGATTATGAACAGGATGGGGCTTGGGGGATTTCGGGGTTATTTTGCTTTTCGCGGTACAGCTTTAAAAGGTATGTGTATTGGCAGGTGTAGGGGTCGGGGGTTTGGGTGGAGCCCATGCCTTCGAATCTGCGGGCGGAGCAATTGTGGTTGCACTCGCTTTTTAATTCGCATGCCTGACAGGCCGGGGGCATTTTGAAGGTTTGGGCGTGGTTTTTCTGAATTTCCTGCCACGCGTTTTCAAAGCCGATTTCGAAGGGATTTACGTTTTCCATGCCGTTCATGGAGATGCAGGTTTGCATTTCGCCATTCCAGAAGATGGCGCAGCCGGAATAGGAGCCGATGCAGGCGTTCATTTCCGGGGCGGAGTTCGGAGATTCGGGGGTTGTTTGCGGGACGGGAGACCCGTCCCCTACGGGGTTGGCTGCAGCGGATGCAGATGGGCAAACCGCTGCTTTCGGAAGAACGAAATTTGCCAGCTCTTTTTCGAGCGCCTTTGCGTTTTCGAGGGCGATTTCGACTTCCTCGGGCTTATGGCAGGCCACGCAGGCGCGCTGAGCGGGGGTTAAGCGGCTTACGAGCGCGTTTGAAAACGCGGGGTCTTTCTGGTGGCCGGTGATGTCGGTAATCAGGGTATAGGGGATGCTGAGCTCGGCGCAGATCTTTCCAATTTTTGGATAATCCCGGACGTTTTCCTGAATCATGGTGAAATTGAGCGACACGGGAACGCCGATGGATTTGAAAAAGCGGATGTTTTCAAGGGTTTTATCAAGACCCCTGGGGTCGCCCGTTACGGCTTCGTAGGTTTCGTTGGAGCCGCCGTAGAGGGTAACGGCTGCGCCGTAGGGCGGGTATTTTTCGCAAAGATTTCGGATGGCGGGCGTATACGCGCCGGCGTTTGACATAATGCTGATGCGAAAGCCCATTTTTGAGAGTTCTTCATACAGGCGTTCAAAGCCGGGATAGATGGTGCATTCGCCGCCGGTGAGGGTTAAGTAGAGAACGCCGGCATCCTTCATCTGCCTTGCCATGTCCAGCCATTCATCGACCGTTTTCATGCGACCGTAGGGAGCGGCCTTCGAATCGTTCATGCGGACATAGCACATTTTGCAGTTGAAATTGCAGCGATAGGTGAGCTCAATGGTGCAGCTTAGCGGGCGGCGCGATTGGATGGCTTTCATTTGAAGCCGATCGCGCAGTTTATCGGTATTCCAGACTTTTTCAATCATTCGTTTATCAGTTCCTTTTCGCGCAGCAGCTGAAGGAAGCGGGAAACGTCGTTTTCAGCGGTTGCGGAATCGACGCCGTATTCGTTTACAAGGCTGGGCGCGAGGTCTTTTTCCTCAATGCCTTCGGAAATGAGATTCCACAAAAATGCGCCGGATTCGTTCAGGCTCATGATGCAGTTGGGGCGATAGGCTTCCTTGCCCGTGCCCATGATGATATAGGCGTCGAGCACCTGACGGATCGAAAAGCCGGGTTTGGTTTTCAGCATTTTGGGTGCGTCTCCTTTTGTGTGGGGGGATATTTTCTTTATTTACTGTTTTTAATGCGTGGATATCGGGACGGGAAACCCGTCCCCTACAGGGTTAAAGGGATGACGTGGTTAGCACGGGAATTTATCTGGTTAACATCCATTTTCTGGGATTATTTTCGATGTATGTCCATGTTTCATCGTAATCCTACAAAAATAACAATCATTTAACGCTTGTATTTGAATCGGGCGGATGTTTCGTGCAATGCGATTCCGATGGGATGATAAAAGCGCGGGCGAATCATGTTCTCGCCCGCGCTTTAAGGATCATTTCATCTTTTCCTGCTTGACCTTTTTGTCGATGACGTGCCTTCCTTTTAATTCCTCGCGGATGTCGGAGGGAGTGATGCCCATTTCCACCATTAAAACCATGACGTGGTAAGCGAGGTCGGCGATTTCGTATACGGTTTCCTCGCGGCTGTTTTTGGCGCCCACGATGACCTCTGTAGTTTCTTCGCCTACTTTTTTGAGGATTTTGTCGAGGCCCTTCTGGAAAAGGTAGGTGGTGTAGGAGCCTTCGGGGAGGAGCTCTTTTCGGGAAAGGAGCAGCTCGTAAAGGCCGTCCATGGAGAATTCGTCGTCGCCTTTTTCGGGCTCGAGGATGGAATTAAAAAAGCAGCTGGTTGCGCCGGTGTGGCAGGCGGGGCCGTCGGGATCGACCTTTAATACGAGCGCGTCCTGATCGCAGTCGGCGGTGATGGAATCCACGTGAAGGTAATTTCCGCTGGTTTCACCCTTCAGCCAGAGTTTCTGGCGGGAACGGGAGAAGAAGCAGGCAAGCTTTTTTTCGAGCGTGATTTTGAGGCTTTCTTCGTTCATGTAGCCGAGCATCAGAATTTCACCCGTCTGGCGGTCCTGGCACACGGCGGGAATCAGGCCGTTATTGTCAAATTTGAGGGTGGATAAATCGATCATTTTTGTATCCTCCTTACGGGAACGCCCGCTGCGTGCAGCTGTTCTTTCAGATCGCAAATGGAAACCTCTTTGGAGTGGAAAATGCTGGCGGCAAGGCCCGCGTCTGCGCCGGGAGCGAGGCGGAATAGGTCGATAAAATGCTCTATATTGCCCGCGCCGCCGCTTGCCACGACGGGGATGGTGACCTTCTCGCAGATGGCGTTCAGCATTTCAATGTCAAATCCGCCTCTTACGCCGTCTGCGTCCATGCTGTTTAATACGATTTCACCCGCGCCCAATTCCTGGCCTTTTTGCGCCCATTCGACGGCGTTTATGTCCGTCTGATCGCGTCCGCCTCGGCCGAATACCTTGAAAACGCCGTTTACCCTTTTAACGTCCATCGACAGAACCACGCACTGATCGCCGTAGTGGCGGGCGGCTTCTCTGATGAGCGAGGGATTTTTGATGGCGGAGGAATTGACGCTTACCTTGTCCGCGCCGTTTTTGAGCACGCGGTCAAAGTCATTCAGGCTTGATATCCCGCCGCCCACGGTCAGGGGAATGAACACCTTTTCGGCCACGCGCTTCATAACGTCTGTAAAAAGGCCCCTGTGCTCGGCGGATGCGGTGATGTCGTAAAACACAAGCTCGTCCGCGCCTGCGGCGTTATAGTATTCCGCGAGGGTGACGGGATCGTCAATGTCTCTTAAGCCCTCAAAATTTACGCCCTTTACCACGCGTCCGCTTCTCACATCGAGGCAGGGAATGATTCTTTTTGCTAACATACGCCCTCCGTAAGCGCAGAAAGCGCCTTTTTTAAACTGAGCGCGCCGGTGTACAGCGCTTTTCCGAGGATTGCGCCGTAAACGCCCATTTCGTTGAGCTTCAGAATTTCATCGTATGAGGAAATGCCGCCGGAGGCCACGATGTTGAGCCCTTCGATGGTTTTCAGCCGCTTGTATGCCTCCATATTCGTGCCCTGCATGGCGCCGTCTTTGGAGATGTCCGTGTAGATCACGCCCTTTACGCCGAGATCGCGCACGGCCTTTAAAAACTCAAATGCGTCGACATTACTTACATCCAGCCAGCCGCGCGTTGCGACAAAGCTGTTTTTTGCGTCCACGCCGACGCAGATTTTTTCGTTGTACTTTTGCGCCATTTTGGAAAGAAAATCGATGTTTTCAAGCGCTGCGGTTCCGAGGATGACGCGAAACGCGCCTGCGTCCAGATATTTTTTGATGTCGTCTTCCGTTCGGATGCCGCCGCCGACCTCTGTTTTCATGCCGGAAAACCGAATCATTTCTATAATTTCCTTGTCGTTTACGATCTTTCCGGCCTTTGCGCCGTCCAGATCTACCGCGTGCAGAAATTCGCCGCCTTCGTCAAAAAAGCGCTTGGCTGCGTCCAGCGGGCGGTTGGCATAGACGGTTTCCTTATTGTAGTCGCCCTGATAAAGCCGAACGGCTTTTCCGCCCAGAACGTCTACTGCGGGAAAAAGCTTAAGCATGTTCTGTTACCTCCAAAAATGCCCTTAGGATGTTAAGGCCCACGCCGCCGCTTTTTTCCGGGTGGAACTGGCAGCCGAACACATTGTCCCTTGAAACCATGCCGGGCACAAACAGATTTCCGTATTCGCTTCCCGCGTTCAGGGAATCGAGGCCCTTGGCATAGAAGGAGTGGACGTAATAGACATAGTCGCCGTTTTGAATATATTTGGTGAGCGGGCATTCCTTTTGAATTTCAAGCGCGTTCCAGCCCATGTGGGGCACCTTGACCTTCTGGGTAAGGTCGTCCGCCATGGGCGCGATCTCGCCTTTTAAAAGCCCGAGCCCCTCGTGACAACCGTATTCAAAGCTTTTTTCAAATAAAAGCTGCATGCCGAGGCACACGCCCAAAAGCGGTATGCCTGATTGAACGCGCTCGATGATCACTTCGGAAAGTCCGGTATCACGAAGCTTTTCAATTGCGTCCCCGAATGCGCCTACGCCGGGGAGAATGATGCCGGAGGCTGATAAAAGAACGTCCTTTTCGCTGGTGATGATTACGTCATCCGTCAGCGTTTTGACTGCGCCCGAAATCGAATGAAGATTTCCCGCGCCGTAATCCACAATTGCTATCATGATAAGATCCCCTTGGTGCTGGGCATTTCGTTTTTGGTTTCTTCGTCGATTTTGAGCGACATGCGAAGCGATCTCGCGGCCGCTTTGAACGCGCCCTCCAAAATGTGGTGGGAGTTGTAGCCTGTAAGCTTTTTAAGATGCATGGTGATTCTGGCGTTCATGCAGAATGCCCGCATGAATTCCTCGCCCAATTCCGTGTCAAAATCGCCAACCTTTTCCTTAAGACCGTCGATTTCGTAATTAAGGTAGGCTCTTGCGCCAAAATCGGTGGCGCAGAGAATGAGCGCATCATCCATCGGCAGGATGATGTTTCCGTATCTTTGAATGCCGCGCCCGTCGCCCGCCGCTTCCTTGATGCACTGACCTAAGGCGATGGCGACGTCTTCCGCCGTGTGGTGCGCGTCAACGTCCATATCGCCAACGCACTTTACGATCAGATCGAACCTTGAATGCGCGGAAAAGAGGGTTAGCATATGGTTTAAAAAGCCGCAGCCGGTGTCGATTTCGCTTTTGCCGGTTCCGTCCAGATTGATATATAGTTTAATATCGGTTTCCGTGGTTTTGCGTTTAACGCTTGCTTCTCGCACGGATGATTCACTTCCTTACAGGATGCTCTTAACAGCATCCAAGAATTTGTCCATCTGTGCATCGCTTCCGATGCTGATGCGCAGATATTCCTTCGTGCGCCCGCTCGGGAAATAGCGGACGAGCACCTTTTTTTCGTATAAAGCCTTATAAATCCTTTCCGCGTCGCCCTTCGGGGGACGGGCAAAGATGAAATTGGCCTTGGAGGGCGTAAGCGTAAAGCCCAAGGATTCAAGCTCAGCCTGAACGCGCGCGCGGGTGGCGATAATTTTCTGCCTGCATCCGATATAGTATTCCTCGTCCTCGACTGCCTTTTGGCCTGAAAGGAGGGTGAGGCGGTTGATGTTGTAGGGGTGGAAGCTGCAGCGAAGGCGATTGAGATCGGCGATCAGCGCTTCATTTCCGACGGCATAGCCGAGCCTTGCGCCCGCGAGGTTCCATGCCTTCGAGAAGGTTCCGACGACGAGGAGGTTTTCGTATTTGTCAAGAAGTACGCTTGCGCTTTCACCGCCGAATTCCACATATGCCTCGTCCACGATGACCACCTGATCGGGATTCGCAATCAGGATTTTTTCAATCTCCGAAAGCGGGAGGAAGATGCCGGTGGGGGCGTTGGGATTGGCGATGATGACGGCGCGGTCGTTGCCCATATAATCGGAAATGTCGATGGTGAAATCACTTTTGAGCTTCGGGCGAACGCAGTCGATTCCGAAGAAGTCTGCGATGACGGAATAAAATCCGTAGGTGATGTCGGGGTAAGAAAAGCCCTTTTCGCCGAAGGCATACATGGCGATGGCTAAAACCTCGTCGCTGCCGTTTCCGGCGTAGACGTTTTTATTTTCAACGCCAAACCTTTTGGCAAGCGCGCTCACGACAGGATTCAGGGTCGGATCGGAATAGAGGTTCAGCTTTTCGACTTCTGCGCGGGAAATCGCGTTTAAAACGCCCTCGGACGGGGGAAACGGCGATTCATTGGTGTTTAATTTCACAAACCCGCCGCCCTGCGGCTGCTCGCCGGGGGTGTAGGGGGTTAAGCGGGCAAGGGTGGAATTTAAAAACCGGCTCATTTTGAAAAATCCTCCCCGGCGCGGATGAGCGCGCTTCTGGCGTGCGCCTCAAGGCCTTCGCTTCTTGCAAACGCGGCGACCTTGCTTGCGATCGCCTTGGTCGCGTCCTCGGTGTAATAAAGGTAGGAGGACTTTTTCACAAAATCGTCCACGGACAGGGGGGAGAAAAACCTCGCGCTTCCGCCGGTCGGCAAAACGTGGTTGGGGCCGGCCATGTAGTCGGCAAGGGGTTCGGGCGTGTAGCGGCCGAGGAAAATGCTGCCGGCTGCGCGGATTTTGGATAGATATTGGAACGGCTCGTCCACGCAGATTTCAAGGTGCTCGGGCGCGCACAGGTTGGCGGCCTCTACGGCCTCGTCCATGTCCTTTACGATGTAGGCGCAGCCGTTTGAAAGAATGCTGGCCGTGGCAATTTCATTTCTCGGAAGGGTTGAAAGCTGCTTTTCAAGCTCCATATTTACGTTTTTTGCGAGCGCTTCCGAATTTGTAACCAAAATCGCGCTTGCAAGCTTGTCGTGTTCGGCCTGAGACAGAAGATCTGCCGCGACGAACGCGGGATTGGATTTTTCGTCTGCGAGAATCAGGATTTCGCTGGGGCCTGCGGTCATATCCACACCGATGGTGCCGAACAGCTGCTTTTTGGCAAGCGTGACATAGATGTTTCCGGGGCCGACCACCTTGTCTACGCGCGGGATGGTGTCCGTACCGAAGGCAAGCGCGGCAACGGCCTGCGCACCGCCGGTTTTATAGATTTCGTTTACGCCGCAAAGACTGGCCGCCGCGAGCAGGGGGGCGGGAATTTTTCCGTCCTTGCCCGCGGGGGTGGTCAGAACGATGCGCTTTACACCCGCGATTTTGGCGGGAATCAGGTTCATAAACACGCTGGACGGATACGCAGCCGTTCCGCCCGGCACGTAGGCTCCGACGCTTTCAAGGGGCAGAATGACCTGGCCCATCTTTACGCCGTCTGAAAGCTCCATATTGAAGCCTTCGCGCTTCTGGTTTTTATGATAAGTTTCGATGTTTTCCCTGGCTTCCTTTAAAATGGCCATAAAGCCTTCGTCCATGGAAGCGACTGCTTCATCGATTTCAGTCTGCGTAACCTTTAGGCTTTCAAGGCTTTCGCAGTCGAATTTTCGTGCGTATTTCAAAAGAGCGGCGTCGCCGTTTTCATAAACGTCTTTGATGATGTCCTTTACGATTGCCTCGTACTTGCTTGTGTCCTGAACTCCGCGTCCGGCGTTCATTTGGGGCGCGCCATAAATGATTTTAAGCATTTTTCATATCCTCCGTAAGCGCCCTGACCAGCGCGCTGACTTCATCCGATTTAAATTTACTGGCGGGCTTGTTGGCAATCAGACGCGCCGAGACATCTGCAATGTCAAAAAGCACGTCAAGGCCGTTTTCCCTTAAGGTTTTGCCCGTTTCGACGATATCCACGATTACGTCCGTGAGCCCTAAAATGGGCGCGATTTCGATGGAGCCGTGCAGGGGAATGACCTCAATATCGCGGTTTCGGGCGGCGAAATAGCGCTTAGCGACGTTTGGGAATTTGGTTGCCACGCGAAGGAGCCTGTCCGTGTCGTCTGAAAAGTCCTTTTTTCCCGCGACGGCAATTCTGCATTTGCCGATTTCAAGATCAATCAGCTCATATACATCCGCGCCGCTTTCCATGAGCACGTCGCGCCCGGCGACGCCCACGTCTGCAACGCCGTATTCCACATACACGGGAACGTCGGAGGGTTTTACGAGGAAAAAGCTGGCGTTTTGGCTGACGGAGGGAATGACCAGCCGCCTGTCGCCCGATTCAAGTTTTGGAAACACATAGCCCGCACGCGCGAATTTTTCTAAAACGCTTTCGCCGAGCCTGCCTTTGGGAAGCGCAATATTCAGCATTTTTTCTTACACCTCCACGACGATGGAATACTTGCTTGTGTCTGCGCCCGCCTTTTCGATCCGAACGGAAAGGCCCTTTTGTCTGAGCTCGTTGGCCTTTTTAAGCGCTTCGCCCGCGTTTGCGCCTTCTTTATAGACGACCAGCGCGTCCGCATGCGCGGCGGGGGTCATTTCGTTTTCAAGATCATTTAAGTAAAGCGCAAAGCCCAGCGCGCCCACGCCCCTTAAAAATTTCTGTGAAAGACCGTCGTAGCGGCCGCCGGACAATACCGTGCGGTGGGCGGAGGGAATATAGCCTTGAAAAACCACGCCCGTGTAATAGCGAAGGTCGTTTGCGATGGAAAAATCAAGCCGCACGCGTTTTTCAAGATTCATGGCTTTGAGACCTTCAAAAATCACGCGCATTTCCAAAACCGCCGCCTGATAGCCTGCGTCATTCGACAATTCTTTAAGCGCGTTTATGCCCTTCTCAAAATCGCCCTCCAGCGTGCAAAGCGCTTTGAGTGCATGTTTGTTTTCTTCCGGGAGGCTTGCGTTTTCCATGGCGGCGTTTAGGGCGCTTACGCTCTTAAAACGCATGGCCTCCATGATTTCGCGCTGCGTTTTTTTGCCGGAGATTGAAATAAGGGGCTTTATAAGACCCATGTGGGATACATCCATTACGCTTTCATTGTTGATGTTCTGAAGTGTTCTGATGGCGAGGGTCAGAATTTCAAGCGTCTGAACTTCGTCGATATCGCCCAGCGCTTCAAGGCCCATCTGGCGGATTTCCCGGTATTCGTGCGTGCGCTCATCGAGTCTGTATACATTTTCAAGATAGTATACCTTTTCACCCTGAGATTTTGTTGCACGGCTGCCCTTTACGATGGATAAAGTCACGTCGGGCTTCAATGCCAACAGACGCCCCGACATATCCGAAAACGTAATGACAAAATCGCTTAAAAGAAAATCCCGATTTTCAAGATATAAGCTGTATTCTTCAAATTTGCGCATCCTGTATGCGCGAAAGCCCGCGCCCTCATAAAGCGCCCTAAGGCCCGAAATCAACGCCTCTTCACGCATGAAAAAGTCCTCCGAATTACACTTTAACTATTTATCGCTTTACTGAACTAAATTATAAATGATTATACACCAATCCCTGCCCACTGTCAATAAGCGGGGATGGATGCATATATATGAAATTCCTGTTAGTATATCATATTTTGCATTCTGCGTCTATATGAAAATGCAAAATTGCCTTAAAAAATAAATCATATATAATTGAATTGCATGATTTTAATGCATTATCTGTAGGGCGAGGGCTTGCTCCCGCCGGAAAACGTACATGAAACGAAAAAACGGCGGGAGCAAGCCCCCGCCCTACGCTTCGTAGAATCTATAGTTAGCAGCGGGAGGCGAAACGCCTCCCCTACAGTACGGATTAGACAATCGAGGACATAAATACTTCGCCGCCCACCGTAGGGGACGGGTTTCCCGTCCCGCGCCGTCATCAGTTCTTTCTGTTTTTTCTCATGGAAAGGGAAATCCTCATTTTTTTGACGTCCACGCCGATGACGGTTACGTCTACCACGTCGCCCACGCGAACGACCTCGCTCGGGTGCTTAACGAAGCGGTCTGCGATCTGGCTGATGTGCACAAGGCCGTCCTGATGAACGCCGATGTCCACAAACGCGCCGAAATCGGTGACATTTCGAACGGTTCCGCGGATGGACATGCCTTCTTTGAGGTCCTTAATGTCCATAACGTCTTCTCTGAGCATGGTTTCGGGCAGCTCACCTCGGGGGTCGCGGCCCGGCTTCATGAGCTCTTTTACGATGTCTCTGAGGGTTGGAATGCCGACGCCGGACATTTCGGAGGCCTTTTCCTCGGTCAGAAGGGAGAGGCGGTTATTAAGATCGGAAACGTTTCCGTCTTCAACGTCTTTAAGCGTATAGCCGAGCGCCTTTAAAACGAGCTCAGCTGCGTCGTAGCTTTCCGGGTGAACGCCGGTGTTGTCAAGTACGTTTTTGCTGTCCGGAACGCGCAGAAAGCCTGCACTCTGCTCAAACGCCTTGGGGCCGATTCTGGGAGCTTTCATGACGGCTTTTCGGGTTTGATACGCGCCGTTTTCCTCGCGGTATTTGACGATGGCCTTTGCGGAGGCGTTATTAAGGCCTGAAACGCGCGCCAGGAGCGATGCGGAAGCGGTGTTTAAGTTTACGCCGACGGCGTTTACGCAGTCCTCGACCACGCCGTTTAAGGTTTCGTCCAATCTGGCCTGGGGCATGTCGTGCTGATACTGGCCGACGCCGATGGCTTTGGGATCAATTTTGACGAGCTCAGCCAGCGGATCCTGAAGTCTTCTGGCGATGGAAACCGCGCTTCTTAAGGAAACGTCGTAATCCGGGAATTCCTCCGCGCCCAATTTCGACGCGGAATACACGCTTGCGCCGGATTCGCTGACCACCATGTAGCTTACGCCGGAAAGCTCCTTTAGGGTTTCGGCTACGAAGATTTCGCTTTCCTTGCTGGCGGTTCCGTTTCCGATGGCGATGGCGGTGATATTATGGCGGCGGATCATGGAAACGAGTGTTTTTCTGGATTCGTCGATTTTCTTATGCGGAGGCGTGGGGTAGATGACGCCCGTTTCGAGCACCTTTCCTGTCTCGTCAACGACAGCCAATTTGCAGCCCGTGCGGTAGGCGGGGTCGAAGCCCAGCGTCACGCGGTTTTTTAGCGGCGGCTGCATAAGAAGGGGCTTTAAGTTGAGACCGAACATGCGGATGGCTTGTTCGCTTGCCGCATCCGTGAGCTCGGATCTGATTTCGCGCTCGAGAGAGGGGAAGAGTAGCCTTTGGTAGCTATCGCGAACGGAGGATTCCAAAAAGGTAGTGGTCTTTTTATTCGGCTGAACGCGCATATTCATAATTTCGGCAATCGCGCGTTCGGGGTCGAATTCGACGGAGACCTTTAAAACACCCTCTTTTTCGCCTCTGTTGATGGCTAAAATTCTGTGGGGCTGCGCGGTACGGATGTTTTCCTTGTAATCAGCATACATCGCGTAAACGCCCGCGTCCTCCTGCGCAGACTCGGTTTTCAAAAAGGCGAGGCGGCGAAGGCCGTCCTTCAGCCGCTGACGGATGGCTGCGTCGTCCGAAATGCGCTCGGCGATGATGTCGCTTGCGCCTGAAAGCGCGTCTTCAACGGATAAAACGCCCTTTTCTTCATTGATATAGGCAGCGGCAAGGACTTCGATTTCCTCATTTATCTCCTGCTGAAAGAGGATGTCCGCCAGAGGCTCCAATCCCTTTTCCTTGGCAATGGTTGCGCGGGTTCGCCTTTTGGGGCGGAAGGGGCGATAGATGTCTTCAAGCTCCGCAAGCGTCTTTGCGTTTTCGATCTGGCCGGCGATTTCGTCCGTCATTTTCTCCTGCTGGGTGATCGTGGAGAAAATTTCCTCTCTGCGTTCGTCCAGATTTCTTAAATACGCAAGTCTTTCCGAAAGCGCTCTGAGTGTCTGGTCGTCGGTGGTTCCGTGCTTTTCCTTTCTGTAGCGGGCGATGAAGGGAACGGTGTCGCCCGCGTCCAGCATTTCAATAACGTTTTGAACGTGCGTGGGCTGCATATGTAATTCCTGTGCAAGGATTTGAACGTTTTTATCCATAAAAATACCTCCGAAATCAGGGTGCACAGGCAACTATACATGATTTCGGAGAAAAATACAAGTGAATCAGTGTAAAAGCGCGCGGCGGGAGGCTTCGAAAATGTGCTCCAGAGACCCGTTCCATGCTTCGGGTTCGGTCATGTAGACGTCCGGGCGGGTTTTGATTTTGAGGCCGCACTGTGCAAAATAGGCTGCGAGCGCGTAATTTTTCATACTGTAATACAGATTTGCAAGCTCGCAATAGCCCTCGCGAAGGTGAGGGCAGAGCGATATGGCGTTTAGATACATTTCCTCGGCGCGGTCGGGGCGGTCGAGGCGACAATAGCATCTTGCCATATAGCGGAAGGAAGCGCTCTTTTCTTCTTTCCACACATAGCCTGGGAGGGCTACGTGTTTTTTCATAACGTCGATGGCGTCCTGCCATCTCGATAGGTACATGTATTCCCGCCCCAGATAATGAAGGCATCTTGCATCCTCCGGGTTCTCCCTGACCGATAATTCCAGAAGCGGCAGATATTGCGCGCGGGACTTTGCGTTGTCGGGATAATGGAATAGCGTCATGCCGGAAACGGCAACATAATCCTTTTCCGTGTCGAATCCGTCCTTGCGCACAATCGCCTCGTGAACGGGATAAAACCACTTGTAGCCATGACGTGCATGGATTTTGTCAAGCCACAAAACCGTGCCCTCCGACCCGTCTTCCAAAAACGACCACACATACTTAAACCGTGCGCGTTTGGTTTGATCCGTCCACGCTTTTTCAAGCGCATCCCGCCAGCCGGGGGAGAACACCTCGTCCAGGTCGGTGGCGACGCAGATATCGGCATCCTCTGAAACAAAGGAAAGGGCGGCATTTCTGGCTTCGTCGAACCGCCATGGCGCAATTTTTTGCTCAAACACTTTCGCGCCGAGTTTTTTAAGTGTATTGACCGTTCCATCCGACGAACCTGTATCCAGAACCACGATTTCGTCCGCCTCGCGCATGGACGAAAACCAGCGATTTGCAAACGCTTCCTCATTTTTTGAGATCGCGTAGACTGCAATTTTTCTTTTCATTCCAGCCTCCTTGAAAATGATGGGGATATTTGGAAGGAGTGTCCCTGCAGGGCATCATAATACTGTTTTATACCGTCAGTTTTCCACAAAAACGGGCGAAGCGTATGCCCCGCCCGAAGGATCTAAGCAATTCTGAGCACGCGTATATCCGCATTCGTTGTGCCTGTCGTCGGCTGGGCATAGCGAACGCCGCCGGATGAAGTATTGACAAGCACGATGGAATCCGTGCCGTTTGAGAGGATGATGGCGCTTCCGTTTACCGTCGGGTTGGGCTCGGCGGTCGTTGCTTCGGCGCTTGCAGTGGAATAGACCACCGTGCCGTCAGATGATTCGAGGCTTGTCGTGATCGTTCCTTCGCCGCCGCCGTCCAGTCCCAGAATCGCGCTATACGCAACCAGATACACGCCCGGCTCAGTCAGGTTGATTTCGCCGGAGGTGGCTTCGTACGAAATGCCCGTGCCGGTCGTCGTAGCGGTGAGATCGTCGCTCAGAATGCCGTCGACCGCAACGAGATCATCCGGTTGAAGTCCGGTTGCAGTAAGACTCGCGGCAACGGCGGAACCTGCAGGGCCGGTGGGGCCTGTGGGCCCGGTAGGACCAGTGGGGCCAGCAGGACCGGTAGGACCGGTTGCGCCCGTTGCGCCGGTTGCGCCCGTTGCGCCGGTTGCGCCCGTTGCGCCGGTTGCGCCAGTGGGACCGGCAGGACCCGTAGGACCGACTTCGCCCGCAGGGCCGGTAGGACCGGTTGCGCCGGTTGCGCCAGTGGGACCGGCAGGACCCGTAGGACCGACTTCGCCCGCAGGGCCGGTAGGACCGGTTGCGCCCGTTGCGCCGGTTGCGCCAGTGGGACCGGCAGGACCCGTAGGACCGACTTCGCCTGCAGGGCCGGTAGGACCGGTTGCACCTGTTGCGCCCGTCGCGCCCGTGGCACCGGTAGGACCGGTGGGACCCGTTGCGCCCGTCGCGCCAGTAGCTCCGGTGGGACCGGTGGGACCCGTCGCGCCAGTAGCTCCAGTGGGACCGGTCGGACCTGTTGCGCCCGTCGCGCCCGTGGCACCGGTAGGACCGGTGGGACCCGTTGCGCCCGTCGCGCCAGTAGCTCCAGTGGGACCGGTCGGACCGATTATGCCTCTGGGGCCAATCGGACCTCTTTCTCCGGTGGGACCCGTTGCGCCTGTCGCGCCAGTGGCACCGGTGGGACCGGTAGGACCCGTTGCGCCCGTCGCGCCCGTGGCACCGGTAGGACCGGTGGGACCCGTTGCGCCCGTTGCGCCAGTAGCTCCAGTGGGACCGGTAGGACCCGTTGCGCCTGTCGCGCCAGTGGCACCGGTGGGACCGGTGGGACCCGTTGCGCCTGTCGCGCCAGTGGCACCGGTGGGACCGGTGGGACCCGTCGCGCCTGTCGCGCCAGTGGCACCGGTGGGACCGGTAGGACCCGTTGCGCCTGTCGCGCCAGTGGCACCGGTGGGACCGGTGGGACCCGTTGCGCCTGTCGCGCCCGTGGCACCGGTAGGACCGGTCGGACCCGTTGCGCCCATGGGGCCTACTGGTCCCATGGGGCCAATCGGGCCGGTAGGACCGGTCGGGCCGACCTTTCCGCAGCAATTTGAGGAACAATTGCAGTTGTTTTGACAGCATCCGCAGTTATTTGAACAGCAGTCGGGTTTGGAACAATCCAGATCGTAGCCGTATCCGGGCAGATATGTGTTTACGGGCGCATCTTCAAATCCATAGCCCGTGCGCACATCCGTGTCCCGGTCGAGGATCACCGAGCGAATTCTTCGCCTGCAGGAATTACACTTCAATCGGATACCCTCCAATTTCGTTTTTGCCCCTTTTCATTCGCCGCGCTAAGGGGCGTATCATGTGGGCGGCGTCCTTTTCATACTATGCGCTTTCGCGTTTTCCGCTTCTTTTTTTCGCAATTTTTATCGACAAACGCCCTATTGCGTGCTAAAATATAATTGAGTAAATGTATACCGAAAGGGAAGTGACGTGCGTGAATTTCCATACCAAACCTGAATGGCAGAACATTGAAGTCCAGTCCATTAATCGCTTGGGTGCACACAGCCCATGGGGCAACACGCACACGCTTTCTCTGGACGGAACGTGGCGTTTTACGCTCCTTGAGCATCCGTCGCTCGTTCCGGCGGGTTTTTATATTAGTGATTTCAATGATACTAAATGGCGCGAAATCACGGTTCCCGGAAACTGGGAGCTTCAGGGCGAGGACAGCCCTATCTATACCAACTGGGCCTATCCCTTTACGGACGAGCCCGGCGCACACCTGATCACGCCCAGTTATAATGATGAAACGGGCTATGGATCTTACTTAAATCCTCCGCACCTGCCGGACAAGATCCCGACCGGTCTTTACAGGCGATTTTTCACCCTGCCCGAGCACTTTGTGGGCAAAAAGCTCATTCTGCGCTTTGGCGGCGTGGAATCGGGCTTTTATGTGTGGGTGAACGGAAATCCGGTGGGATATTCGCAGGATTCCAAGCTTGCGGCGGAATTTGACGTAACAAGATATGTCTACGCGGGCGAAAACAGCGTTACCGTTCAGGTTATGCGCTTTACGGATGCGACGTGGCTGGAGGATCAGGATTATTGGCATCTGTCCGGCATTTTCCGCTCTGTTTCCCTCATGGCCAAGCCCCGCATGCACATTGAGGACGTGTTTGTGGACGCAAAGGACACGGGCGAAGTGACGATGGACGTGTCCGTCACGCGCGTTTCGGGCTTTGCGGACACTCTTGTGCGCCTTCATATCTACGATCCCGACGGCAAGATCATCTATAAAGAAAAGCGGGCCCCCGCCTGCGAGGTGCCGCCGCTTTACGACAGAAACGCGCCCATGCCGGGGCACGCAGTGTTTAAAATCAAACTGGACAATGTAAAGCTCTGGTCGCCCGAAAGCCCCACGCGCTATCGCGTGCATCTGGCGCTGCTTTTGCCCGATTCTCAGGATGCAGCGGACAGGGAAAGGGTGTATTTCGGCTTCCGTAGCGTGAAAATCGAAAACGGTATTTTGACGCTCAACGGAAAACGCCTGATTTTAAGGGGCGTAAACCGCCACGAGCATTCCGCCGACACGGGCAGAGCCGTTACGCGCGAACAGATGAAGAAGGAAATTCTTCTTATGAAGCAGATGAACATCAACGCTGTTCGCACCTGCCATTATCCGGACGATCCCGTGTTTTACGATCTTTGCGACGAATATGGTCTTCTGACCATTTGCGAAACCAACCTCGAAACCCACGGCGTGGGCGGTATGCTGGCCAATTCCCCCGAATGGGCGGAGGCGTTTTTGCAGCGTGCGCGCCGCATGGTGCTTACCCACAAAAATCATCCGTCCATCATTATCTGGTCGCTTGGAAACGAAAGCGGCGCGGGCCCGAACCATGCAGCCATGGCCGCATGGATCAGAGCGTTCGACAAATCCCGCCCCGTGCAGTATGAATCAGGCAATCCGGACGCGTCCATTTCGGATATCCGCTGTCCCATGTATCCGACGCGCGAGGCGATTGAAAACCTGCTTTCCGATGCAGACGACCATCGCCCCGTCATCCTGTGCGAATACGCGTATCAGATTTTGAACAGCGGCGGCGGCCTTAAGCACTTTAGAACCCTCACCGAGCGCTATCAGCGCTTTCAGGGCGGCTTCATCTGGGATTTCCAGGACAAGGCGCTTTGGCAGGAGGACGAAAACGGAAAGCACTACGCAGGCTACGGCGGAGACTTTTTCGAAAGCGTCATAGAGCCGTTCGAGCCCAAATTCATGTGCTTAAACGGCATCGTGACCCATGATCTGTCCGTGAAGCCCGCGGGCCTCGAGGCTGCGGCAGTGTACTCGCCGGTGTTTGTGGAAAACAGGAAAAACGGAAAATATATCCTTAAAAACAGATATGTATCGCTCTCAACCGCCGGCATGACTCTTTACTGGACCAGCTATCAGGCGGGCGAACCCACGGGCACGGGTGAAATGCCCCTTCCCACGATCGAAGCGATGACCGAAACGGAAATTTCCTTTGGCCCCAATGGCATGCAGGGCGAGGATGCGTATATCGATATCGACATCGTGGCTGCAGACGGCAGCGTCTACAAACAGCAGTTTGCGCTGCCCTCTGCGCTTCCGCTCATCCGCCGCGTACGCCATGTATCTGCGCAGTTTGACGATTCCCATGGCATGATCACCGTGAACGGAAAAGATTTCCGCATGATGATCTCAAAATCCACCGGCTGCATCGTAAGTCTTCAAAAGGGCAAGCGCGAATATGTGATCAGCGCGCTTTCCGAATGCGCCGTTCGCGGTCTGACCGGCGCAAACGCGCAGCCAGGCTGGGGCGAATACGACAAGTGGGAGGCCTTCGCGCAGGAAAACTGCGCCCGCCGCTTAATCAGCATAAACGCCTCCGCGCTTTCGGATGGCAGAGTTCTGATCGAGCGCGTAACGCGGCTCGATTCCCGACTCATCCCCGGCGCGAGCGTAAACGTTTTGACCCGCATGTGGGTCGCGGGCGACGGAAATATCGCCTTAAACGCCCACTTCACCTTATCCGGCGTCGACAGTGTGGAGCGTCTGGGCCTCACCTGGACGCTGCCCAACGACTTTGAGCAGGTCGAATGGTTTGGACGCGGCCCCGGCGAAAGCTATCCCGACCGCGTGGAGAGCGCGCGCCTCGGCGTTTACCAGTCCACCGTCACCGAAATGCACTTCCCCTTTACGCCGCCCGCCGAAAACGGCGGCCGCGACGCCGTTCGCAGAGCAACCTTTGAAACCGAGGACGGCGCAAAGATCATCATGCGCGCCCAGACCCCGTTCCACTTCGACGCGCGCCACTATACGATTACTGACCTCAGAGACGCCATGCACGACCACGAGCTCTACATGCGTCCCGAAACCATCATCCACACCGACGCCGCCCACGCGGGCATCGGCGGCGACATGGCATGGTCGACGCATATCGATCAGAAATACGCCGTCACAAGCGGAGAGTATACGCTGGCGCTGGATATTCAGATTGTTTAAATATTACACGAATCGAGGAAAATATATATGGCAAAGGCAATTCTTCGTCCTACCCGTGAAAGCCGCGTACGCGGCGGACATCCTTGGGTGTTTGCGAGCGACGTCGACAAGGTTGTGGGCGATTATGAAGCGGGCGACGTTGTAAACGTTGAAAGCAGCAAGGGAACGTTTTTGGGAAAGGCGTTTTATAATCCGAAGTCGCAGATTGCGATAAGAATGATCACGTATAAAGACGAAGTGATCGACGATGAATTTTTTAAAAAGCGCGTCGAAACGGCTTGGGAATACAGGAAAATGTTTGCAGATCCCATGTCCTGCCGCCTGATTTTCTCGGAGTCCGATTATCTTCCGGGACTGATTTGCGACAAGTTTAACGATGTGCTGGTCATTCAGTCGATGTCCCTCGGCATTGAAAAGTGGAAAGGCGCGATTGTGAAGGCGCTGGTTGAGGTTGTCAATCCCCGTGGCATTTACGAGCGCAGCGACGTTCCTGTAAGAAGGCTTGAAGGCCTTGAGCAGGTGACGGGGCTTTTGTACGGCGAGGTGCCGGACAGGGTTGAAATGAAGGAAAACGGAATTACCTTCATGGTGGACGTGAAAAACGGCCAGAAGACGGGCTTTTTCCTCGATCAGAAGGAAAACCGGCGCGAGGTCATGCGCCTTTGCAAGGGAAAAACCGTGCTTGACTGCTTTACGCACAACGGTTCCTTTGCGCTGCATGCCGGAAAAGCGGGCGCAAAGAGCGTGCTGGGCGTGGATATTTCGGAAGAGGCTGTTGAGGTTGCCACGGAGAACGCGCGCATCAACGGGCTGGACAACGTTCGGTTTGAAACCCACAACTGCTTTGACCATCTGAGGGAGCTTACCGACAATAAGGAAAAGTTCGACGTGGTTATTCTTGACCCGCCGGCGTTTACGAAGACCAGAGCTGCGGTTGAAAGCGCATTAAGGGGCTATAAGGAGATCAATCTTCGCGGCCTTCGCCTCACCGTAAACGGAGGCTTCCTTGTCACCTGCTCCTGCTCTCAGCATGTTTCAAGCGAGCAGTTTATCAATATGATCAATACCGCAGCCAGAGACGCCAAAAAGCGCGTCCGCATGGTGGAATTCAGAACGCAGGGCCACGATCATCCGATCCTGCCCGCGTCGAACGAAACCCAGTACTTAAAGTGCGCCATTCTTCAGGTGTTTGACTGATGCCCGATAAAAATAAAACCGCGCGCGCCGTCAATGTGCGCACGCTTGCAGAAACCTATTATGAGGCCGGCGATTTATTCGCCGACCTTAATCGTATCGACCGCATGCAGGAGGGGCTGAAGGGCCACCTCATGGTGCAGTCTGCTTACAGCGCGGATTACAGGGCTGAGGTGCCCGTTAGGCTGGAATGCACGGTCGAAGGCGTGGATCTGATTGTGCAGGGCAGGGTGGACGGGCTTGTGCTCACGGAGGATGCGTGCACGGTTGAAGAAATCAAGACCACGCGCATGCCGCCTGAATTTATCAAGGATAACGACTATCCCGTTCACTGGGCGCAGGCCGAAATCTATGCCTATATCGTAACCACGAAAAACAATCTGCCCGCGGCGACTGTAAGGCTTGTGTACGCGTCGCTCACCGGCGCGAAAGCGTCCTTTACGCGCATTTATTCGCATGCGCGGCTGGAGGCGCTTTTTTATATGTATGCGGGCGTGTTTGCAAAGCGCGTGCGCGAGACGGACGATTGGAAAAACGCGTCCCTGCCTACGATGAGAGAGCTGACTTTTCCCTTTGAAAGCTATCGCGCGGGGCAGAGGGAAATGGCGGCGCGGGCGTATCTTGCGATCCGGGACAAAAAGAAAATCCTGATCGAAGCGCCGACCGGCATTGGAAAAACCGCCGCCGCGCTTTTCCCGGCGATCAAGGCGCTGGGGGAGGGGCTTGCGGAAACGGTGTTTTATCTGACAGCCCGAACCACGGGCAGAAAAGCCGCCGAAAACGCGCTGGATCAGATGCGGAAAAAGGGATTGTCTATAAGAAGCGTGACCATCACCGCCAAGAAAAAGGCCTGCCCGATGATGGAAATGCGCTGCGATCCCGACGTCTGCCCCTATGCAAACGGGTATTTTGACCGGCAGAAATTTGCAATTTCAGAGTCTTACGAGAGGGAAGCGTGGGGCGACAGCGAAATCGCTGCTCTTTCTGAAAAGCACAGTCTTTGCCCGTTTGAACTTTCCCTTGCGCTTTCCGAGACGGCGGATGTGGTCATATGCGACTACAATTACGTGTTCGATCCCGCCGTGCGGTTAAGGCGCTTTTTCGACCGCAAGGGCGCGTATATTCTCTTGATCGACGAGGCGCACAACCTTGTGCCGCGCGCAAGGGAAATGTATTCGGCGGATCTTGGCGATAAGGAAATTGCAGAACTTCGGCGCGAAGTCGGTCGTGAGGACGGGCGAAAATCAGAATTGTATCTGGCGCTCACGCGGCTTTACCATGCGCTCAAAAAGGACACTGAAAACGAGCTTTCAACCGAGCTTCCGCAGGAATTTTTATTAAGCGTCAAGGCGTTTATCGAGGATGCGAAGCCGTTTTTGTCCGTGCCTGCGACCTATAAGGGAAAGCTTGCGGACGTGTTTTTCAGGGCCAATGGCTTTGTGCGCGCGTCGGATGATTTTGACGAAAACACGCACAGGACGCTGATTACGCCCGAGGGCAAGCGGTCCAGAATCAAAATATGGTGTTGGAATCCGACGGATCGCCTTTCAAAGGCCATGAAGCGCATGCGGGGAACGGTGCTGTTTTCGGCTACGCTTTCGCCGCTTAGCCATTACGAATCGATTTTATCACTCGATAAGGATGCGGGCGATGTTGCCTTTTCGCTGCCTTCGCCGTTTCCGAAGGAAAATCTTTTCTGCGCGTCCCTTTTCATTCCCACGCGCTACCGCATGCGCGAGGAGAGCGCGCACCGCGTTGCCAAGGCCATTTACGACATGGTTTCAGCGAAAAAGGGCAATTATCTGGCGTGTTTTCCGAGTCATCAGTATTTAAACAGCGTGGCGGAAATTTTTATGGCGATGTATGGGGATGTGAAGGTTCTTCTCCAGACGCGCGATATGACGGAGGGGGAACGCAAAGAATATCTGGATGAATTCTGCGAAAACCCGGAAAAGAGCATGGTCGCTTTTATCGCCATGGGCGGCGTGTTTTCAGAGGGCGTGGATCTGCCGGGCGACAGGCTGATCGGCGCTGCGATTGTGGGTGTGGGTCTTCCGCAGATTTCGTTTGAAGGCGATTGCCTTAAGGGGCTTTATGAAGAGGCGAATGGGCGCGGGTTTGAAACCGCCTACGTCTATCCCGGCGTCAGCAAATGCCTTCAGGCGGCGGGGCGCGTGATCCGAACGGAAGCGGATCGGGGCGTGGTTTTATTTATAGACGACAGATACAGGACGCAGGAATATAGGAGCCTGCTCGCGCCGAGGTATCTGCCGACAGCGATGGATGAAAGGAAATTGGTCAAGGCGCTTAAGGAATTTTGGGCGGAAAAATGATCTTTCGCCCGTAAATTGTGCTTTTATTCAAAAATAGCTTGCTCATGACGCAGCGTTATCAGGTATACTGCTTGTGAAAGGAGGTTGAGCTATGCCGAATTATTCAACGGGAGAGGCTGCGAAGATATTGAATGTGACGGTTCGCACCATTCAGTATTACGATCAAAGGAATCTTGTTTCGCCCTCGTCTCTGACCGAAGGCGGGCGCAGGATGTATTCGGAAAACGACATCATGCGCTTAAAGGCCGTTTGTTATCTGCGCGATATCGGGCTTCCGATTGCCAGCATTCAAAAGTTGATTCAGGAAGAACACCCGGAAAACGTGATCGGGCTATTGATCGAAGAGCAGAAAAAAGAACTTTTGGATGAAATCAATGAAAGACAAAACAGGCTTTCGCGGCTGGAAGCGCTCGAAAGAGGCATCAGGGATGCTGGAAATTTCTCCCTTCACTCCATAAACGACATAGCGTTCCGCATGGACAACAGGCGAAAACTTCATAAGCTGTACATCAAAATGCTGATCTTTGCCCTCGTTCTGGAAGCGCTTGAATGGGCGTTTGTTCTGGCGGGGTTTATAAAGGGCGTATGGCTTCCGATCATTTTGTATTTGCCCGTGCTGACCTTGGGCTGCTGTTTGATTTCGTATTATTACATCAAAAGCGTTCAGTTCATCTGCCCCGAGTGCCACGCGGTGTTTACGCCCCGGAAAATGGAAATGATTTTTGCAAGGCACACCCTGCGCACCCGAAACCTCACCTGCACCCATTGCGGGCACAAGGGCTTTTGCATCGAGGTTTACAAGCGCACAGAGATGGAGGACAAATAAATGCTTGAAATTATAAACGTGACCAAGCGCTATCCCGGATCGGACAAGGGCATTAAAAATATCTCTCTTTCCGTGCGCTCCGGCGATATTCACGCCTTTATCGGTCCCAATGGCGCAGGCAAAACCACGCTCATCAAGGCCGTCTGCGGCATTCACACATTCGAATCCGGCGAAATCAGAGTCGGTGGCGTTTCCATAAGGGAAAACCCCATCGCGTGCAAAAAAATGCTTGCCTGCATTCCGGACAACCCCGATATTTATGAATATCTGACAGGCATTCAGTTTCTGAACTTCATCGCAGATGTGTTTGAAGTGGAGGCCGACGTACGAAAGCAGCGCATTTCAAGGTACGCCGAGGCGTTTGAAATCACATCCGCTCTTGGCTCGCTCATTTCGACCTATTCCCACGGCATGAAGCAGAAGCTCGTGATCATTGCCTCGCTTTTGCATGAGCCTAAGCTGCTCATTCTGGATGAGCCGTTTGTGGGACTCGACCCCAAGGCCAGCGTGACGCTCAAGGGCTTTATGCGGGAAATCTGCGATCAGGGCGGCGCGATTTTGTATTCGACGCATGTGCTTGAGGTTGCCGAAAAGCTGTCTAACCGCGTTTCCATCATCAAAGACGGCGTGCTTTTAAAAACCGGAGACATGGATGAGATTGTGGGCGAGGGTAGGACGCTTGAGGATATTTTCATGGAGGTGGCGGCGGATGCTTAGGGAAATCGGGCTGCTTACGCGCCTTGAAAGCCTGAATCTGTACGGCCTGAACCGGTTTCGGCATACAACTGATAAAAAAGAAAAACGCAGAATCGTTCTGCTTTCTGTTGCCTGGGCGTTTGTCATTCTGATGGTGGCAGGGTATACGGGCGGATATGCGTATGCGCTTTGTTATCTGGGTCTAAAGGACGCAATTTGTGCGCTGTTTACCGTGGTCATCAGCCTGATCATTCTCTTTTTTGGCATTTTTTCTTCCGCTCCCACGCTGTTTCGGAAAAACGGCGTTGAGGTACTGAGCGCGCTGCCTGTGCGCCCGTTTTCGATTGCGGCGAGCCGGCTTATCCGCATGTATATCGAAAATGTTCTTCTGTGCGCCTTGGTAACGCTCCCGGCGATCGGCGTTTTTGTGTATTTTGCGCGTCCATCCGTTTTGTTCTATCTCGCGTGGCTCATTTCCGTCATTTTTATGCCTGTGATTCCCATGTGCCTGTCGCTTCTGCCGGGCGCACTGATCAGCATGGTTTCTGCAATGTTCAAACGAAAAGCTATTTTCCAGACCGCGCTGACGGTTCTATTTATAGGCTTTATCTTCTGGGGAAGCGCGTCTCTTACGCGAATTGAGGACGAGCTTACGCTTGAAAGAATCAAAAGCCTTACAGAGACCATGCTTAACGCCGTTAAAGGCGTGTATCCGCCGGCGGCTTGGATCGGCGGGATTGCACAGGGCGCGTATGAGGGCGTTTTCGCTTTGATCGGCGTAAGCTTGGGCTTACTTGGCATTACGCTTTTTGTCGTTGCCCGCGTGTTTCCCTTTGTTGTCATTAGTCAGGGCGCGAGGGGAAGCGCAAAAGCCTTCCGCGCGGAAAAAAGCGTGAAAGCCTCATTGCTTCTTCCCGCGCTCATCAATCGCGAATTCAGGCGTTATTTCGCTTCTGGCATCTACATGATGAATACCTTCATTTCGCCGATTATGACGCTTGCGGCAGCGGTCATGCTGTCGATAGGGGATGTGCAGACGGCGGTTTCTGCGCTTCCGGTTGATTTGAATCTTCCGCTCATCGCCGCGTTTCTCCTTGGAATCATCTCCTCCCTCATGCCGCCCAGCGCGGTTTCCCTGTCGATGGAGGGAAAAACGTGGTGGCTTTTAAAGACGCTTCCGATAACGAACAGACACCTCTTCGGCGCAAAAATCCTGATGAGCGTGCTTCTGAACGCACCGTTTTTGCTGATTGCGTCCATTCTGACCGCGATCTCCCTCGCGCCGGATGCAGTGAGTGCGGTGATTATGCTGATTGCGCCGATTCTGATCAATATTTTCGCCTGCACGTGGGCGCTTTTCATCAATACGAAGTTTCCGCGCTTTGACTGGGAAAACGAGGTATATGTGGTCAAGCAAAGCGCGGCCGCAGGCATCGGCGGCTTGACTGCGCCTTTGATCGGGATTGTTTCAATGATTCCCGTTTTGGTTTACGGAACGATCTGGGCGGCGGCGATTGCGCTTTTTGCGCTTGGCACAATAACGTATATTCTTTTGAAAGTGATTTTTAAAGTTTCGCCTGAGAAGTTGTGATTTGTCTAATCTTTTCAATAGAAAATCGCGCATCGGAAATCAGATTTTCCGCTGCGCGATTTTTATAATCAGGAGGCCCCAGCTTAAGACTTCCCTTGAGTAGGCGGTCAATTGAGTGACAAGCCTTCTTCCGGGTCTGGAAGGGGCGGCTGAGGTTTTGACGCCCAGCCGTTTTGCGATCAGGCGAGCTCTTGGCATGTGGTAGTCTGTGGTTGCGATGACGGCGGTTTTGAGATTGGATAACGACATGATGACGCATGCGTTTTTGAGGTTTTCGATGGTGTTTTTGGACTGGGTTTCCTCATGGATGCAGTTTGCAGGGATGCCTTTTTGGATGAGATAGCGTTTCATCGCGCAGGCTTCGGGTTCGTTTTCGTCCGGACCCTGACCGCCGGTGACGATGATGACGGGAGCGCGGTTTTGGCTGTAGGCGTTTAAGGCCGCGTCCAGACGGTATTTAAGCGTATTGGACGGCGAGCCGTCCGGGTGGATTTTTGCGCCGAGGACGATGATGCAATCGGCATTTTTGAGCGGATATTTCCGCTTTGAATAAACGTATACCAAAAAGGACGCCAATGCGAGGAAAAATGCGCCCATTATCATAAGAGAGGCAAGCGTTTTTCCCATGCGTCAGCATCCTTTCCCTTGATCAGTCGCCCAGGAGGAATTCCTTCAGCGCGTTTGCGTTTTTCTTCCTGTCCGGAACGAGCACGCTCATGCCGGAAATTTTCTGGCTGGTGGAGCCGTTGTCGATGGGGATTCTGAATTCCTTGATCTCTGCGTCGTGCAGCGCAAGCACCGCCGGCGCGAGGGAGATGATGTCTGTGATGGTCAGATTGGTTTCGATGAGGTTGGCGTTTTTCATGGCGAAGGAGATCAGCTCCTTCAGGCTCATTTTCTTGACTTCGTCAAAGATGATCGAAATCAACTGCCGCTGGCGCGCGCTTCTTTGATAGTCGCTTTCGCTGTAGCGGTATCTGGCCCACGCCTCGGCCTGCTTTCCGGTCAGCTTCTGGTAGCCGCCTTTGGTGAGATAGCCGTGGCTGAGATTCGTAAGATTCAGCACCTGTTTATTATACCAGTAAATGACGGCGTTGATGCGGTCGATTTTCTTGGCGTCTACATCTACATACACGCCGCCCAACGCGTCGATGATCTGGGCAAGGCCGCTTAAATTGACGGCGACATAAGCGTCGGGCTTTACGCCGAAATTCTTTTCAAACGTCTTTTGAAGCAGCGGCCAGCCGCCGAAAACAAAGGCGGAATTCAGGCGGTTGTTTTTGTAGCCGGGAATTTCAACATACAGATCGCGCAGGAAAGAGGTGAGCTTGATCACCTGACCTTTAATATCCACGGTTAAAAGGATCATGGTGTCGGTGCGGCCTTCGATTTTACCGGTTCGGCTGTCCACGCCCAGAAGCAGGATGTTTTTCATGCCGTCCAGCATGTCGAGCGCTTCCGTGATTTCATCGCCGTTATAAAGATATTCCTCAACCGGATCGTATACGATCAGATCGTCCTCGCTTTCTTCCAGAATTTCCTTAATGGAGCCTTCGTCCTCTCCTTCAGGCGTTCCGGATGAAGCTTCTTCGGCGCTTTCGCTTTTTTCGCCGTTGATGGGCGCGGTTTCGAAATTATCATCCTCGATGGGGATGTCGTAAATGGTGACGCCGCCGCGGGTGGGGGCGGCTTCTTCCGCGTATACCGGCACGGACAAAAGCAGCATCACAAGGGCGAGGAAAAGAGAAATGAGTCTTTTCATCACAATTCTTCCTTTCGTAGGGGTTTGTTCTTTGGACGCCTAAAAGGGCGCATATGTTCAAAAAATACGCGAAATCCGCCCCGGACGGGGGCGGAAATATGTGGATTATGGATATACCATTTTAATTTCGATATCGGGCAGAAGCGTTTCGATTTTCATCTGAAAGCTTTTTTCTTTTGAGCCGTTGGATTTGCCGATCACAAGGGTCTGGGCGTCCAGCTTTTCTGCCTGTCGGGCAATGGTTTCTTCCACATTGTCCGAGCGGATCATAGCCATGTCCGCATCGTGCTCGGTGGCGATTTTATAAAGGTACTCGAGCGCCTCGCCCTCCTTGGCGTTTCCAAGAAGAGATGCGCCGGGCTTGACCACGTGAAGCACGGATAATTCTGAGCCGTTTTCCTTTGCAATGCGCGCGCCCTCTACAATCAGGGCTTCGCAGGTTTTCTGTCCCGTAACGCAAACCAGAACATGTCCGGCCATATTTTCCGCCTCCGTTTCGTGGAAGCCGGAGGAAACGTTTTACGCGTTTTTCAGCTCCACTACAAAATTTCCATAGGATACGATGGACACCCTGTCGCCTTCCTTAAGAGATGGGCGCTTTTTGTCTGCGTCCCAGTAATACAGGCGCTCGTCCTCTTCTTCCTTGCCAACCCTTGCGATCAGTTCATGAACCTCGACGCCGTCCACAAGGCGCGTTTCGTCCGTAAAGTACATGAATTCGCATACGGTTGTACGCTTCTGGCCGCTTTTGAGTTCCTTTAAGTGCCTGTCGTACTTTACCCACGGGCCGACCTTGAACGAGTAAATGAAATAGGCGACCATGAACCCGACGACTGCGCAGGCAATGGAAAGCGCCTGAATGCGTATGGCGTTAAAGGTGAACATGGCGGCCAAAAAGATAAGGCACATGATTGAAAACAGCGTCACGCGGATTTTCTTTTGCTTGTTTGCTTTTATGAAATCATTTTCGGTATACATGCTTTTGTCCCCCTGATTTAAGTGCGCTGTATTCATCATACCGTCTTTTTCCGATTCTGTAAATAGGTTATCGGATTTTGGCATCATTTTATTGAAATTACGCCTTATTCTATTATCGTTCTTTTTTCGTCCATTGTCAAGCTTTTGAAAAAAACGTTTGCAGGCAAAGCATTTTGTGCTATAATATACCGTATGAATGTAGGGGGAGGTGAATGCGCTTGTCAGGCGGCAAGGATTCCGGCAGCAGTTGGCTGACCATTGTCATATTTCTGTCAATCCCGTTTCTGCGCTTTATCGGCGTATTCATGTTGATCAAAAAGGTGACGGGGCTGATTAATTTATCAAAAAAGCAGACCGACCTTGTTTACGTACTGGCTGCGATTTTACTGTTTACATCCGCAGGCGAAATTTTCTCGTGGATCAAGGCTTCCATGTTCTGGGTCGTTATTCCGGTTTCGGTGATCGCGGTTTTAGTGGTTTTATTGACAAAATACATGAACACGTCCTCCGACCGGTTGGACAATTATGTTTCCTGCATCGGCGCGCAGGCTGAGATTGCGCTGGACGAGCTGATGAGCGAAATGGGCGTGAATGAAAGAACGCTCAGGCGCGACATAAAGACCCTTAAAAAGAAAAGTAAAATTTCCAGAAGCGCCTATATCGATGAAGGCAGAAGAATGCTGGTTTTAAGCCCGGAAATCGTCCGCGCCAGGCAGAAGGCCAAGGCCGAAGATGAAGCGGAAAACGCAAAATACGCCGAGGAAACCGAATACAAGCATATTCTGCTTGAAATACGCGCGCTCAATGTGATGATCGACGATGAGATGGTATCCCAAAAGATCGACCGAATCGAAGAAATCACGCGCGCAATCTTTGATATTGTGTCCCAGAAGCCCGAGCGCAGGCGCGAAATCGACACCTTTATGGATTATTATCTGCCCACCACGGTTAAGCTCTTAAAGCAGTATGCGCACCTTGAGCAGCAGACCGTGAACGTTGAAAACATTACTTCCTCCCGCGCGCGCATCGAGGGTATTCTCGATAAGCTTGTACAGGGCTTTGAAAAGCAACTGGATATTCTTTTCAAAAGCGACGCGGTCGACATCACAAGCGACATCAAGACCCTTGAAAAGATGCTCGAGATGGACGGACTTAATCGCTGACGAACTCAAACACAATCATTCCCCGCGCGTCCCGAACGGGCGGGCTTACGGGAGAAGACTCCGACACGGACAGGGCGGCGGAGACGGCTTTATCGGTAAGATATCTGGTGCCTTTATAAACGGGGATCACCGCGCCGTCGCCTTTCATTTTAAAGTACGGTTCAAATCCGTTGTCAGGCGTGAAAGCGCCATTTAAGCTTAAAACATAATCTTCAAGCGGCGAAAACAGCGCGTCAAGCGCATGAATTTCGCCACTTTTTTGTATCTGGTCGTATATTTTCGTTTCCTCCGGCGAGAAGGGGAGAAGGTAACAGCGTACGAAAATGATGCCGTCGGGTGGGCTTTCGAGAATTTCGCCTGCGAACAGGCATTCTTCTGCGTATTCGGCGGCGGTTTTGGGTTTCATAGAGTTGATTTTGTTTATAATTCCGGCGATTTTTTTCCGAATCGGCGCAAGACAAGCGTCATGCGCATACAGCGCATGGATTTCTTCTCTTGTAACGGGCGCGTTTTCGTCGTAGGCTATGATGTCCCGATATGCCCGTTCGGCTTCTTCAAAAAAAGCGGCCTGCATGTTTATGTGCAGGTCGCTTTGGTATTTCGCGCCCGATAAGGCGCATGAGAAAGTAAGCATGAATGCGAGAAAGAGCTTCATATTTTGCCTCCGGAGTTGTTTTACCGCTTTGCCCAGTCAATCGTCGCGCCGCCAAGGCATTCGTCGCCCTTATAGAACGCGACGGCCTGGCCGGGGGTGATGGCGCGCTGATCGGCTTCGAACTCGATGTACACGCCGTCCTTTTCGGGGGTGATGATAACGGGGGTTAAGGGCTGACGATGTCGGAACCGCGCCATACATGAAAACGGCTTTCCAAGGTCGATGGGGGCTTCCCCGATCAGCCAGCTGGGAGCTTCTGCAAAGGCGCACTTTGTGAAAAGCCTTTCGCTTGATTCGCCCTGCTCGACGATTAAGCGGTTGTTTTTAAGATCCTTGTCCACGACAAACCATCTTTCGCACGTGCCTCGCCCGCCGATTCCGAGGCCGCGTCTCTGTCCGAGCGTGTAATACATAAGGCCGTCGTGCCTGCCCACCTTTTCGCCGTTTGGTGTCACGATGTCGCCGGGCTGGGCGGGAAGGTATTCGGAAAGGAATTTTTTAAAGTTTCTTTCGCCGATAAAGCAAACGCCCGTCGAGTCCTTCTTTTCGCTGACGGGAATGCCCGCCTCGCGCGCAAGGTCGCGGATTTCCATTTTTGTAAGGTTTGTGACCGGGAACATGGCGTGGGACAGCTGGTTTTGCGAAATCAGGCAGAGAAAATAGGTCTGATCCTTGTTTTCGTCCTTTGCGCGAAGGAGCCTGAAAAGCCCGTCGCGCTTTTCAACGCCCGCGAAGTGTCCGGTTGCAAGCTTTTCAGCGCCCAGGGACATCGCAAAATTAAGCAGCGGCGCAAACTTGATTTCGCGGTTGCATAAAACGTCCGGGTTGGGCGTTCTGCCTCTTTTGTATTCGGACAGAAAATGCGAAAACACGCGATCCATATATTCCCTGGCGTAATTGACGGAATAATAGGGGATTCCGATCGTGTCGCAAACGTCTCTGACGTCCGCCCAGTCCTGCTGACTGGTGCAAACGCCGTTTTCGTCCTTTTCCTCCCAGTTGTTCATAAATACGCCGATTACGTCGTGGCCCTCGCGCTTTAAAAGATACGCGGCAACCGAGGAATCCACGCCGCCGGACATGCCGACAACCACTTTCATATTGTTGTGTTCCTTCCTTAATTGGTTTAAGAGAAAAGTATAAAAGGAACGCGCCCCAAAAGGCTCCCTTGTGAAAAGGGAGCTGTCAAAATCGAGGATTTTGACTGAGGGATTGTTGCCAATACCGCGTTCATATCCAAACGCTTGCAGAAAATCAATCGTTTCTGCAATCCCTTCGTCTTCGCCTTACGGCGAATCCACCTCCCTTTACACAAGGGAGGCTTTTGGATTCGCGTTTCTTGACTTACAGAATTTCGTAATTGACTTCGCCCTTGTCGCTGGTTACCTTGATTTCGCCGTTTTCTTTCTGAATGCGCACGGTGAGGGCGGTGTTTCCCTTGGTGCCGGGGATGGCTACATGTATGTCTGCGCCTTCCTCAATATGATAAAGCTTCATGGTAACGCCGTCGGCATAGTCGTAGTCGGGCCTGTCGTCCACGTTTCCGACGGGCAGAGCGGTGTTTTCCCTGACCCAGACGGGGAGAGACATAAAGTCGTACTGTTCCTTCATCCAATGGCCGCCCTCGACAGTGCGTCCGTCTAAAAGGTGGGTCCACTTGCCGTCCGGGAGGTAATACTGAACCACGCCGTCTTCTCTGAATACGGGCGCGACCAGGATGCTTTCGCCCAGCATGTACTGCCTGTCGAGCGTATCGCACGCGGGATCGAGCGGGAATTCCATAAACATCGGGCGCATCATGGGAATGCCGGTCTTATGCGCCTCGACGGCCTTTCCGTAAAGATAGGGCATGAGCGTGCACTTGAGGTTGACAAATCTTCTTAAAACGTCCGAGGCTTCCTCGTCAAACAGCCACGGCACGCGATAGGAAGAGCTTCCGTGCAGGCGCGACTGACTCGACAGAAGGCCGAACTGGCACCAGCGCTTGTAAACATGCGCGGGCGCAGTGGACTCGAAGCCCGAAATATCGTGGCTCCAGAAGCCGAAGCCGGAGGAGGAGAGGGACAGGCCGGCTCTTAACGTTTCCGCCATGGAGATATAGGTGGCGCTGTTGTCGCCGCCCCAATGGCAGGGGAATTTCTGGCTGCCTGCGGTGCCCGAGCGGGCGAACACGATAGCCTCGCCCTTGCCCTTGACCTCTTCAATCAGCTCAAAGACGCACTTATTGTAGAGATAGGAATAATAGTTGTGCATGCGCACGGGATCGCTTCCGTCGAAATACTGAATGTCCTTGACCGGAATGCGCTCGCCGAAATCGGTCTTGATGCAGTCAACGCCGTCGGACAAAAGATTTCTGAGCTTGTCCTGATACCATTTCCATGCATCGGGATTGGTGAAATCCACAACGCCCATGCCGGCCTGCCAAAGGTCGGTCTGCCAGACGTCGCCGTTGGTCTTTTTGATCATGTAGCCCTTTTCCATGGCCTCGTCAAACAGGCAGGAATTCTGGGCGATATAGGGATTGATCCACGCGCAGATGTGAAGGCCGCGCGATTTATACCTTTCAAGCATACCCTTGGGATCGGGGAAGGTTTCGTCGTCCCAGGTGAAATTGACCCACTCAAAGCCCTTCATCCAGAAGCAGTCGAAGTGGAACACGGACAGGGGAATGTTTCTGTCCGCCATGCCCTGAATAAAACCGGTGACGGTGTTTTCGTCGTAATTGGTGGTAAAGGAGGTGCTCAGCCACAATCCGAACGACCATGCGGGCGGGAGCGCGGGGCGGCCGAGCATCTGGGTGTAGCGGGAAATGACGTCTTTAGGAGTGGGGCCTGCGATGATAAAGTAGCTCAGGCGCTCGTCCTCAACTGCGATTTCAACCTTTTCGACGTCTTCGGATGCAATTTCAAACGCCACGTCGCCGGGATTGTTCACAAACACGCCGTAGCCCTTGTTGGAAAGGTATAAAGGCACGTTTTTGTATGCAAGCTCGGAACAGCTTCCGCCGTCTCCCTGCCACATTTCGACCACCTGACCGTTTTTCACAAACGGACCGAAGCGTTCGCCAAGGCCGTAGATGTTCTCGCCGACGTCCAAAAACAATTGCTCGGTCATGTAGGCGCGGCCTGTATTCTTATCATGCATCCAGGCAAGCGAGCGGTCGGTCGTGCCGGTCAGTCTTTGGCCTTCCGAAATGAATTCCAAACCCCAGTGGCCGGGGGTTTTGTCTACGCGGCAGGTGAGATTGCCGGAGGTGTAGAGATACGCGTTTTCAGTTTCCTCAATGGAAACGCTTACGTCGCTGGTTTCGATTTCAAATTCTGGCGCGCGCTTTTTCTGGCCCTTGTGGTGCACGGTGTCCACGCGGATCACGCCCGGCATGGGCGAGGACAGGCGCACGTTCAGCGCCGCAATCAGCGTGCAGCCGCGATTGTGCACCTGGGATGAGGGGGCGAGAATTTCAAGCGCATTGCCTTCCTTTTTGACTTTGTATGCCTCGGTTGCATAAATGGCTTCCATTTGGGGCTTTAACAGCCAGTGTCCGAGCCTGAATTTCATACAATCATTCCTTCCGTTTTCGGGTTTGCGTTTGGAATTATTATACAATGGTTTTTAAAATCGTGCAAGGGAGAATGTTTCGGCAAAGGAAGAAGCGGCGGGCGCGCGAAAACGATTATTCTGAAAGGCTGCGCAGAAAAACGCGCGGGCGGTCAATGACCGCCCCTACATGTAATGATGGTATAATAACCATGCTGTAGGGGCGTGCATTGCACGCCCGCGCGTTCGTTTTTACCCGATTTCGTCCATCAGGCTTTCGAATTTCAGCCCGTACCAGTGGTTTTGCGCGTCCTTATTCGTGATTTCTATGGCTTTGCCTGTGAAATCCTGCGCGTATTCGACGGCTTTTAGGATGTTTTCGCCCATTACAAGCTTTGCGCACAATACGCTTGCGAACACGTCTCCGCAGCCGTGCAGGCGGCGGTTGGTGGCGGGCAGGTATTTTTCGTAGAGAACGCGGCCGTTTTCGTCGACTACAACGTCGCCTACCTCGGCGTCGTTTGGGTGAACGCCGGTGATAACGGTATGCTTTGCGCCGATGTCCGACAGCCTTTTATACAGCTCGCTGCTTTCTTCCCTTGACAGAATCGGCTTGTACGCAGTTTCCGTCATCAGCATCGCTTCCGTGAGATTGGGCGTTGAAACGCAGGCATTCTGGCAAAGCGCGCGCATTTTCTTTGGAAAATCGCTTTCAAAGCCCGAATACATATATCCGTTGTCGCCCATTACGGGATCCACCAGGATCATTGCGCCGCGGGATGCATGCGTTTTTACGATTTTCTCCGCAAGCGGCAGCTGGCCTTCGAGCATATAGCCCGTATACACGCAGTCGAATTTCAGAGAAAAACTTTCCCAGTGGGCGAAAATTTTCTCCATTTCATCCGTCAGATCCAGCCTTGTCGGCTTGGAGAAATCACCCGTGTGGGTGGATAAAAGCGCGGTCGGCAGAGGAACGGCCTCGATGCCAAAGCGGGAAAGAATGGGAAGGGTGACGGTGAGCGAGCATTTTCCAAAGCAGGAAATGTCGTTTACCGCCATCACGCGACGGATGGGCTCGGGGGAATGGGACATATCGATCGTTTTCCTTTCAGGCTCTGCGCATCAGCCCATGAGGTCTGCATACGCCGCGCCATATTCAACGCCGTAATCGCTGAGCCACTGTCTTAAAAGCGCATCCTGCTCAATGCCGACGCAGTAGGCTTCGAGCTCGGCTTTGACAGCGTCTGTATACTCGATCACTCCGCCGGGGATATCTCTTAAGTAGTAGAGAATGTGAACGCCGTAGCTGGTGACGACGGGATCGGAAACGTCGCCAACGGAAACCATTTTCTCGGAGAACGCGCCGTCTGTGAATTCCTGCATGTACACGATGGTATTCTTGTGAACGGCATAGCCGTTTTTCAGGTTGTCGCCGGACATGCCGGGATCGGTGTTGTATTCGCCGATCAGGCTTTCAAAGCTTTCGCCATTTTCGATTCTTGCATAGATTTCATCGAGCTTTTCTTTGCAGCTTTCGATCACGGCGGCCTTGGCATTTTCAATGGCCTCTGTATCCGTGCCTGCGGCGGCAGTCGCGTAGGCGGAAAGCGCGTCTGCATCAGCGTCGATCAGGATGTGGGTGATGCCGCGATAGCCTTCGGGCATGTAAAAGGACTGATAGCCGTAGTAGTTGGTGGCGTATTCGTACATCAGGACGTTTCCTTCAAACATCTCCCTGTCGCTTTCGACAAAGCTGTCGAAGGTTTCCTTCAGCTTATCCTCGGAGATTTCAAATTTAAAGGTGTCAAAATGCGCGGCAAAAGCTTCGCCGACTACGAATTCTTCCTTGTATCTTTCAAGGGGGAAACCGGCTTCGGCATATGCGCCTGCAACCATTTCGTAGATCAGCTGATAGTCTTCGTCGCTAAGATCGCTTCCGTAGTAATAGGCGATGTAGGCGTCGATTTCTTCCTTGTAGATCTTTTCGGCTTCGGCGTAAAGCTCCTGAATTCTCTCTTCGCTCAAAAGATTTTCAAGGCCGATATCGGCAACCATGACCTTGGGAAGGGCATTATAGATCAGAAGATAGTCGAGCGCTGCGGCGTAATCCGTGGCGGAGGTAACCAGACCCTCGGAATACATCTGCTGTGCGTAGGATTCAACGTCGGCTAAGCGGATTTCATATTCATGAAGCGTAGCGACGACGGGGTTTTCATCCACGGGTTCGGTCTGAGTCGCCTCTTCAACAGGTTCGGCAGGCGTGGCGTTTTCTGCAAATGCGCAGGAAAGCAGCATGGCAAAAGCAAGCAGCATGGCAAGCGTCATCTTAATGGTTTTCATTGTACATCGCCCCTTTTTTAAGAAAAATCTTATAAAATCATACCACAAAACCGGAAAACCATCAAGTATGGCGGCGGTCTTGACCAAAAAATTCATGTATGCAGCAAAGAAAAGTTGAATTCAAGCGGCTTAAAACGATCGCATACGCTTATAGAGGTTAAACAGATTTGCAAAATCCATGGTGATGGCGGCATGTCCGTTTAGATTGTCGAGCCTTGCGCCGCTTTCATTTCCGTCGATGCGCAAGCCTATTTTCGCTGAAAGCTCGAAAAGGGCGAAGACCTCGGATTCGTTTAGGTCTGCATTTTCCGCGGAAGACGCGACGGCGGACAACAGATCGGCGGAGAATTCTTCCCTGCTTACGTTCAGTCGGTCGATTCTGTTTTGCATTTCGTCTGTCACGATCAGACGGCTCATGCGCCGTCTGGCTTCGGCGCGCTTACTTATCGTCATTTTCGTTTTCCTCCAGACGCATCAGAAAAATTCGTCCGTGCCGCCAGACGACCGCGCATTCATCCGGATATTGGCGGCGGATGGCCATCATCAGACCGTTGTAGGCGCGCCGGGGCGTATCCGCGCCTTCGAGGGTTACTTCGGCGAAGCGGAAACCGGATTTTAAAAATTCCTCGACCATCAGGCTTCTGCCCGCCTTTTTTCTAAGCTCGTTTCTTCCGGGGATGTCTGTTACTTTGATCAGCATTGTGTGATCACTCCTTTCATAAGATATTTATGAGCGGAGCTATTTATATATACCACTTTTTGAAAAAATTTTTTCTTTTCGATATTTTTCGCAGCTTTTGAAGCAATTTTACGCGCGTTTGACGGGCGGATGAATAGAAATGCTAATTCTATTAGATGTAAATAATGACCATACGCGTGTATTATGCGTATGGTCAGAAGAAGTATGGTTTTGTGAAAGCAGCCGGAATACCGCCCGCGCTGTTTTGCATGTTTATTTATGATACCTTTCCCCGGCGTTGATTCTTGCGGCGCGGTAGAGCTGCTCCAGGAGAATAACGCGCATGAGGGGATGGGGAAACGTCATTTTTGAAAAGGAAAGCTTGTAATCAGCGCGGTCGGTAACGGATTTCGAAAGGCCCAGAGATCCGCCGATGACGAACACGACTCGATGGCCCTCCTGCTCCCATTTGAGGATTTCCTCAGCCAGGCCTTCGCTTGAAAGCTGCTTTCCCTCAATGCAAAGGGCAACGACCTTGTCGGCGGGCTTGATGCGGCTTAAAAGCGCCTTTCCCTCCTTGTCCATCACCATGTCGTTTAAGGCTTTTGAGGGTTTGGCGGGCTCCGGCTCGTCCGGCACCTCGACCATCTCATATTTTCCGTAGCGGGTCAGGCGCTTAAGGTATTCGTTTGCGCCGTCCTTTTGCCATTTTTCCTTTAAAGACCCTACGGCCAGCACGCATGCATTCATCAGATCCACCCCATGATCAACAGAAGGTCTTCAAGATAATACAAAAACACAATGGAAAAGCTTGCGCCCATGACGAGGTATTCGGCAAATCCCAAATCGTGTTTCACAGCTGCAGGATAGCCGAACTGCGCGCCGTTTCTTTTGATGCGGTCGGCGTCGATCGCCTTTATGACCAAAACCAGAAGCGCGGTGAACAGGCAGGCCGGCAATATCAATTCGAAAACACCCGTGATGCCGCCGATGGCGTCAAGCGTGCTTTGAGCGCTTTCAACCGGCGTGTTTGTTTGCTGATTTAGGACATATGCCAGTATGAGCGTTGCGGCGTTGTACACGGTGTGAAACACCATACCGCCGAAAATCGAATCGGTGGAAACGGCAATTATACCGAGCATAAGGCCGGAAAGAAACTGAACGGGCATGCCCGCGATGGTTCCGTGCATCAGCATAAACCAGAGGCTGGAAATGACAATCGCGCGTTTGGAGCCGCGGATTTCCCATGCGCCCAGTATCGCGCCTCGGAACAAAAGTTCCTCGCAGACGCCGGGCAAAATGGCGATGGTTACAATGGATACGCCCAGCCCCATCGCTGTCGTCGGAATCTGAAAGCCGGTATCCGGCGGCGTTCCGATAGTGCTTTCGATCAGAATCGTCCAAAGGACGGTCAGGAGCTGAGAAAGGTATACTGCAATCAGCGCGGCGACCGTGCACAACAGGGCGGTTTTCACGGAAAGCGGATTGATGCGCATCACGTCCGCGCAGGCGGATGGATGGCGCTTTGCATAAATAAGAAGGGGGATGACGATAAACAGCAGATAATACATCACCTGCATGACGCTGTTTATTTCGGGCAAAAGAAAGTTTCCGAAAATCAGCTGAAGAAATCCGAGCGCGAGGGGCAGAATATAAAGCCCGCTTAAGGCGACAAAATACAAAAACGACGCGGCGAACACGGAAGGCTTTGTGTTTTCCGGATCGCGCGGCATATTCATAAGGGTGAAATTGACGTTCATAAAAAGGGCCTCCGTTTCATGGAATCATGCTTCCTTCACGCTGAACAGGCCGGAAAACCCGTCGCGTCTGGCGATGGACAGGTTTGCGTCCCGCCCAGGGACGCACCCGGCTTCGTCAAGCGCGAGGCGCACGGTTTGCTCGGCCAGCTCCGGGAAATTGTTTTCCTTGCTTAAATGGCCGAGGATGATGTTTTTGCAGCCTCTTGCGGCCAGCTGAACGGCGGCCTTGCCCGCGTCGTCGTTTGAAAGGTGGCCGGTTCTTCCCAGAATGCGCTTTTTGAGCGCGTAGGGGTATTTTCCGGCTTTGAGCATATCCTCATCATAGTTGGATTCCAGAAGCAGGATATCGCTGTTTGCCACGGCGTTTAACCAGCCCTCGCGGATGCAGCCGATGTCGGTGGCGATGGAGGCTTTGAGATTTCCCAGGCAAAACGAATAACCGCAGGGGTCGGACGCGTCGTGTGGGATGGAAAAGGGGCAAACGCCGATTTTTCCAATGTAAAAATCCTGCCGTGCGTCGATGATGCGGATGTTTTTGCTATGAACTGCGCCCACCTTATCCGCCATGCCGCCCCATGTGCCTTCGGTGGCGTAGATGGGCAGGTCAAATTTTCTGGACAAAATGCCGGCGCCAGCAGTGTGGTCGGAGTGTTCGTGGGTGATCAGAATGGCCTTGAGCGTCTCCGGCTTTACGCCGATTTGGTCAAGCTCCTTTACGATTCGCGCGCACGATACGCCCGCATCGACCAGAATTCTGTCCTCCCCTTCGCCCACAAATACGGCGTTTCCGCTGGAACCGCTGAAAAGCGGGCTGAACATAAGCTCCATGTTTCTTCTCAAGCCTTTCGTAACATCATACGCCCGTTAAATCAAATGCAGGCGTGTATTTGCTGTCGGCAGATTCCATTTCCTGAATAAATCCGTCTTCAAGACCGAGATCCAGCATGTAATCGACCACTTCATCGTATTCTTCTTCGGTAATCCTTCGGTTGATTTCCGGGTATTTTTCCGCGTTTCCCATCGGCACATACTGCGCCATCAGGCTCACCCAAGCGCCCTCAAAATGAGCCTTGATGTAGTCGAGCACGCGCTTTGAGTTTTCCACCTGCCCGGGCAGGATCAGATGGCGGATGATCACGCCTTTTTGAATGTTGCCCTCTTCATTTAAAACGACGGGGCCGGTCTGATCGAGCATTTCGGCAATGGCGCGCGATGCATATTCAAAGTAGTCCTCTGCGAGAGAATATTTCTTTGCGGGCGCTTTCATAGCGTATTTAAAATCAGGAAGGTACACGTCCGCCTTTTCCCTTAAAAGGCGGATGGTTTCGATTTTTTCATAGCCGCTCGAATTCCAGATTATGGGAACGGGCGGCTTTTCCTTAAGCGATTCAAGCACAGCCGGCACGTAGTGCGAGGCTGAAACGAGGTTTATGTTTCTCGCGCCCTGATGGATCAGCTCTTTATAGATTTCCTTGAGCCTTTCGACTGTGACCGTCTTCCCGAATGCTTCGTGGCTGACTGCATAGTTCTGGCAGAATACGCATTTTAGCTGGCACCCGGAAAAAAACACCGCGCCGCTGCCGCCGTTTCCGGAAATCACCGGCTCTTCGTCAAAATGAAGACCCGCGCGGGCAATTTTAGGGAGCGATCCCACGCCGCAGACGCCTTTTCCTTCATATTCTGCGCGCTCAATACTACATGCGCGCGGACACAGCGTGCATTTCACTTACCGGCCACATCCTTTGATTGGTCTTTGAACATGCGTCCCGATGCGATCCACACGATTTCGCCCAGCAACACGCCTGCGAACACGTCCACAATCACATGCTGGCGCGTAAAGAGCGTGGAGAGGCAAACGAGAAGCGTAAAAACAAGGGAGAAAGCCTTGTACCACGCAGGTACATAGTCAAAGCCTTTATCCATCAGCGGACGCACGCACATCCAGCTTGCATAGCAGTGGATGGAGGGAATGAGCCGCGTGGGCTCGTCAAGCGCGTAAACGATCTTCAGAAGCCACGCGCCGGGGCCCGAAAGCGTATCGGCTGCAGGACGGGCGAAGGTGCAGGGAACCAGCATAAAAATCAGAAAGCACACGGCCTTTCCCACGACCTCAGCCGTTACAAACCTTTTGCACATCGACTTATTTTTTTTGCAGATCAGGATGTAATTAAACGCCCAATAGACATAGGAAAGCACATAGATATAGCTGAAAACCGGGATGGCCGGAATTTTCAGATCGATCGGAAGCGTCATGTCGAATCTGGGTTCAACCGGCAGAACCGACGGAAGGATGTACGCGAGCATGTTGAACGCCAAAAGGAAAAGAAGCGGTTTTCTTGCGTATTGGGGGATAAAATTCAGGATTTTTCGAATCGGTTTCATTGATTGTCTCCATATTTTGGTCTTTGGCAGACGCTTTGGCCCATTTTGACCGGATATTCTTTTCCCGCGTCCGAAGCCTTTATCATTTCGTCAAGCGGAGCGCATGTTCCTTTTTCCGTGATCAGTATGACGGTTGATCCGCCGAATTCGAAGCGGCCTTTTTCCTGTCCGCGGGAAAAATTGCCGTATGTTACGTCGTTTTGAATCCGACCGACCATCGTCGCGCCGACCTCCATATAGATCATGCGGCCGAAGTTCTCGGTTTCAAGGCACATGTATTCGCGCGTGTTGGTTTTAAAAACGGGTAAGCTTTCAAGCGCCTCCGGGCGCACGGTGTGAAAAACGCCCTGAATGCGCTTCATTTTTACGATTCGCCCGTTGTCCGGAAAGGCGTATCTGTGATAGTGCGACGGAGTCAGGCGGAAGATAAGCGCCCAACCGCCTTCAAACGCTTCAGACAGCGCTTTGTCTTCCAAAAGCGTTTCCAGCGTGTAAGGCGTGCCCTTTACGGTGAAGATGCCTTTTTGTGTCACGGGATACACGCTCAAAAGCCCGTCGCAGGGGCTTGGAAGGATGTTTTTGTCCTTTTCAAACGGGCGCGCGCCGTCTATCAGGCAGCGGGTAAAAAAGTCGTTGAAGGAAGTATACGCTTTAGGCGCTGCCTCCCGCATGTCGATTTGATTTGTTTTTATAAACGGCTTAATCATCACGCGCGAAACGGCGCTGTCCATAATTAGGCCTGCAGCCCGGGAAATCCCGGGCCGCGCAAGGATACTGGCTATGCATCTGCCTAATTTGCTTCTGTAAAGAATCTCGTACACGGAATTTCTCCTCCGAGCAAAATGATGAGAACGAGCACGACAAGCCCGATCAGCGCCATCAGCGCGATTGCGCGGCCATAGGGCTTTTTCACCTGAAAACGCGACACGAACAAAACGCCCATCACGGCGAGCGCAGCGGGATATACATAGGCGCTGGCCTTGGGCAGCGCGCAAAGAAGCGCAATTAAGGGCATGATCAAAGCCGAAGCCGTCACGGGCAGGCCGGTATAATGCGTGCGCTTTTCAGCGTCCGGCGCTTTCATGATTTCCTGAACATTGAAATAGCTTAGGCGGATGACGGCGGCCAGCGTATAAATCATCGCTGCGGCAATCGTAAACGCGTTGGCCGGGCCCAGCACAAAGGCGATCACGGCGGGAAAAACGCCAAAGCACACCATGTCGCACAGAGAATCGATCTGCATGCCAAAACACATTGCCTCCGGCGTACGCTTGCAGGTTCGGGCGATGGCTCCGTCCATCATGTCGCAAAGGCCGCACAGCAGAAGGCAGATGATTGCGCCGCGGATTTTTCCGGTCAGGGCCAGCTGCATGCCGTATATGCCGAGCAAAAGGCCCAGATAGGTAACGATGACCGAATAATTATAATAGCCGATCAGCGGGCGGGATTCTCTTATGTTTTTAAACATCCCTTCTGATCTCCTTTCCTGTCAAAGCGGAAAAAGGCAATCTCACTATTTTTCCGCGTAGTCGTATTCAAACTGCGTCCGAACTGTAACCGTTTCTCCGTCCGTCATAAAAACGATGTTTCCGTTTCGGTTGTCGGCGGTAATCAACACGCTTTCGCTGCTTTCCATGGCCATTTTCATCTGGTCTCTCAGGGGCAGCCACGTATCGGCGGTTGAAAACACGACGTAGTCTGCATCCATCAGCTTATAAACGCTTTTGTCAAAGCCGCCTCTGTGATGCGGAGCCTTGATCACAGTGCTTTTTAAAACCTCGGGATGGTTTTTGTGCATTTCAAACACCTTCCAGCTGGGACTGTCGCCGGTTAAAAAAACGCTGAAGTTTCCAAAGGTTACATGAAGCAGCATGGAGTTGTTGTTCTCGGACGTGTCCTTTAAATCATACTTGGGCACATAGGACTTCGGCCCCACGCAGGTCATTTTCACGTCGCCCAACATGTATGTATCGCCGTAATTGATCGGGCATCTTTCAAGCGCGTCCAGCGCCTGAATCTGCGCATCCGTTTTCGCTGTTTTGTACATGGCTTCAAGCGCTTTATCGTAGGTATAGATCACGCTTTCCGTCGGGATTTCGGAAACGATCACGGGCGCGCCGCCCACATGATCCAGATGCGCGTGGGAGCCGATATAGTATTTGAGGCGAAGAACGCCGATTTTTTTGAGGTAATCGGCGCATTTTTCGCCCTCCGGGTAGTTGCCGCTGTCGATAAAGGCGCATTCATCGCCATAGCGAAGGAGAATGGCGTCGTTGGTGCCGACGGACAAGAAGTGAATTTCAAACAGATCCGGCTCTTCCTGTGAAAAAGCGCAGGGCGCGATCAGCAGAAAAACGGCGAATAAAATGGAAAAAACTTTTTTGATCTGCATCTTGAATTCCTTTCAAAGACAGTATGCGGTATTATACCTTTTTTGCCCTGCCCATGTCAAGAAAACGGAGGTTGTATTCATCGATTTATAACCGTTTGCGCACAATTATGTATGGAAGAAGGCAGGGACGCATAGGATGGGAATGATGAAACAGGGGGGATGAAAATGGATTTCACGCTCACGAGAAAGACAATCGAAGCCGAAAAGCAATATGCGAGCGAAAAAGTTCAGATGCATCTGAGAGCGGAGGCGATGGTGCTGGGCGCGGGGCGCGATAATGTGGACGTGCTTTTATCCGACTGCCGCGTGCGCATCACATCCGTTCAGGCGCAGCCTGACCGCGTGACCTGTCAGGGCGAGGCGGTGTGTCAGGCGGCGTACAGAGTGGATTCGCAATCAGGCGCGCGCGCCGCAAACGCCAGCGTACCCGTCTCCTGCGCCTTTGATATGAAGGGCGTTTTAAGCGGCATGACGGCGAAGGTGTTTTCGGAGGACAACGAGGTAAATGCCCGGTATGAAAACGGGCACATGGTGTTTGACGTGTATCTCACCCTCTCCGCCGTCGCTTCGTCCCTTGTGCCCGTTCAGGTGATTACAGGGATTCAGAATGGGGAGGGCATCGAAGCTGCCTATAAGGATATCAAATCCGTTAAGCTGGCTGCCGAAAGCGAGGCATTGGCAGTGCTTTCCCAGACGGTATCCCTCCCTGCGGCGCTGGATGCAAGGTATGCGCTTATGGAGTGGGCGACGATTTCGCAGCTGGATCATCAAAAGGAGCCCGGCGGCATTCGCGTAAGCGGAAATGTGCTTGTTGAGACATTGATCAGCACGGGGCTTACGCAGAAACCTGTGCAATTGGTTAAATACCGCCTGCCCATCGACCGGTTTATGGAAATGCCGGAATGGCTGACGGAAAACGTTCAATTGGACGCGAGCGTATTAAGCGTAAAAACGAGCGTCAATCAGGCGGTGATGGGCGAGGATGCATCTCTTTTGATGGAGGCCGAGATCGAAATCACTGCGAGCGCTCTGGCGGAGGATGAGGTTAACGCGCTTACGGATGCGTTTTCGACGGGCGAAACCAGAGTTCTGTGCGACAATAAGACGATTGAGATATGTGAAAATATTTCCAGAATCACCATGAACGAGCCGTTTCGCGCATCGGTCCTTTTAAAGGACGCGACCAAAAGCGTAAGCGAAGTGTGCGCGGTCAAAACGCGCGCGTCGGTTGGAGAAGTGACGACCGACGGAAAGAAAAGCCAGGTGTCCGGCGTTGTGAACGCGCAGGTTGTATATGTGACGGCGGACGGCGAAATGATGGCGGAAAATCAGGATTTGCCGTTTGAAATCGAAGCGGCGTGCGCGCTCGACCCGAACGGAAGGGTACGGGTCAGCTGTGTTTCGCCCGAGGGCAACGCGCTTATGAGCGACCGGATCGAAATCAAATGTATGCTTTTACTAACCTCAGACAAGCGAACAAACAAAGCGGTTTCGTTTTCGGAAGGTATTTTGGAGGAGGGTGAAAACAAGCGTAAAAAAGGCGTGATGATCGTCTGGCCCCAAAGGGCGGATACCGCATGGACGATTGCCAAACGCTATCTTACGCCGGTTATAAATGTCGAAAATGCAATAAATGCCAATTCATCAAATCAAAATCCTTTGGTGCTCTGGCTCTAAAACGGCTTATTTTGCCCGAATTTGAATTGTAATGATTTAAAAAAATCATTTACAGATTCCCCTGTAGACGGTATAATCAAAGAACACCGTTTATAGGGGGCATTTTTATGCGCATCGTGATCAAAATCGGAACCTCGTCCATCGCGCACGCGACGGGGCGATTGAATATTCGAAGAATGGAAGAAATGTGCAAGGTGATTTCCGACCTCAAAAACGCCGGACACGAAATCATTTTGGTCTCCTCCGGCGCAATCGGCATGGGCGTAGGAAAATTGTCCCTCCCGGGGAGACCTACGGACATGCCCACCAAACAGGCGGCGGCCGCCGTGGGTCAGTGTGAGCTTATGTACACGTATGACCGCCTGTTCACCCAGTACAATCACACCGTCGCTCAGGTTCTGATCACGGGCGAGGATGTTTTGTCCCCCGTTCGTTGCGCGCATTTTGAAAATACCATGGCGCGGCTTCTGGAATTGGGTGCGATTCCGATTCTGAATGAAAACGATACCGTTGCGACGGACGAAATTATCATGATCGGCGAAAACGATTCCCTGTCCGCCATCGTCGCGGTTGCGATTCACGCAGACCTTCTGATTCTTCTAAGCGATATCGACGGCCTTTTCGATTCCGATCCTCACAGAAATAAAAACGCAAAGCTTATAAGCGAAGTTCACGAAATGACCGACGAAATCTATGCCCTCGCCGGCGGAAAGGGCTCTTCTCTTGGAACCGGCGGCATGGCTACCAAATTGAAGGCCGCTAAAATGGCTATGGACGCTGGCGTTACCATGGTCATCGCCAACAGCGATAAGCCTGAAATTCTGTACGATATTTCAGAAGGCAAGCCCGTCGGCACCCGCTTTTTCGGAAAGGGGAGAAAATGATATGACAACGATGGAAATTCTGAAAAACGCCAAAAAAGCTTCGTTTGACGCGGCGCTTCTGACAGAGGAAATCAAAAACGAAGCGCTTTTGATGATTTCAAAACAGCTCTTGGAGGATGAAAATGAAATCCTTTCGGAAAACGAAAAGGATGTTTTCAAAGCCAAGGACGCAATCGGAAGCGTGATGATCGACCGGCTTACGCTGACGCACGACCGGCTTTACGCTATGTCCGAAAGCGTTAAAGAGGTTTGCGTCCTTCCCGATCCTGTGGGACGCGTGCTGGATGAAACCATTCGTCCGAATGGTCTTAAAATTCAAAAGATCTCCGTCCCCATGGGCGTTGTGGCTATCATCTTCGAATCGCGGCCTAATGTTGCACTGGACGCTGCCGTATTGTGCTTAAAAAGCGGAAACGCCTGCGTGCTTCGCGGGGGCAAGGAGGCCTATGCCTCCGTCGGCGCAATCGTAAAATCCATCCGGCGCGCACTTTCGAAGATGGGGCTTGACGAAAACATGGTTTCGCAAATTGAGGACGTTACGCGCGAGGGCGCAAACGAGCTCATGCGCGCAAGGGGCTATGTGGATCTTCTGATTCCGCGCGGCGGCGCAGGGCTTATTCGCGCCTGCGTTGAAAACGCCACCGTTCCCGTCATCGAAACGGGCACGGGCATCTGCCACATCTTTGTGGACAAGGACGCGGATATCGAAAAGGCGCTTTCCATCTGCGTAAACGCCAAAACCAGCCGCCCGAGCGTCTGTAACGCCATGGAAAGCCTGATTGTCCATAAGGATGTTGCCGAAAAATTCCTGCCGATGCTCAAAGCAAAGCTCGTGGACGAGCGCAAGGGCAATCACCCGGTCGAGCTTCGTCTGGACGAACGGGCGCATATGATCATCGACGGAATCAAGGCAACCGATGCTGACTTCGACACAGAATTTCTGGACTACATTCTGGCTGTGGCGGTCGCAGACGACGTAAAGGACGCGCTTTTGCATATCCGCGCCCATTCCACCGGACATTCCGAGGCCATTATTACCGAAAATACCGAAACAGCTGACGCATTTTTAAAGGGCTGCGGCAGCGCCGCCGTGTACGTCAACGCATCTACCCGCTTCACCGACGGCGGCGAGTTCGGTCTTGGCTGTGAAATGGGCATTTCTACCCAAAAGCTGCACGCGCGCGGCCCGATGGGTCTTGAAGCCATGACTGCATATCAGTACAGAATCTTTGGAAACGGCCAGATCCGATAAAATCTTTATCAGGCGTGTAGAAATACATGCGCCTCCCCTGTTACGCTTTTGATGCCGATGGGCAGAGAAGAGGAATGAGGGGAGGTGTTTTTTGTGGATTTTTCAGTTCTTATTCAGCTGGCGGCGACGTTTTTTGCCGCCTGGGGCGCGTTTAACGCCTATCGGGTCAGGGATAATGAGCGCGCAGCCACGCTATCGGTCATCCGAAACGAGATCAGGCATATCATTAAAAGGCTGGATCGCATCGAGGACGAGAGAAAGATCAGGCGAATCGAACGCAAAAAAAGAGAGGAGAGCGCATAAAGTATGCAAAGTCGCTGGAAAAGCTGGACGCTTTGGACGAGCCTTGCCGCGCTTGCGGCGTTTTGCCTAAAGCAGTTTGCCGGCATCGACATGGATGAGACGATCAATTCCTTTTTGGATGTGCTACTGCCCGTATTGGTCGCCTTCGGCGTTGTAAACAACCCCACAAACGCAGATAAGCTGTAACAAAAAACAATTGAATCCCTCCCCGGCTCGTGGTATACTTATTGAAGAAAAAAACGAGCCTGCAGGAGGGATTTTCTATGGATTTTTCAAATCTCCGCGCGTTTTTAAATGATATCGTCGAAGACGTCATACCCGGCGTGGATCTGGCCGTTTACATCCGCCATAAGCCTGTTTTCAGGCATGCCGCCGGCTTTTCCGACAAGGAAAAGGGAATCAGGATGAAAGGTGACGAAACCTATTTCGGCTATTCCGTTACAAAGCTTTTAACCTGTGTGTGCGCGCTCACGCTGTTTGAAAAGGGCGCGTTTCTGATGAGCGACCCCATACATGAATATCTTCCGGAATTTAAGGACATGCAGGTGGCCGAAATCGATCCCGCGGGCAGCGTTCGAATGCGCCCTGCCAAAAGGGACATCACCTTCCGGGATCTTTTTACCATGACGGCTGGGCTTGACTACAATTTGGGCGCAAAGGACATTGTAGAAACCGTTCAAAAAACAAACGGCGAAGCTCCAACGCGAGAAATTATGCGAGCCATCGCCAAAGCTCCTCTGTCCTTCGATCCCGGCGAGCACTGGCAGTACAGCCTTTGTCACGACGTGCTGGGCGGCCTTATTGAGGTCATCAGCGGTATCAGGTTTGAAACCTACATGAAAAAAACGCTGTTTGAACCCCTCGAAATGAAATCAAGCGCCATGCACCTAACGGACGCATTAAAAGCTAGACTCGCCATGCAGTATCAAAACGATGGCGATAAGGGCGTAAATCCCATCGGCACGCAGAACCACTTCGTGCTCGGAAACAAATACGACAGCGGCGGCGCAGGCCTGATTACGTCTGTTGAAGACTACATCCGCTTTGCCGACATGCTCGCCATGGGCGGCGTAGGCGCTACGGGCGAAAGAATTCTTTCAAAAGCCACCGTCGACCTCATGCGCACCAATCACTTGGGCGACACCCAGATGAAAGATTTCAACTGGATTCAGATGACCGGCTATGGTTATGGCCTTGGCGTTCGCACGATGGTCGACCGCTCGCGCGGCTCGCTCTCGCCCGTGGGCGAATTTGGCTGGGGCGGCGCCGCAGGCGCATATATCTTGATCGACCCCGAGCGCGAAATGAGCGTATATTTTGCAGAGCACATGCGAAACAGCCTGGAGCCCTTCGTTCATCCCCGCATCCGAAACATTCTCTACGCCTGTCTGGAGTCGTAAGAGGGACAGGCGAAATGAGGACATCGTCATTTCCAAAAAGGCTGTCTCAAAGCAAGTTTTGCCTTTGGTTTTAGCGAGATGCTTCTTAAAACATGGACTACGGGACGGGAAACCCGTCCCCTACAACGGAAACATGATGGTTTCTTCCTGTAGGGGACGGGTTTCCCGTCCCGGTTTCGTGTTTTATGCTTTTAATGAGACAGCCGCGTGTTTTTATTCGCCCTTTTTTGCAATCAGGCAATACCAGTGCGTTTTTTCCTCATCAAACGCGCCCGCCTGCGCCGGAAGGGGCATAATTTCAGGGCTTGCATAATTCATTTCCCTTAAAACGCCTTTTATAAACGAAAGCGTCACCGGGTGATAATGCTCGGTGAAATCCTCGCGGCCAATGATTTTTCCGTCCTTTTCGAAGGTGTAAAGGATGTTGAAGATCATGGATGCGTCGTCAAGATAATCCCACACCTGAACGAGGTTTACGCGAAGATCGTCTTTAAAAATCGGATTGTAGAGGAAAAAACGCTGTCTTTCCCTTAAAATCTTGTCCCAGTTGCGCGTATCCAGATACAGATATCCGCCTCTTTTTACAAGCGCGTCCATTTCGTGAAGCGTGCGCCTGACGTCCTCGTTATTTACATATGCAAGGGAGTTTCCCGTGGACATGACGCAGTCAAACGTTTCCGAAAACGCTTTGGAAACGTATCTGAAATCCGACTGGCGAAGGTCAATATGGAGGCCTTTTTCCTTTGCCTTTTCCCGGCAGCGCGCAAGCATGCTTTCACTTAAATCGGAGCCGGATAATCTGATGCCCAGCTCCGTCATCGGAAGCGTGAGCCCGCCCGTTCCGATGCTTACATCGAGCACAGATTCGATGTTTTTGCCTGAAAACACTTTTTCCCAGTGCGTTTTTGTGGCTCTGTCCTTTCCCTCATTGTCCGGAAGATCGTATAAATCCGGGCGGTCATATAAAGAAGCCATGCGCGTTCCTCCTTTTTCTATTCAGCCGGCTTTGCGCAGATATATCCGGCAGGCGTTCGGTATTTGACAAACAGATCATACGGCAGGCGCAGAAGAACGGCGTCTTTCCCTACATCGTATCGCCCGTTTCCGTCCGCGTTGCATTCCGTGAAATAAACCATGTCCGGCGCGCCGTTTTTCATAGAAACGTATTCAATGAACAACACGTGTCCGTATGCGCCCGATACGGACACTGCTATGGAAGGAAACGATATTTTATCTTCGCCGTAGAGAACGTTCAGCCTCTGATCCTGATCGTTCATCGACAACCAGAATTTAGCGTGCAGCGCGGTTTCAAGCCTTATGCCTGTTACCTCAGAAAACCGCCCGTAGGCATACCATGTGCATTGGCCTTCGTAGCCCGCCTGGGCGCTGATATTGCCCTGCGGGGTATAATGGAGCGTGGAGATATCGGCAATCGTCCTTCCCATCTGTTCGTTCCACCATTGATCGGCGTTTTCTTCTGCCGCGCCTGTAAACATAAATAGAAAAGCAGCAATCAGGCAGACAAGGCGGCATTTGGAAAAGGTATTCATCGTTATCCTCTTTTTCCTTTTTTCATCATTTTATCATACGTGACCCGATTGCGCAACCGCACCGATGTTTCGGTTGACCTTCAATATTTCATCATGTATAATAAAGAAAAAATACACGGAGGCGCATGCGCATGAAGTTCACCGACCGGTTTTCCGCCTTTCGAAATCAATATTGTCTCACTCTGAACGCCGTAGCCGATCAAACGGGAATCGATTATAAAATGCTTTTAAAGTATGAAAGCGGCGAAGTCAACCCGACTCAGGATGAAGAAGCGCGCATTTTTGCCTGCGCAAAGCCTGAAAAAGAAGAGTTTTACGCGCCGAAGCCTGATTACAGCATGCAGCACAATTGGGAAAACTATGCAAAAGAGCTTTCCGTCGAATACCGCCAGTGCATCGAAGAAGGCAAGGACGTCGAAAAGTACGAGGGACTGTTTACAGCTGCCGGCAACATGGAAGCGGGCGAACTTAAGGACAGGCTGGCAGACATCATTTATGAAATCGTGACGAAAGCTCCTGTGCGGGAAGGCTATCCTTATAACGAGCCGGACGACCTTCCCTCCATCCGTGCGCTTCGAAACAGATCTGAAGCCGAAGAAAAAAAGCCCGTACCTGTGGGCGAAGAGCTTTACGATAAAATCTACGGCGCGTGGCTTGGCCGAATCGCCGGTTGTCTGCTGGGTAAGCCCATCGAGGGCATCCGCACAGAGGAGCTTCATCCGATTTTAAAGGAATCGGACAACTTCCCGATGCACAGATACATTCGTTCATCCGATCTGACCGAGGAGCGCATCGCTGCAACAAAGTATCCGCTGAAGGGCCGCTGCTTTGCGGACACCGTCGAAGCCATGCCCGTTGACGACGACACCAATTACGTGGTGCTTGCGCAGGTGCTCATCGACAAATACGGCCGCGACTTTACAAGCGACGACGTGATGCGCGTGTGGGTGGACTATCAGAGCAAAAACGCCTACTGCACGGCGGAGCGCGTTGCGTATGTGAACTTTGTAAAGGGTTTCCGTCCGCCGTTCTCCGCCCGATACAAAAACCCTTATCGCGAATGGGTCGGCGCGCAGATCAGGGGCGACTATTTTGGTTACATCAATCCCGGTAATCCCGAAAAGGCCGCCGAAATGGCGTGGCGCGACGCCAGCATTTCTCACATCAAAAACGGAATCTACGGCGAAATGTTTGTCGCTGCCATGATTGCGGAAGCGGCGGTTCAAAACGATATCGAAAAAATCCTTCTTGCGGGCCTTAACGAAATTCCAAAAACCAGCCGCCTGCACGAGGCCATTTCCGAGATTATTTCGGACTATAAAAAAGGCATGAACAAGGAAGCCGCCTTTGCCGGCATCCATGCCCGTTGGGACGAACACATCCCTCACGACTGGTGCCACACGATTTCAAACGCCGAAATCGTAGCAGCCTCCCTCCTGTACGGACAGGGCGACCTTGGAGCGTCCATCTGCATGGCGGTTGAGACCGGCTTTGACACCGACTGCAACGGAGCGACCGTGGGCTCGATCCTCGGCATGCGCAACGGCGCATGGTCGATCGACCATGAATGGACAAAACCGTTTAACGATCTTCTGGACACCTCCATTTTCGGCGTGGGCAGAGTTAAATTGTCCGAAATGGCCAGAAAGACGATAGGGCATATTGAAAAGTAATTATACCAAAACGATAAAAAGTCCCGGGCGACGCGTTTTTGCTTTGCGTCGCCCGGGGCTTTTAATATACTTTTTCAGTCCTCTTTGATTTCATCAAAGAAGGATTTTCCGTCCAAATTGTTTTCCACGCCGAATGCGTCGCAGAGGGTTTTTGCAACGTCTGCAAAGCTGTCTCTGGTTCCAAGATCCACGCCTTCTTTGAGACCCAGACCCCAAACCATCACGGGAACCTCTTCTCTCGTGTGGTCGGTGCCGGGGAAGGTGGGATCGCAGCCATGGTCGGCGGTGATGATGAGAACGCCGTCGTCGCCCAGAAGACCCAGAATTTCGGGGATATAGCTGTCAAACGCTTCGAGGCACTCGGCAAAGCCGTCCACATCGTTTCTGTGGCCGTAGAGCGCGTCGGTATCGACGAGGTTTACGAACATGAGACCCTTCCAGTTGTCCTTTTTGAGGGTCTTGATCATGGAGTCGATGCACGCGTCGTTTCCGGCGGCGTGGTCGGACTCGGTAAGACCGCGGTGGTTAAAGATATCCTCGATCTTGCCTACGCCGATTACGTCCAGTTTGTTTTTGCGAAGCACGTCCAGCATCGTCTCGCCGAAGGGATCGATGGAGAAATCGCGGCGGTTGCCCGTTCTGACATAATTACCGGCGGTGCCGACAAACGGGCGGGCGATGACGCGGCCCACGCAATGCTCGTCCTTTAAGAGGCGGCGGGCGATACGGCAGATATGATAAAGCTCCTGAACGGGAACAACGTCTTCATGAGCGGCGATCTGAAATACGCTGTCGGCGGAGGTGTAAACGATGAGCTTTCCCGTGACATAGTGCTCGTCGCCCAGCTCCTTGATGATTTCCGTGCCGGAGGCGGGGCGGTTGCCAATCACCTGCATGCCGGTTTCTTCTTCAAATTTTTTGATGAGATCTTCGGGGAAGCCGTTGGGGTAGGTGGGGAAGGGCTTTTCAAGCGTAAGGCCTGCAAGCTCCCAGTGTCCGGTAGTGGTGTCCTTGCCGGCGGCCTTTTCGCGCATTTTTCCGTAGCAACCTACGGGCTCTTCATCGTCGATGCCCAGAATTTTGCCAAGGCCCAGCTCGATGAGGTTCGGAATATCCGGCTTTTTCAGATTCCACACATTTAAAAGGGTGTTGCATCCGGCGTCTCCATATTTGGCTGCATCGCTCGATGCGCCGACGCCGCAGCCGTCCAGCACGACGACTACTGCGCGCTTGATTTTCTTCATAAACTTCAACTCCTTACTGGTAGTATGCGGTATACGGACGCTGTTCATCCCGCGCCCGGAGATGGATTGTGCATTTCTAATTATGAAAGATGCGCCAATTTCACCAAAATGCAAAAGACGCATATATTTTCATTCAACTTTTTTTCGACACAGGCCTTGTAAATTCCTGCAAGCACAACCGGAAATTTTAGCAAAAATCAAGCCGCTGTCCAATTTCTATGGGCTGCGGCCTGTTTTAAAGCAATTATGCGTTCTTCTTATTCTGTTTTTTCATTTTTTGTTCCTTGCGCTTTGCGCGAAGGGCGGAAAAATCGAAGTCCTCGTTCACGTGGTCGGGGCGCTGTTCGAGAAGCTCGGGATTCTGAAGGAGCTTTTTAAAGTAGTTGAAGCCCTGCGCATACGACGCGCCGCCGCAAATGCGCTCGTCCGTCACGATGCCAAGCGGAATTACGTTTTTGTACGTCACGCCGTCTTTTCCGAAAACCGGCTGACGCTCGAATTTTCCAAGGGCGATGAACACGGTGGTGTTTCCGAAATTGTACAGGTGGTGGAAAATTCCCGGAAGGCCGATGGAGGACATGTTGGTGATGAACATGGAGCAGTGGAACGGGCTTACATCGTAGATGAATTTGGGCAAAATGCCGTAGCGGTCGCAAAGGCGCGCAAACGCGACCACGGCCTTGACCAGCCAGCGCATTTTCAAAAGCTTGCTTGCAAAGTCTACCGTAGCATTGTCGGCTTTGGGATTGGTGGCTTCCTTGACAAGCTCGTCCATTTGCTCATTGACTTCATCCAGCGTCGCGTCCGGATCGTATTCCATCTTCACCGTCGCTTCGTCCATGTTTTTCTTGTCGCCCTGGTTTCTGAGAACGGTCAGGGACACGTTGATGATGTTTCTGGCGAAAATCTGTTTATTCATGACAAAGCGGTTGAGCTCAGGAAACTCAGCGACCGTGCGCACATAGGCGGCGACGATCAGAGACATGAAGGAAATTTTTCTGCCTTCGAGCGAACGCTTTCTGATGTACTCCATGATCGGGTCGTAATCCAGATGGAGCGTCAGCATATTCATCGCGTCGTTGCGCTCGGTCATGATATAGGGCATAATCTGAACAATGGGATCAATATTGTCAAGTCTTCTTCCGTCTGCACGGCGTCCGAACATATGGGTACTCCCCCTTTTTCTCAAGTAGCTCTATTATTTAACCATAAAAACGGAAAAACGTCAATATCTGTCCGCAATCTAAACATTTCCTGTCCCCTGCGGGTTAAGTTATCGCTCTGCCTTGCTTTTCCGATGGGTTTACGATATACTAAGGAGCGATCGATTTTTTTAAAGGAGTGTCCCCAAAATGAAAAAGGTTCTCACCATTCTTCTCGTTGTCATCATGCTCGCCGCCGTTGCGCTGAGCGCCTATTCCTACTCCCTGTACACCACCGAAAAAACAAAAAATGCAGAGCTGAACGATGTAATCGAAGCCAATGAGGATAAAATCGAAAAGCTCAACAAGGCCGCGGAAGACGCCAAAGCCGCGAATGAAGAGGCCGTAAACGCGCTTAACGAAAAGCTCGCCGAAGCCGAAAAGGCCGCAGCCGAAGCCAAGGAAGCGTATGAAAAGGAAATCGCCGAGCTGAACGCCAAAATCGAAGAAATGACCCTCGCAATCGAAACCATGTCCGCCGACGCCGCCGCCCTGACCGAAGCCAGCGAGCAGGCCGAGGCTGAGCATGCAAAGGTTCAGGAAGAAATGAAGGCTGCGATTGAAGCGCTCGAAGGCGAAAAGCAGGCGCTGACGGATGAAAGCGCAAAGCTCGTCAAGGAAAATAAAGAAAAAATCGCGGAAATCGAAAAAATGACCAAGGCCGCTGAAGACGCCAAGGCAGAGTACGAAAAGGCGGTTAACGACCTCAACAAGGCGCATGAAGATGAAATGAGCCAGCTGAAGAAGGCGGCCGATGAAACCGAAAAGGCCTATAAAGAGCAGATTGAAAAGCTCGAAGAGGAAATTGAAAAGCTCGCTTCGGAAAGCGAAAACTAAATCCTACATAGAAAAAAGCGCCCGATCCAATCGATTGGGCGCTTTTTTGCAGAACAAAAGCGGCGTTTGCGCGCCGCTTAATTAAATGTAATTTTATTGCAGGTTCGAGCCTTCTCCAGCCACAAACTGCACTTCGCCTGGCATGATCATACCCTTGGCGCGGGCGTACTGCTCGATGCCCTGAGGGCTCTGGGCGTATTCGATCTCGCTCTGGAGCCTGCGAAGTTCTTCGCCGTAGGCTTCCTTTTCCTGCCTCAGAATTTCCAGCTGAGCCTGATTGGCCTTGGCTTCGGAATCCAGCACAAAATACAGCGCGCTGAAAATCACAACAAAAAGTACCATCAGAGAGACGAGCAGCTTGGGATTGACCGTATATTTCTGCTGCGCAGCCATCGGATTCACGCTCCTTCGGAAATGTGACTATATAAATTCGACCGAAGTCGCTTTTTCTCCTGCTTCACTTGCAAAGAAACTGAAATATTTTCTTAAGATTGTAAGAATTACACAAGCATTTGAGCTTGTTTCTGATAAAGTTGAACACGACCTTCAATACGGGGTGAACTGCTGCGCGGTAAATTGCCGCTCCAAGGCCTGCTGCGCCCACGGAATAGAGGCGAAAATCGAGCCGGGTTGAAAACAGCATGGCGAAAAAAAGCAGGACGGTGATTCCAAGCGTGCAGGTGAGGTCGGTAAATATCCGCATCCATCGGGTGGATCCGATCAGGCATTCGAGCGACAGGCAAAAGTCGCTCCAAAACCCCATGACAAGACCCGTCGCCGCCATGAGCAAAAACACATATTGTTGACCGGTGGAATAAAAAAGCATGTTTACGTCACCTGAAAATTTTTGAAAATACGCTTTTTGACTTAGGCGCGCGCTCGTCGTAAGTCATTCCGTCGATTTTTCCGTTGATCACGAGCTTACCGTCTGATATATTCAGGTTCTCCACCTGCATGCCCTCGCCCAGAATCGTGATTGCGCCTTTTGAGGTCAGGGCGAGAATTTTTTCGCCGCTGAACAGTTCCACATCCTCAACGCCGGAAACGACAGCATGCGAGCGGCCTTCGATATTTACAAAATGCGCCTTTTCGGCGCCGGGCATGGCTTGATTCATATTAATCCCCTCCCGCATGAAGGAGAATATGCCAATTTCCCATCTTTCATGCCCGGCGTTTTTCGCTTTACAGATATTTTTTGAGTCTTTCGATGTTCTCGTTTTCTTCCTTCAGATATTGGTCGGCCAGTTCCACGGCTTTTCCGTCGGCTTCGGGGTTTTCGCTCTTGGCTCTTGTGATTTCAATCACGCCCATCGTGCTTCCCTGAATCAGCATGTCCGCCAGATGGGAGGACGTATTGTCCATCATCGTATCCATCTGGATGCCCATCCACGTGCCCGCGCGGGCCAAAGGCCCTTGCTTTTTCACGCGCTGCCCCGCCTCGGTCAGCATTTTTTCGCCCTCGCGGTCGAATTTTTCATACATCGCTTTCTGGGATAGCATAACGTTTCTCATGCCCTCGTCATCGGTCTTTGATAAAAGCATGCCGATGGCTTCCGCGCCCATTCGCGCGGTTTCACACATGGTTTTTGTAAGCCTTGCATTTTGATTCATAAAAAATGCACCTCCTCGCGCTTTAGTTTCGCTTGCGCTTGAAGGATGCATTCAAGTTATTTTCTGTAAACTAAAATCAGGTTTTCGCCATTTTGACCAAGAGACCTTCCGGCAGAAGCCTTACAAGAATGCGATAGAATTTATAGAACGCGCGGGGCGTGTAAACGGCTTTTCGCATTTTTGCGGCTTTCAGCGCGCCGACGGCGACCTTTTCCACATCGCAGTAGGGAAGACGATCAAACGTTTTGCTGTTTCCCTTCACGTGGCCGACGGTCAGAAATTCCGTGTTCATGGGCGCGGGGCAGACGGCGGTCGCAGAGCGATGGGAAGCATGCAGCTCCTCGTTGAGCGCGCGGGAGAAAAACGTTGCGTAGGCCTTGGATGCGCTGTACACCGCCATATTCGCGTTGGGTACAAACGAGGCGATGGAGGACGTGGTCAGTATGCGCGCGCCTTTGGGCATATGGTTCAGCGCGCTTCTTGTGAATTTCGTCATGGCAAGAACGTTTAATTCGATACAGCGCGCCTGCTCTTCCATGTTGCTTTTTTCAAATGCGCCGTGAAAGCCGCAGCCCGCGTTGTTGATCAGAAGCGCGATTTCTGCGTTTTCCGTCTTTACGCGGTTAAAAATCGCTTCTCTGTCTTCGTCAAGCGTGACATCGGCGGCGACCGGAACGATTTTTACATCCGTAACCTCCTTTTGAAGCGTTTCCAGCCGGTCCAGTCTTCGCGCAACGACCCAAACCTCGTCGATTTCGGGAAACACCTCATGAATTTTCTTTGCAAACATCCGTCCAAGCCCCGAGGACGCGCCGGTGAGAAGGGCGATTTTCATAGGCTTCTTCCTTTCAAGCTGTTTTATATGATTATAGCCCCGGGAGATTCAAAATGTCAATTGCGCGAAGGCGTTTTTTATAGTATGATAGACATATACCGAAAACAAGGAGGACAGGCGTATGCGCATATTGTTTGCAGAGGACGACGCAACCATCCGCGCTTCCGTTTCGCGGATGCTCAGAAAGGCAACCTTTGCCGTGGACGAAGTGGACAACGGGCGGGACGCCGTTGATTTCCTTTTGAGCGCGCCTTATGACCTGGCCATTTTTGATATCATGATGCCCGAAATGGATGGACTGACCGCGGTTCGAAAAGCGCGGGATGCGGGAAACAAAACGCCCGTTATTTTCCTGACGGCAAAGGATGCGCTGGAGGATCGGTTGAACGGCCTCTATGCGGGCGCGGACGATTATATCACCAAGCCTTTTGCGTTTGAGGAGCTTATCGCGCGCATACATGTGGTCATGAGAAGAACGGCCTCCCCTGTTATTTCGGATGAGAGGACGATTTCGGATCTTTCCATCAATGTAAGAACCAAAAAGGTTGTTCGCGCGGGGAAGGAAATTCCCCTGACCGGACGCGAGTATGCCATCCTTGAATACCTTTTCAAAAATGCAGGCGCGGTCTTGTCGCGCGAGCAGATTCAAAACGGCGTATGGGGATATGAATACGAGGGCGTGAGCAATATGATCGATGTGTACATCAAAAACCTTCGTAAAAAAGTGGACGAGGGTTTTGACAAAAAGCTGATTCACACCGTTAGATATCTTGGATACGTACTCAGGGAGGAAGCATGAAAAAGCGAACCGTTACGATGAAGCTCACGCTGTGGTATGGCGTTTTTATGCTTTTGTCCATCGTGCTCACATGGTATATGTTTAAAAGAAGCGCGAATATCGCCGCCGAGCGTTATTACCGGGACGAGCTTACGCAGGCGGTCAGCCTTGGCATGGAAAACACTTCTTACGAAAACGGGTATCTGGAATTTGAGGAAATGCCGGATGCGATGGAGCATGTGCACGTTTCCTATTTTGCTGAAGACGGCGGACTTATTTACGGACATATCTGCGCGTCTGAACCGTTTTCGCCCGGAAAATACACGAAGGCCTACGACGAATATGAGCGTCACCGGTATATTCTGGACGAAGCGTTTGAGATTGCCGGGTACGGGCAAATTTATATCCGTGCCAGCATCAGCATGCAGGATGCGGAAAGCATAACCGATCGCCTGGCGAGCGCGATTTTGTTTCTCATCCCTGCGCTTTTTTTGATTTCCCTCATGGGCGGATTCGTCTTATCCAGACGCGCCATGCAACCTGTGAAAAGGATTACGGAAATTGCGCAGAATATTGCGGGTGGCGCGGACCTTGAAAAGCGTATACCCTCTGCAAACCGCACCGATGAGCTGGGCGAGCTTGCAGGCGTGATCAACAGCATGCTTTCAAGGCTTGAAGGCTCCTTTGAAAGGGAAAAGCGGTTTACGGGCGATGTGTCGCACGAGCTGAGAACGCCCGTCGCCGCCGTATTATCTATGAGCGAGGAAGCGCTTTCCAAAGAGACGAACGAAGAAGAGAAACATGCTTTGATCGGGAAAATCCGCGAAAAATCGCTTGAAATGAGCAAAATGATCAAAAATCTTCTTCTGCTTGCGCGAATGGACGCGGGCAAGTGCGACCTTCAGATGGAAAAAGGCGATCTTATGGAAATCGCCGAGGCAGTTTTGGGCGAGGCCATGGAACGATACGGGGATAAGAAGCTTGCGGTCAAGGCGCATTTCGATTCCGCCCGGTGCGTCTGCGATCCCATGCTGATTGCGCAGCTGATTATGAATCTGACCGAAAACGCGTTTCGCTATACGAAACTGGGCGGAGAAATTGAGATGACGACCTTTGAAGAGGATGAGCGCGCGGTTTTCGTCATTGAAAACCGCGGAGCGGGGCTTGCAGCGGGCGAAGATAAAGTGATTTTTGACCGCTTTTATCGCGTAAACCGCGCCAGAAACGACGGCGGAAACGGGCTGGGGCTTTCCATTGCAAAGGCCATTGCCGACGCGCACGGGGCAAGCCTTGCCTGCGAGAGCGAGGAGGGCGCCTATGTTCGCTTTACGCTGACAATCAGGAAAAACGGATAGTTTTTCGCTTTTCCATGCATTTTCATTTTGTTTTCATCTTCGGGTGAGATACTTGTATTGTCGGGAGGCAATCCCGGTAAACACACAGGAGGTATTTCACCATGAAAAAGATATTTGCTGTTATTTTATCGATAGCCGTACTTTTTTCACTTGCCGCATTGGCCGTTGACGCGAGAACCGCCACGGAAACCGCGCGCTCGCTTGCTCCGGAGGGAAGCGTGTATCTGTACACGGAGAAAGACGGCAAAAACTACGAGATTCATTTTTTGATTGAGGCAACCAATGAGGAATTTGAAATCTCCGTTCCATTAGACGAAAGCATGCCCGTAAAAATCGAAACGGAAAACGACTTTGCGCTGGGCTCGACTGCAAACACGGTTACCGAGGAAAGAATTCGCGAGGTGGTTTTAAGCGAATATCCGGACGCGCAGATTGATTCCTTCTTTGCCGTAAAGGAAGACGGCCTTTTCGAAATCCACGTCTACTTTGCATGCTACGATCATTTCGGAAGGCTGAAGCTGAACGCTGAAACGGGCAACGTTATCGAGCGCAAAATCCTCATGAAGACGCCTCTTGCCGGCTGGCAGGCGGAGCTGGACGACGACTACTATAAAGATGTGCAGAAAAGCGAAAACGCATTAAGCGGCGCGGCTGACGACTGGGCTTGGAGCGCTTCGCCGAATGAAAGCGCGCAGCCGCCCAAAGAAGACGGCAAGAAAAATGACAACAACGCTTCTGATAAGGTCTCCTTTATCTCTGTCTCTCAGGCCAAATCCGCCGTTACCTCTCGCCATCCCGGCGCGAAAATTACGGACATCGAGCTGGATTTTGAAGGCGGCAAATACGTCTACGAAGGCGAAGCCTACTTAAACGGTCGCGAATACGATTTTGAGGTGGACGCAACCACAGGCAGCCTGATCCGCTGGAAGATCGACGATTAAGCAATCCGCTGTCGCGGGCGGAAAATGAATTTTATCGCGTTTTTCGCAGCGCAGACGGTTTATCATAGATTATCGCCTTACGGACGCTCAAAGATCGGGCGTCCGTCTTTTTTACACAGGGTTTTCCAAAAATCATACAAGCGGGCGAAATTTGTCCCGATTGTCGTGAAAACGCGCGATTGCGTTCAAATAAAATGTAAATATGTCGTTTCAGATGCGAATTTTTAGATAAATCGAGATTAATATGTGCATTAGGGGCTACTATTTTTTCAGAATCTGTGATAGAATGGTATTCGGTAGAAGATTTGATTTTTCATAAGAAAAAAGGAGAATTCCAAAATGGGAATTAAAGCAACCATCATCGGCGCGGGCAGCGTCGGCTCTACGATTGCTTTCATGATGGCGGTTAAGGATATCGCCTCCGAAGTCGTTCTCATCGATGTAAACACCAAAAAGGCTATGGGCGAGGCGCTGGATATCCGTCAGGGAACGCCGCTTTGCGCGCCCATCACCGTATACGCGGGCAGCTATGTGGACGCGGCGGATTCCGACGTTGTCATCATCACCTCCGGCGTTGCCAGAAAGGCTGGTCAGGCCCGCCTTGCGCTTGCGCAGACCAACACCGATATTATCAAAAGCATTGCGCCCAAAATTACGAAATATGCGCCCAACGCCTATTACATCATCGTTTCCAATCCCGTTGATATCATGACCTATGTGTTCCACAAGGTTACCGATATTCCCAAAAGTCATATCATCGGCACCGGCACGCTCCTTGACACCGCGCGCCTTTGTTCCCGTCTGGCGGAATTCTTGAACGTATCCCAGAAAAACGTACACGCCTATGCTTTGGGCGAGCACGGCGACAGCATGTTCGTGCCGTGGTCCCTGGCACAGGTGTGCAACACTCCCCTTGCCGACTACAGAAAGAATCTCGATTTTGGCATCATCGAGCTTCCTGAGCTCAATTACGATGAAATCGAAGAATATATCCGCACCTCCGGCGGCAAAATTATTTCCCGAAAGGGCGCAACCTATTATGCCGTCTCCATCGCGGTCTGCCACATCATCGAGTGTCTGTTCAGCAGCGTGAACACCGTTATGGCTGTTTCCACGATGCTCGAGGGCGAATACGGCATCGATGACGTGTGCCTGAGCATTCCCACCTTCGTAGGCCACGGCGGCGTAAAGGGTCGCGTGCTGCCCGACTTAACCGACGAAGAGCTCGAGCGTCTGCACAACAGCGCCAATGTATTAAAGGAAGTTATTTCCGGGCTTGAGATCTGAAATTGCTTTTGTTCCTGAAAGCCCTCCGCCCGAAAAGGGTGATGGAGGACGCCTTGAAATATTGATTGCCGGAGGATTTCCAATGGATTACGCTGCTATTGACCATGCAGAAACCGACAGCATGAAAAAAGAGGCCCGGGATCGCTGGGGCGATACCGAAGCCTACAAATCATATAAGGAAAAGGCCCAAAAAGGCCATGATTTTGATAAAGCGGGCGAGCAGATGATGGAGATTTTCGCATCCATCGGGACGCTCACATCTCTTTCTCCCGAAGACGCCACCGTTCAGTCAGAAATCAAGCGCCTTCAGTCGTTTATTTCCGAAAATTTCTATCCCTGCACAAACGAGATTCTTCATGGTCTTGGAAAGATGTACGTGTGCGATATGCGTTTCAAAGCCAACATCGACCAAAAAGGCGGCGAAGGCACGGCGGAATTCGCGTCGAAGGCCATTGAAGCATACGTAAAACACTAATCCTCAAACAATATATCCAGATATTTTTCCGGGTTTTCGAGAAAACGGCGCGTGATTTCATAGTGCTGCGTTTTTCGGAAATCCGTTTTTTGTATGCCGTTTTCTGAAAATTCCAGAATTTCCGCCCCAGGAAACGCCATCAGCATCGGCGAATGCGTCGCGATAATAAACTGAGAATTTCGATTGGTCAGCCGCTTCATTTCGCACATCAATGTCAGGATTTTCATTGGCGACAGAGCGGCCTCCGGCTCGTCCAAAATGTACAGTCCGTTTCCCGAAAATCTGTTCTGAACCAAAGCAAGAAAGCTCTCACCGTGCGAACGCTCGTGAAGCGACACGCCGCCATAGGAATCGATAACGGGCGGCGAAAACGCGGGCGCTGCATCCATCCCGTCAATATTCGTGGCGACATTAAAAAAGCTTTCCGCCCTTAAGAAAAATCCGTCCCTCGGATAGCTTCTTTTGATGATTGTCAGGCATTCGTGAAGCGACGAATGCGCCTTCGCTGTCTGAAATGAAAAATTTTTCGTCCCGCCCTCGGGATTAAACCCGGCGGCTACCGCAATCGCCTCAATGAGCGTGGACTTTCCCGTTCCGTTTTCACCTACAAAGAACGTAACGGGCAGGGAAAGAGACAGATGCTCACCGTCAAGCAGCCACTTTACCGCAGGAATGCTCTTCAGATATTTTTCTTCCGGCGCACGTTTCACCTTCACGCCGCTAATGTATAAGGCGTTCATGCTCTCACCTTCCAGGGCTCAGTTCCACTTTTCCATCAGGAGAAAATCGCGGATGTTCACATGTCTGATTCCGTCCCGGCTCATGTCAAATTCGTCAAGCGATAACACATACTTCGGAAAGTTGTCGCGAATACCGTCATATGCGCCGAATTCTCGTTCAATGGTCTCTTCCGACGCAAGAAGATACGCGACCTGAACGTAAATTTTCTCTCCGCGCCTGTTTAAAACGAAGTCAATTTCCTTTGTGCCGTTTCTGCCGACCGTCACTTCATAGCCTCTTCGAAGAAGCTCCAGATAAACAATGTTTTCAAGAATCAGATTGATATCCCTTGTGTTGCCGCCGTATACGGCTTCACGGATACCGTGATCCGCAATATAGTATTTTTCATTCGTAGAAAGAATCTGTTTTCCCTGCAAATCCTCGCGCTTGACCTGATAAAACAGGTAGGCGTCCACGCAGTATCGAATATAGTTGAGAATTGTCTCAGTGGCGATGGTTCGATGCTCATTTTTTAAGAACCTTGCAAGCGACGTAGCTGAAAAGGTGTTTCCCACATTCGCCATTGCATAGGAAATGATTCGCTCCAATAAGTCCACATCGCGGATTCTGTTGCGCTTCACGATGTCCTTCAGCTGAACCGAATTGAAAAGATCGTAAAGGTATTGCTTTGAAGGCGCATCGGCATAGCCAAGATGAGCGAGATAGGGCATACCGCCAAAGAGAAGATATTGCTTAAAGCGCTCCTGAACGGGCGCATTTGTTTGATAAAGAGCCATAAACTCCGCAAAAGAAAACGGATAAATCACAAATTCAACATAACGCCCGCCAAGATGCGTTGCAAGCTCGCCCGAAAGGAGCTTTGCATTGGAGCCTGTGATGTAAATATCCGAATCCAGCGCGATTCTTAGGGAATTGACGCATTTCTCCCAGTCGGCAACCTCCTGAATTTCGTCAAAAAACAGATATAATTTGCCTTCAACTGCTTCGGCTCTTTTCATAATCTCATCGTGCAAAGCTTTCGCAGTTTGCAGATGGGCATAGCGCATGTCCTCAAAATTGATGGATATAAACTGAGAAGGATTTACGCCGCTTTCCGTCAACTCCTGCTTGATCAGTTCCAGCATAATCGACTTCCCCGAGCGGCGAATCCCAGTCATTACCTTGATCAATTCGGTTCCAATGAATGGCCGAATGCGCTTCAGATACATTTCGCGTTTTATCATAAATTCTGCCGCCCCCTTTTCATGTCCGACAATAGTATATCACATTTACATCTGAAACACAACCGAAAAATCAGAATTTTATAAGATACATCTGATAAAACATATAATTACACTAATTGTATCGGTTATATATTATAAATCCGTGTTCTTTTCAAACAAAAAACGCTGTCTCATATTCTGAGACAGCGTTTTTTGAAAAAAAGTTTTCTTACTTCGTGCCGAACAGTCTGTCGCCTGCGTCGCCCAGACCCGGAACGATGTACTTGTGCTCGTTGAGCTTCTCGTCAATGGCAGCGATGTAGATATCTACATCGGGATGCTCGGCCTGAAGAACCGCAATTCCCTCGGGGCAACCGACGAGGCAAACGAGCTTGATGTTGAAGCATCCGCGATCCTTCAAAAACTGAATCGCCGCAGCGGAGGAACCGCCCGTGGCCAGCATAGGATCGACAACGATCAGTTCTCTTTCCTGCGCGTCGGCAGGAAGCTTGCAGTAATATTCAACGGGCATGTGCGTTTCGGGGTCACGGTACAGGCCGATGTGACCCACCTTGCACGCGGGAACCAGCTTCACAAAGCCTTCCACCATACCGAGGCCCGCTCTTAAAATCGGCACAACGCCCAGCTTTTTGCCGGCGATGACCTTGCTTTTGCACTTGCAGATGGGGGTCTCGATCTCAATTTCCTCAAGCGGCAGCTCGCGGGTAACTTCATAGCACATCAGCATCGCGATCTCGTTTAAAAGCTCGCGGAAATCCTTCGTGCCGGTTTCGGTCTGACGCATCAGGGTAAGTTTATGCTGAATCAGCGGGTGGTCGATGACGTGTACAGTGCTCATTCGTACATCCCTCCAATTTTTCTTTTCCGTATCGCCATAATTATACTCTCAATTCATGCGTTGTGCAACCGCGGGAGGCAAAAATTCGGAAAGAAAATTTGTCATCCCGCTTATTTCATCGGTAAACGGCGATTGATTTTCTTTTTATCTGTGCTACAATAAAAACAGAAACATCCGGGAGGGATACAATGCCGCTCATCATCGTCAGAAACGATATCACCAAAATGGAAGTGGACGCGATCGTCAATGCCGCCAATCCCACGCTTTTGGGCGGCGGAGGCGTGGACGGCGCGATTCACAGAAGCGCAGGACCCGGGCTTTATGAGGAATGTAAAATGCTCGGCGGCTGTGAAACAGGTCAGGCGAAAATCACAAAGGGGTATTTGCTTCCCGCGAAATACGTCATTCATACAGTCGGCCCCGTCTATCAGGACGGGAAGCACGGCGAGGAAGCGCTGCTCACTGCCTGCTACCAGAATTCGCTTGCGCTTGCAAAAGAATATGCGCTTGAGACCGTGGCCTTTCCGCTCATCTCCTCCGGCGTTTACGGCTATCCCAAGGCGCAGGCCGTAAAGGTCGCCATAAACGCGATTACGGCGTTTTTGATGGAACACGATATGACGGTTTATCTCGTCGTGTTCTCAAAGGATGCATTTGAAATCACAGGCAAACTGTTTAACGATATCAAGGCATACATCGACGATATGTATGTGGACGAACATACGGATTACGCAAGAGAATCACAGCGCAGCCGTTTCATGGCTCCGCGTCCTTTAAAGGCATCTGTCTTGAAGCCGGATATGAGCCAGGCTTCCTCCGTGGGCGCTTCTCTTGACGATATGCTTCATCAGATCGACGAAAGCTTTTCCGAGATGCTCATCCGGAAAATCGACGAAAAGCAGATGACCGACGCCGAATGCTATAAAAAAGCAAACGTCGACCGCCGCCTTTTCAATAAAATTAAGAACAATCCCGCCTACAAGCCCGGAAAGCAAACGGTTTTGGCCTTCGCAATCGCCCTTGAACTCACGCTTGACGAAGCCCGCGAAATGCTTATGAAGGCAGGCTTTGCGCTCTCCCACAGCAATAAGGCCGATATCGTGGTCGAATACTGCTTAAAGACCCGGAATTACAACATCATCGAGATCAACCAGATCCTTTTCAAGCTCGATCTTCAGCCGCTGGGCTACTGAATTTGTCGCCTGCTGGGCGACCAAATGCCTCCCCGTCTTTGATACACTTAATCCATCAAAGACAGGGAGGCATTCATTATGAAGAAAAATCTTACCGAAATCGTTTTTATCTTAGACCGCAGCGGCTCCATGGCCGGCCTTGAAAAGGACACCATCGGCGGCTTCAATTCGATGATCAACCGCCAGAAGCAGGCAGATGGCGAAGCCTATATTTCAACTGTGCTTTTCGACACCGAAACGCAAGTCATCCACGACCGTAAAAACCTTAAAACCATCGCGCCCATGACCGAAAAAGACTACTTCGTCCGCGGATGCACCGCGCTTTTAGACGCCATCGGCGGCGCGATTCACCACATCGGAAACGTCCACAAATACGCCCGCGAGGAAGACAGACCCGAAAAAACCCTGTTCATCATCACAACCGACGGCATGGAAAACGCAAGCCGCAAGTATTCCAGCGACAAGGTAAAACAAATGATCGAGCGTCAGAAATCAAAATACAACTGGGAATTTCTCTTCTTAGGCGCAAACATCGACGCCGTGGAAACCGCAGGCCATTTCGGAATCGAAGCCGACCGCGCTGTGAATTACCACAGCGATAAACAAGGCACCGCCCTTAACTACGAGGTTCTCTCGGACGCCATCTCGTCCGTGCGCGCAAGCAGGCCGCTTGAAAGCAATTGGAAACAGCGGATTGACGAGGATTATGAGAGCAGGCTGTAATGGCTGCACCATTAAAATAGCGCGGGCGATCGATGATCGCCCCTACATGTAGTGATCGAATTATAACCATACTGTAGGAGCATGCACATAACACCCGCGCAGTCTATTAACCGAATCTGCTTAATGCACTACTTCAAAGACGTAGTTCATGCTATTTCCATTTTCGTCCTCATGGTCGTGGTGATGCTTGAATCCAGCATTCTCAAATGCTTTTTGTGATGCTATATTATCAGGATAAATTACTGCTTCGCATTTTTGTATTGAATAACCGATAACCTCTTTGCAGTTAAGCAGTTCTTTTAATAATTTTGAACCTTTGCCCTGTCCTCGTTTTGCAGGCTCAATCAATACTTCCATAATGATTATTTTGTTTTCATGCCGGCAAAAGGCAATAACAGCAAAAGGCCTATCATTCTCAAATACAACCTTGCACCAAAAATTCTCCCCATCAATAAAACCATCTTCGTGCGCCCAGTATTCATAAAAGGCGCAAAATCCTTCGTCCATACCCGTGGATTTAACGGCGCTTTCATCCAGCCAGTCTTCGATATACTGCATTGCTTTCGGATCATAATCACGCCACATATAATTTGACATTGCCGCAATCCTCCGCGCAAAACCGAAACGCTGTTCATCAGAATCTTTTTTCAAAGATCAGTTCATCAAACGCTTTCCCATCAACGGTAATCGCGTCTTCTGTTCGCTTCACTTCACAAAAGGCAAGCTTTTTGGCGCAGCCCAACATTCGAAGATTCCCGCTCCACGTTTGAAGGAGAAAATGGTTTTCGCCGAAGCTGCGATAATAATCCATAAATGCAGCAAGCGCCTTTGCGCCGATACCCTTTCCCCAGAATTCCATTTCGCAGATTTCAATCCCAAGCGCTCTAACTGAATTGTTCTGAGGCGCATTTTTGCTTTGGTCTATGCAATTCCAAGGGGTATGCTCAAAATCACTGTTCAGATACGAGGACGAAAGCTGCCCGATATGCCGGCCATCTACCTCAATCTCAAATCGCCATCTTATAACGTTCTCAGACAGATCATTGATGATCTCTATCATATCCGCGCGCAATTCGTCTGCATTCACCGGTTCCAACGTCATCCACGGAGCTTCCTGATAAAACCACTCTGTTTCCTCGTTTGTCCAGCGAACTTCATCCTCAACATCCGAAAGCACATAATCCCGCAGGATAATGTTGTCATAGGTTATTCTCATTCTATATCCTCTATAAATCATCGCACTGATTTTTCCTGAATCATTCTATCACGTAAACGAAAAATCAGCAAGCCACTGCTTGTCCGGCTTGTCGGGTTTTCTGATTTTCCAAAAATTTATGGCTATGAGATCGTCTGCTTGCATGTTCATAACTTACTTTAAAGATAAGTTATCCCTGTTTCCTTTGCTTTCTCCTCACATCATGATTAGAATTTGACAAGAATGACAAGAATGATTATAATGATGAGCAGAAAACGCTGGAGGGTATTTATGACTTTTTTTGAAAGTGATATTGTGGAGCTAAAGTCCATTGTTACAAACGACTGCTGTTATCCTTGAACACATCAAAAGAAATGGGGAAGTCACCAGAAGCGATGTGGAAAAATTATTAAATATCAGCACATCAACCTCAAATCGTATCCTTAGAGATATGACTCACAAAGGCTTAATCTATCAAGTTGGCAGCGGAAAGAAAACAAAATACAAAAAAGGATAGAAGCCCATCCATACAACAGCCCCCGCCATCCTTATCGGACAGCGGGGGCTGTATGGTATTTCGCTTACTTAAGCGTAATGATCACTCGACGATACGGCTCTTCGCCTTCGGAATGGGTCTGAACATAGGGATGATTCTGAAGGGCGGAGTGCATAACGCGTCTTTCGTAGGGGTTCATGGGCTCGAGGACTACGCGGCGGCCGCTCTTTTTGGCGCGGTTGGCCATGCGCAGGGCGAGCTTGCGGAGGGTTTCCTCGCGCTTTGCGCGATAGTGTTCAACGTCGATGGAAACGCGGGTGTATTCGCTCTTTTCCTTGTTGACGGTTAAGCTGGTCAGGTACTGGATGGCGTCCATGGTTTCACCGCGGCGGCCAATGAGTACGCCCAGGGTATCGCCGGTCATCTCGACGGTTAAGTGGTTTTCTTCTTCGAGCATACGGATTTCAACTTCAACGCCCATGAGACGGGTTACGTTGGATAAGAAATCGTAGGCGCGTTTTCCGGTTTCGGAAAGGGAATCCACGTCGAGAGGGGGAAGTTCGGGCTTGGCGGGAGCGGGCTCGGGCTTTTCCTCAGAAGGCGCTTCAGCGTCGCTCGTCTCGGCAGGCTTTTCCTTCTTAGGCTGGCGGGTTCTCTTGCGGGCGGGCTTTTCAGCCTTGGGCTCGGCTTTTTCCTCGGCGGACGCGGCTGCTTCCTCAACCTTTTCTTCGGCTGCGGGCGCTTTGGCTTCCGTGGCGGGCTTTTCGGCCTTCGCTTCCTTTACAGGCTTTTCTTTCTTCTGTTTGGGTTCAACGGCCTTTTCCTTGCGGGCGGCTTTCTTTTCGCTCTCGGCGTTCTGGGGATTCAGGGAAAGAACGGGCATTTCAAAATCGAAATCGTCGTCCTTTTCCTTTACGGTGATTCGAACGCGGGCAAGGCGGCCGAACATGCCGAAAAGTCCGGTGGAGCCTTTGTCGATGACCTCATAGGTCACTTCGCTGATGTCGCAGCCCAGCTCCTGAAGACCTGATCTCAGGGCTTCTTCAACGGTCTTTCCGCTGCTTTCAATGGTTCTCAAGGCTGAATGGCCTCCTTTTCGTCGTCAACGATCTGGGGCGCTTTGGCATCCAGATACTTATTGATTGCAAAGTTGGTTACGATGCTCCATACGTTTACAAATACCCAGTAGGCGGCGAAGGCGGCGGTGGAGGATAAGCAGATCCAAACGGAGAAGATGGGGAAGAACCACTTCATGAACTTGCCGTTTGCAGCGGACTGCGTATTTTCGGCAGCGGCAGCAGAAGCCTTGGAGCCGCCGGCATTCATGAGCTTGGTCTGCAGAACCTGGGTCACGCCGGCCAGAACGGGCAGAATGAGGCAGCCGTTGACATAGACCGACCAGTTGGTGGGGATCTTGATGGGGAGCATGGTGAAGAGCAGATTAAAAGTGAAATAGTCGCAGTGCGCGGCGATGGCGGCGTCAACATTGGCTGCAAGTTCGCCAGTGTTAGCGGCATACTGGCTGAGAACCTCCATCATTTCCGCACTGATTACCTTTTTGCTCTGGGTAAGCAGCGTAGAAAGCTCCTGCATGGTGGGGATGATGGTCTTGCTGAAGGAGTCGGGCTGGAAGACGTTCTTTACCCACAGCCAACCGTCGGTTGCGCCGAAGGAAGAAATGTCGCCGTTTCTCAGGGCGTCGAGAAGGGGCTGCGCATTTTCAAGAGAGATGAACTCGCCCGCGTCCATGAGATTTGCCTTGATCCAATCGTACATCTGGGTCAGCTGAAGCTCAGCTGCGATGTTTCGCATGGCGGCGAACATGATGAAAAGAACGGGCAGCTGAATCAGCATCGGAAGGCAGCCCGAAAGCGGACTGACCTTGTTCTTCTTATACAGTTCACCCATTTTGCGGTTGAACTTTTCCTGATCGTTGCCATAGCGCTTTTTGAGCTCTTCCATCTTGGGGTTCAGAGCCGTCATTGCGCGCATGGATTTTCTGGACTTGATGTCAAGCGGCAATAAAACCGCCTTGATTAAAAGGGAAAAGATGATGACCGCCCAGCCGTAGTTACCAACGATCTGATTGATACCGATGAGCAGATTTTCGAAAAAACCGGTCATGAATGTGTGACCTCCTACGATGGGTTCCGTTAAACCGGCTAAGGCACGGGATCGTACCCGCCCTTATGGAAGGGATTGCAGCGCAGGATTCTGCGCAAAGCAAGGTAACCGCCCTTGACCAAGCCGTATTTTTCCACTGCCTGCATCGCGTATTCCGAGCAGGTGGGCGTAAAGCGGCAGCTGGGGGGCAGCATGGGGCTGATTTCCCGCTTGTAAAAGCGGATCATCATGAGGATGCACTTTTTCGGAAAAGAAGAAATTTTCATTATTCTTCCTTTAAAAGGCCCGCACGCGCAACCAAAGAGCGCATCTGGCTTGTAAGCGTCTCATGCGACGCTCCCTGAGCCGAAACGCGCGCTACAAATATATATTTACCCTCTTTAAGATTTGGCCTCAGAAGCCTGAAGTCTTCCTTCATCCAGCGCCTTAAGCGGTTGCGCGTAACGGCGTTTCCCACCTTTGAGGACGCTGAAAAGCCCACTCTCAAAGTCTTGGCATTTGTATACACCAACACCATATACCGCGAGGGAAAGCTCTTGCCCTTGCGGTATACGTATTGATAATTCCGGTTCCTGCCTAAGCTGTACTGCTTTCGGCCAAGACGGAAGGGATGCGCGGCAGTCACTTTATACTTCCGAAATTAGACGGTCAGGCGCTTGCGGCCACGGAGGCGGCGGGCCTTGAGGACAGCGCGGCCGGCCTTGGTCTTCATGCGGGCGCGGAAGCCGTGAACCTTGTTTCTCTGGCGTTTCTTGGGCTGATAAGTTCTGAACATGGGGTCTACTTCCTTTCTTTTTTCGCCCATTTTCGGGCGTCGCGGTCGAATGCCGTTCGCCGCATGGATGATTTTCGCTATCATCCTATTTGAATCGCCTGCGGAAACCTCATCTGTCCGCAAGCAGGCATTCCAAAAGACAACTTCCTAAGTATAAAGGAATGAGCGCCGGTTTGTCAAGCGAATCCAGTTAGATTGTGTGTAATAATTCCGTCATAAAAACGGCTAAAAAACGAAATTTAACGAAGAGAAACAAAAAACACAATTTAAAACCATACTTCAATTTGAAATTAACCTGTGAGGCGTTTAAAACCGCCCGAACGCGTTTGCCAAATTCACAAAAATGGTATATAATATATGCTGATATGAACCGGGAAATTTTCCGGAACGATTCGAAATTTATGTTTGGAGGATTTGGATATGGCAATCATCGACAGAATCATGGCCAAAGCTCAGGCGAACGTGAAGCACATCGTTCTTCCCGAAGGCGAAGAGACCAGAAACATTCAGGCCGCCGCGAAGATCGTAAAGGCCGGCATTGCGAAGATCACCGTTCTTGGCAACCCCGAAAAGGTAAAGGCCGTGGCCGCCGAAACCGATACCTGCCTTTGCGGCATCGAGATCGTCGACCCCGCGACCAGCGAGAAGGCTGTGTCTTACGCAAACGCGCTTTATGAGATCCGTAAGGCCAAGGGCATGACCGAGGAAGAGGCCGCCAAGAAGGTAGCCGATCCCATGTTCTACGGCGTTATGATGGTCAAGATGGGCGATGCGGACGGACTCGTATCCGGCGCCATTCACTCCACCGGCGACATGCTGCGCCCCGCGCTTCAGATTATCAAGTGCAAGCCCGGCATCAAGACCGTATCCTCCTGCTTCCTGATGGAAAGCCCCATCGAAGAGTACGGCGTCATGATCTTTGCCGATTGCGCCGTTATCCCGAATCCCACCGCCGAAGAGCTCGCCAACATCGCTGTTGCCGCCGCCGAGTCCGCCAAGTCCTTAGGCGAAATCGAGCCCAAGGTCGCCATGCTCTCCTTCTCCACCAAGGGAAGCGCAAAGCACGAAAATGTTACCAAGGTTCAGGAAGCCACCAAAATCGCTCACGAGCTCGCTCCCGAACTCAAGCTCGACGGCGAACTGCAGCTTGACGCGGCCATCGTTCCCGAAGTCGGTCAGCTCAAGAGCCCCGGAAGCGAAGTTGCAGGCTATGCAAACGTTCTGGTCTTCCCCGACCTTCAGGCCGGAAATATCGGCTACAAGCTCGTTCAGCGCTTAGGCAAGGCCGAAGCCTACGGCCCCATCCTTCAGGGTATCGCCAAGCCCTGCAACGACCTGTCCCGCGGCTGCAGCGTAGACGACATCGTTGCCACCGTAGCGATCACCGCCGTTCAGGCGCAGTAAGGCATATAAAGGAGACAATATAATGAAGATTCTCGTTATCAACGCCGGCTCTTCCTCCCTCAAATATCAGCTTTTCGACATGACCGACAACTCCGTCATCGCCAAGGGCCTTGCAGAGCGCATCGGCATGGAATCCGGTAAACTCACCCATAAATACGGCGAAAACACGAAGCAGGAATTCGTCGTTGAAACCCAGTTCAAGGACCACACCTCCGCCATCCAGCTCGTTCTGGAAGCGCTCGTTGACAAGGATCACGGCGTGATCGCAGACGTAAGCGAAATCGGCGCGGTAGGCCATCGCGTACTCCACGGCGGCGACAAGTTCACCGCTTCCTGCATCATTGACGACGCCTGCAAGCAGGCCATCAGGGATTGCATCCCCCTGGGCCCCCTCCACAACCCCGCTAACCTCATGGGCATCGAGGCCTGTGAAGCCGTTATGGCTGGAACCCCCCAGGTTGCAGTATTCGACACCGCTTTCCATCAGACCATGCCCCCCAAGGCCTTCATGTACGGCGTTCCCATGAAGTATTATAAAGAGCACGCCGTCCGCCGCTACGGCTTCCACGGCACCAGCCATCGCTTCGTATCCGGCAGAGCCATCGAGGTTTTAAAGGCCAACGGCCTGAAGGCTGACAAGATCATCGTTTGCCACTTAGGAAACGGCTCCTCCCTCTCCGCGGTTGTCGACGGAAAGTGCGTTGACACCTCCATGGGCTTAACTCCCCTCGAGGGCGTACTCATGGGCACCCGTTCCGGCAACGTCGATCCCGCCGTTGTTGAGTTTATCGCCAACAAGGAAGGCATTTCCGTCACCGATACCCTCAACATGCTCAACAAAAAGAGCGGCCTTCAGGGCATCTCCGGCGTATCCAGCGACATGCGCGACGTAAACACCGCAGCGGACGAAGGCAATGCTGACGCCCGCCTTGCGCTTGACATGTGGGCCTACGGCATCCGCAAGTACATCGGCTCCTATGCTGCAGCCATGGGCGGCGTTGACGCTATTATCTTCACCGCCGGCATCGGCGAAAACGACGCCAAGGGCCGCGCAAGCGTACTTTCCGGCCTCGAGTTCCTGGGCGTTGAATTGGACGAAGAAGCCAACAAGGTTCGCGGCAAGGAAAATATGATCTCTAAGCCCGAAAGCAAGGTATCCGTTTGGGTCATCCCCACCAACGAAGAGCTGGCCATCGCTATGGATACCCTCGAGCTTACCGCTTCTAAATAAACCGTATACAAAAAATAACTTTACAAAAACCCCGGTTGAGACTATACTATATAGGCTGTAGTGGGAGGTTTTCTAAAACTCATGCTGAACATTTCTCGTGCGCTCAAAAACCCCGGACAATCATACCCCATCGAGGTCGTGCTTCCCGATGAGACCATTGAGGTCATGGGAGACGAGATCACGCTTGCGGGCGTTTGCTTTGACGGCGTATTCTTCGGCGCGGGAGAAGAAATCAACGTGAACGGTAAAATCTCTGCTCTGGCAAAGACCCAATGCGCCAACTGCCTGATCCCGATTGAGAAAAAGGTGACGGCGGAGATGGACGCGGTGTTTGTCGTTGGCGGCGACGGCGAAGACGCATACCCCATCACTGGCTACGAGATCGATCTTGAGCCCGTGATCCGGGAAAATGTCATCCTGGAGCTGCCCATCCGTTTCCTCTGCAAAGAAGATTGCAAGGGACTTTGCCCCAAATGCGGTAAAAACCGCAATCACGAGCTATGCACATGTCCGAAGGAGGAAGGGAAACTTAATCCGTTTTCGGCATTGAATAGTTTATTATCCGATCAAAACAATGAGGAGGTGTAACCATGGCAACACCCAAAGGAAAAGTTTCCAAGGCGAGAAGAAATTCCCGTCGTTCCGCGCACTGGAAGCTCAGCCTGCCCGGCATCGGCAAGTGCCCCAAGTGCGGCAAGATGAAGCTGATGCACCGCGCGTGCAAATCCTGCGGCTACTACGATGGTCAGCAGGTAATCAAGGTTGAGGAAGAAGAGAAATAATTTCCGCACCTTATCATAAAAAGGCTTGTGCAAAACACATGTTTTGCATAAGCCTTTTTACATGAAGCGCTTAAAGGCACATGCTTCAATGAAACAGCGCGGGCGTTAGGTGCACGCCTATACACGGTGATTACATTTACATCTCAACCTGTAGGGGCGATTCACGAATCGCCCGCGCTATCTTTACATCTTTAAAAATTCCCTTCCCCACTTTCCATCTTCAACACCCTCCGCATGACAAAAATATTTGCATTGGTAAGAAAAATAGTGTATAATAAAATAGTATAGATATAATTGCGCGATGTATATACAAACGGAGGATCAAAAGTACCATGCAACGACCGCCCGTACAACAAAGGCGCCCCGCGCCGACCGGCACATACAGGAGGCCGAAGAAAAAAAAGAATAAGCTGAAGGATTTGTTCTCTAATCCCTTCTTTGCCATCCTTTTAGTGGTGGTCATCGTCGCATGCTATGTCGGCATCCGCCGCTCCCGCACCATCGGAAATGATTATTTTCTTTCAGGCGTGTATATCAATTCCGTGGACATGTCCCACTACACGAAGGAGCAGGGCGAAAAGATACTGAACGATTGGGCGGACGGCCTGTTAAGCGCTCAGTATCGCCTCACCTATGGGGACAGGCAATGGACGTTTTCACCCAGGGATTTTTCCGCTTCCATCAACACCGAGGAAATCCTTGAAAAGGCCTGGTTTCTCGGTCATACCGGCAGCGTCAGCGACCGCGAAAACATGATGGTGTCCTTAAAATACTCCCCTCAGGAATTCTGGACGGAGTTCACATACGACGAAGGCGCGCTCAAAAGCTTTATTTCTTCCATTGCTCAGGAAGTGTATGTCGCGCCGCAGAACGCGGATATCCTGCTGGACACCTATAATCCCGTCATCCTAAGCGAGTCCAAGGACGGGCTTGCGCTCAATGAAGAGGCGCTTTTCGAAACCATTCATAACGCCATGATGGGCGGTCACACGCAGGCGATCCCGCTTCCTGTAGAGGACAAACCCGCCGCCATCTCCTCCGGCGACGCCGAAGAAGGCCTTCAGCTGATCGTCTCTTACCAGACTTCGCTTGAAGGAAGCTCCTCTGCACGCCGCTCCAACATCCGAACCGCGCTTGCCAACTTCAACGCCTTTGAGGTCAAAGTCGGCGAAGCCGTTTCCTTCAACGAAGTGGTCGGCGCGCGAACCGCCCTTCGCGGCTACAAGGAGGCCACCGTCTATTACGGCGCAACCATCACGGAGGGCGTGGGCGGCGGTATCTGCCAGGCGTCGAGCACGCTCTACGCGGCAGTCCTTCAGGCCGGCATGGATGTAATCGAGCGCCATAACCACACCATGGTCGTCGCCTATTGTAAAGCCAGTATGGACGCAGCCGTCAGTGAAGACGCGCAGGACGACTTTGTATTCGTCAATAACACTGACTACAACATCTATATCTACACAGACGTTACCCGCGATTATGCGATTGTGAATATCTACGGAAGAAAACCCGACTACAGAATTGAGCTGTATTCCACCATCCTTCAAAACGACATCAAAAACACCGCCATTGTCACCGTTCCGGACGAAACCGGTGTATACGCCTATTATGTAGACGAATACACGCTCAAAAAGGAAGGCAAGCTCGGCCGCCGCAGTATGCTCGAGCGCATCTATTACGACTGGGACACCGGCCTTGAAGTCAAGCGCGAAGAGATCTCAAACGACTATTACGAGGGCGAACGCGACGTCTACTGGGTAGGCACGCATCCCATCGGAACCGGCCAGCAATAAGGAGGAAATCCCCACATGAAAAAATGCTTCAATACCATTAAAGGCCCGAAGGCCGTCGGCCCCTATTCAACGCTTACCATGACGGATGATCTCGTGTTCGTATCCGGCATGATTCCCCTTGACCCTGAAACCAACGAGCTGGTCTCAGGCGGCATCGAGAATCAGGCGAGACAGGCCCTTGAAAACATCAAAACCGTGCTTGAAGAAGTGGGCCTTACCATGAACCACGCGCTTAAGACCACCGTGCTTCTGACGGATCTTTCCGCCTTTGGCGCGGTAAATACGATCTACGGCGAGTATTTCGGCCCCGATTTTCCCGCCCGCGCATGCTACGAGGTTTCCAAGCTCCCCAAGAGCGCGCTGATTGAAATTGAAGTCATCGCCGCCCGCACCCTTGAATAAAGGAGGATTTGAATCATGAATAAAGTCATCATCACCTGCGACTCCACCTGCGACATGACCAACGCGCAGATTGAGGAATACGGCATCAAAATCATTCCCCTCTACATTCGCATCCAGGACAACGAATATAGAGACGGCATCGATATTACCAGCGACGTAATGTTTGAAAAAATCAAGGAATGCGGTCAGCTTCCCAAAACCGCTGCGGTTTCCATGCAGGACTATCTCGATTTCTGGAAGCCCTTTAAAGAAGAAGGCTATGAAATTGTTCACCTCACCATTTCAAGCGAAATGAGCGTGTGTTTCCAGAACTGCCGCATGGCCGCCGAGGAAATGGGCGGCGTGTACGCCGTTGACAGCCGCAACCTTTCTACCGGTATCGGCCTTCTGTGCATCACCGCCGCAAACCTTGCCAAAGAAGGAAAATCCGCTAAGGAAATCTACGATATCCTTATGGAAAAGCGCGAAAAGCTGAACGTAAGCTTCGTGCTGGACACCGTGGATTACCTCGCCAAGGGCGGCCGCTGCTCCGCCGTTACCGCATTTGCCGCCGGCCTTCTTCGCCTTCGCATCTGCATCGAAGTCAAAGACGGCAAGATGGATGTTTGCAAAAAATACCGCGGCAAGATGTCCGTGGTTCTCACCGATTATGTGCGCGACCGCTTGAATGAAAATGTGGACGCAGATCTTGACTATATCTATATCACCGATTCCGGCGTATCCGATGAAATCCGTCAGAAGGTCAAGGAAACCGTTCTGGAAATGCGCCCCTTCAGCAAGGTTCTTTTCTCCACCGCAGGCTGCACCGTGTCCAGCCACTGTGGCCCCGGCACCCTCGGCATTCTCTTTTTTGAAAAATAAACTTATATAAAAGGGGTTTTGAGGAATGGCTCGAATCGGTTTCGACAACGCAAAGTACATCTCCCTTCAGTCCGACCACATCAAAAAGCGAATCGAAACATTCGGCGGCAAGCTGTATCTCGAATTCGGCGGAAAACTCTTTGACGATTACCATGCCTCGCGCGTTCTGCCCGGCTTTGAGCCCGACAGCAAAATGCGAATGCTTCTGTCCTTCGAAAGTCAGGTTGAAATCATCATCGTCATCAACGCCAACGATATTGAGAAAAACAAAATCCGCGGCGATCTCGGTATCTCCTATGACGACGATGTTTTAAGACTTATGGACATTTTCAGGGGAATGGGCCTTTATGTTGGCTCCGTCGTCATTACGCAGTATGCCGGTCAGCCCAGCGCTGATCAGTTCAGAAAGCGCTTAACCTCGCTCGGCATCCGCTCCTATCGTCATTACCCGATCAAGGGCTATCCCTCGGATGTGAAAAATATCGTGTGCGAAGAGGGTTTTGGAAGGAACGATTATATCGAAACCTCCCGTCCCCTCGTCGTCGTAACCGCCCCCGCTGCAGGCAGCGGTAAAATGGCCACGTGCTTAAGCCAGCTGTATCACGATTCCCAAAGGGGCGTTTCTTCGGGTTATGCCAAGTTTGAGACCTTTCCCATCTGGAATCTGCCCCTAAAGCACCCGATCAACTTAGCCTACGAGGCGGCTACCGCCGACCTTGACGATGTAAACATGATCGACCCCTATCACCTTGAGGCCTACGATATGAAGGCTGTCAATTACAACAGAGACGTTGAAATTTTCCCGGTGCTGAGCGAGATCATGAAGCGCATTTCGGGCTCGTCTCCCTATAAGTCCCCCACCGATATGGGCGTAAACATGATCGGCTTCTGTATTACGGACGACGCAATCTGCTCTCAGGCTTCGCGCGTTGAGATCCTGCGCCGCTACTACGCCGCGCAGGTGGCGCTCAAAAAGGGCGGCACCAACGAGGAAGCCGTTCGAAGGCTTGAGCTCATTATGAACAAAGCCGATATTACCCCCGATGTTTGCCCTGCCGTCAGCGCCGCGCTCCTTCGCGAAAAGACCACTGGCGCGCCGGCCGCCGCCATGACGCTGCCCGACGGCAGAATTGTGACCGGTAAAACCTCGTCCCTCCTGGGCGCGTCCGCAGCCCTTATGCTCAATGCCTTAAAAGCGCTTGCCGGCATCGACAAGGAAGTCGATCTCATTTCCCCCGCCGTCATCGAGCCCATCAGCGATTTAAAAACCCGCAACCTTGGCCATCACAACCCGCGCCTGCACTCCGATGAGATGCTGATCGCCCTGTGCGTGAGCGCGGTCACTGACGAAAACGCAGCGCTCGCTCAAAAGCAACTCGAAAAGCTTCGCGGCTGCGACGCCCATTTTTCCGTCATTCTCTCCTCCGTCGATGAAAACACCTATAAGCGGCTGGGCATCAATGTAAGCTGCGAGCCGGTTTATGAGACCACAAAGCTGTATCACAAGTAGCCTCAAACCCCGTCCGAAGTCGCGAAAGCTGCGCTTCCGGGCGGGGTTTTGTCTGTATATTTTACCATTTGTTCAAAACACATTTTTATACCCTCTTTTCGAATCCGACGATCTGTGATAGAATTGTATCAGCAAAAAATCCATTCAAGGAGTGCACACATATGGAAAAAGTACGCGTAGCCATGATCGGCGTTGGCAATATCAGCGGAATATACCTGAAAAACCTGCACACCCGCTATACGGATATCGAGCTTGTGGGCGTTTGCGATCTGGTTCGCGAAAGGGCGGAAAATGCCCAGAAGGAATATCCAAACCTCAAAATTTATGACACGATGTTTGATGCATTCAACGATCCCGCGGTCGAAGTCATTTTAAACCTCACGCGCCCGGCAGAGCATTATGAGGTTTCGAAGCAGGCGCTTCTTCACGGAAAGCATGTCTACAGCGAAAAGCCGCTTGCAGCCTCCTTTGAGCTTGGCAAGGAGCTCGTGGCGATTGCTGAGGCGAAAGGATTATATCTCGGCGGCGCGCCGGACACATTCCTTGGCGCAGGCCTTCAGACGTGCAGAAAGCTGATCGACGAGGGCGCGATCGGCCGCGTTCTGGGTGTGAATGCGCATATGATTTCCCACGGCATGGAATCCTGGCACCCGGACTGCGAATTTTTCTATAAATTCGGCGGCGGCCCGATGCTGGACATGGGCCCGTATTACATAACCGCGCTTGTAAGCCTGTTGGGCCGCGTCAGGGAGACGACCGGCATGACGGCAACCTCCTTTGAAACGCGCATCGTTACCGCCAAGGAGCAGGCGGGCAAGGTCATTACTGTTGAAGTGCCTACCTATTTGGACGGCGTGATGATGTTTGAAAACGGCGCGGTGGGTCGGATGCTTGCGACGTACGACGCGTATTATCTGAAGGCCGACCGCATCGAGATTTTCGGAACGGAAGGAACGCTCATCGTGCCCGACCCGAATTTCTTTGACGGCCCTGTAAAGCTTGTCGATAAAGAGGGCAGGGAAACCGAGGCAGAGCTCGTTTCCGGCTACAGGGACAACAGCCGCGGCCTCGGCCTTTGGGACATGTGCGCCTCCATCCGCGAAGGCGTTTCGCCCAGAGCCGGCTATCAGCAGACGCGGCATGTGCTTGAAATCATGACCTCCTTTGAGCGCGCAAGCAAGAAGAAGGGCTTTGAAACCATCGAAACGCCCTACGAAAGACCCAGACCAATGAACGAAAACTATGTTGAAACCGGGAGGATTTTATAATGAAAAGCGCAAAAGAATGGTTTTTGAAATACATTATGGTGCCCTCTGCTTCCGATGAAAACACCGGAACGATTCCGTCTACCGAGGATCAGAAAAAACTGGGCGCGATCATTGTAGAGGATATGAAGGAGATCGGCATTTCCGACGCTTTTATGGACAAATACGGCTATGTCTACGGAACGATCGAAGCCAATTGTGAAAACCAGCCGTCCATCGGCCTTATCGCACACCTTGACGTCATCGGCGGCGTACCCTGCGCGCCCATGAATCCTGAAATCATTGAAAATTACGACGGTGGCGTGATTACGCTCAAAAATGGCCTGACCATCGATCCCGCCGTGTATACCTCCGTCGGCGCATGCAAGGGAAAAAGCCTGATCGTGACCGACGGAAATACCATCCTTGGCGCGGACGACAAGGCGGGCATCGCCGAAATTATGGCCTTAGCAGAAAGACTCATAAACGATTCCACCATCAAGCACGGAAAAGTCAAAATCGCCTTTACGCCCGATGAAGAAATCGGCGGCGGCGCGGAGCAATTGGATATTGCCGCTTTCGGCGCAGACTTTGCCTACACGGTCGACGGCGGCGAAATCGGCGGCATTGAGTATGAAAACTTCAACGCCGCAAGCGCAAAGGCTGTTTTCAAGGGCGTAAACATCCATCCCGGTTCTGCAAAGAATAAAATGAAAAACGCAGCCCTCATCGCAGCCGAATTCATCACCATGATGCCCGCCGCCGAAACCCCCGCCCATACTGAGAACTACGAGGGCTTTTATCACCTGGTCGGCATGAAGGGCGATGAATCGGAAGCCATGTGCGGCTTCATCATCCGCGACCATGACCGCGATCTTTTCGAAAAGCGCAAGGCCTTCTTCGCCTCCGTCATCGACTACATCAATATGAAATACGGCGAAGGCACGGCGGTATGCGAAATCAAGGACAGCTATTACAACATGAAAGACGCGCTCAAAGACAAAATGTATATCGTCGATCGCGCGTTAGCCGCCTTCACTGCCTGCGGCGTAAAGCCCTTCGTCGAGCCGATCCGCGGCGGCACGGACGGCACACGCCTCTCCTGGCGCGGCCTACCCTGTCCGAACCTTTCCACCGGCGGAATGAACGGTCACGGCCAGAGAGAATGCGCCTGCATCGAGGATATGGAGAAGATGGTAGACGTGCTTTTGGAGATTGTGAAGGCGAAATAGAGGGGAAAACGAAGCGTTTTCGAGTATATTGACAGATGCGTAAGGCAATCCCTAAATCAAAAATCCAAGGATTTTTGCCAGCTCCCTTGTGTAAAGGAAGCTGACTGAGGGATTGTGCAAACGCTTGCTTTTCCATTATCGTTTGTTAGGAGGATCGAATCCCATGAAAAAGCTGATCGCAGTTATCCTTTCCATCATGCTCTTTGCGCTTACAGCGATTTCAGAGGAGGATGCGGAAAACTGGTACCTTGAAAACGCATGGAAGCAAGTGCAGGTTTTAGATGAGATGATATCGAGCGATGCCTATATTAAAATGTATATGTCGCCGCATATCGAGTCTATTTGTACGGAACTCGAAGACCTGATTCCTGAAACGATGCCGCAAACCTATCAGATAGTCAGATTGGATTTGGCGGAAAAAGTGCTGAAGCCAGTGATGTGGTTAAGCGGTATAAGGGGCGAGGTTCTTGAGCAGAACCTTCGAAGTATCCCCAATGCGCTTTTGTCAAGCGTCAATTCGAAAGTCAGTGTGGAATGGATTTCCTTTACGTCTGTCATCAGGACGAGCGAAAGTACGATCATTCCCGATATAGAATTTTCGCCCGTTTTTGTCATATTTGATTTGGGCGGGGACAATCTTCCGATTGTTGTTGTTTCCGAAGCAGGCGAAAGGATCGCGAATTTCTCCGCAACTTTTATTAAACGTGAAATGGTTTCCGCATTTACCGATGTCGGTGCGCTGGTTGACGAGCTTCAATAATCCTGACGGAGAAAGGAAGAAACATGAAAAAGCTTCTTTCATTTTTGATGATTGTTTTTCTGCTTACGGTCTTGCCGGCCTTTTCCGAAGAAACGGATATTGCCTACGAGAAAATGAGCTGGGCGCTTTGCGAAAAGCTCATGGAAAAAACGCGCGAGGCGGCGAAGGAGAATACGGCAGGGGTTCGCGAGGATGTGTTTGTCCGCGTTCAGGCGATAGCGTCGCTTCTTCCGGAGAATAAGCCTGAGAGCGTGATCTTCATTGACATGGATGAAATGATGCGTACGCTCAAGGCAAATGCAGAGGAAGCGCTGGCTGATGCGCTTGCCAACGTCAGCGCGGTATCTACCCGTATTCTTTCGTATGTCGACGATGAAACGCTTGAAAGCGCCATGGCTGCGGCAAACGCGTTTTATGACAAGGCGGAGGATGTGCTGGGGGTTATTTCCGATGAATTTGGCTTGTTTTCCAACAGCGTGATGGAAAATATCACGGAAGAAGACCTTGATGAGCTTAAGGAATTGGGAGAGGCGTTCTCCGGGCAGCTGTTTTCGGTTTTCGCAAGTATGCTGGAGGGCGCGGGCAAATATACCGAAGGACTTTTTGAAAGACTCCCGGAGGACACCCAAAACACCATAAATGCTTTTATTGCGGAAGCTTCCGAGAAGCTTGATTCGATTTTTGACGAGCAGGCGATTGCGTTTGTCAATGAAGCGCTGACGCTTACGGACAGTTACTCTTCCGCGCAGACGGGCGCAAACGGATTCATCATTTTTGATACGGGCGAATCCGTTGTTCCGGCTGTAAGCATTCAGCATGCTGACAGCGAAACGGTTGTGCTGACGGCAATGTATATGGATAGAGCGATGGCGGATATGCTTTTGAGCATTGAGAATGCGATCGAATAGCAGCGCTTCTATTGTGAGAAATGTTGTTCACACACTATTATTGCTACTTTGGAGATACCAATGACATATCCGAAAAAAGGAAAATACCGCCATTTCAAGGGCGGGGAATATGAACTTTTGTACATCGCGCGGCATTCGGAAACGGATGAGCCGATGGTGGTTTACCGCGCACTTTACGAGGGCGGGGAAACGCCCAATGGCGACGGAATCTGGGTGCGTCCCTTGTCTATGTGGACGGAAATGGTCACGCGGGACGGAAAAACGTTTCCGCGCTTTTCCTATGTGGAGGAAGAGGAGGATTTGATTTCTCCGCCGGATGATTACGACGCGCCGCCGATGGAGGCGGATGCGTATTTTGACGCGCCTTTTATGGAGGATATGCCTGTTTCCGAAGCAAGGGACATTCACGAGGTATTGAAATCCGTTTTCGGCTATTCCGGCTTCCGCGAGGGACAGGAGGAAGTGATCCGAAAGATCATCGAAGGAAGGGACGTTCTGGGCGTGATGCCCACGGGCGCGGGCAAATCCATCTGCTATCAGGTGCCCTCTCTTGCACTTGACGGATGCGCCTTAGTGGTCTCGCCGCTCATTTCCCTTATGAAGGATCAGGTGAATGCGCTGACGCAGGCAGGCGTAGCAGCGGCATATCTGAACAGCTCGCTTTCCGAAAGTCAGGCGCGAAAGGCCTATGAAAATGCCTTTTCAGGGAAATACAAAATCATCTATGTCGCCCCGGAACGGCTCCTGACGGAGCGCTTTCTTCGTCTGGCCTCGACCATCAAAATATCGCTCGTCGCCGTGGATGAAGTGCACTGCATCTCCCAGTGGGGGCAGGATTTCAGACCCAACTACCTCGATATTCCCCAATTCATTTCTCAGCTTCCGATTCGTCCCCGGGTCTGCGCGTTCACCGCGACCGCGACGGATAAGGTTCGAAGCGACATAAAGAAAATACTGAAATTACAAAGGCCCTTTGAGCGCGTGACGGGCTTTAACCGGCCGAATCTGTATTTTCGCGTTCTGCGCCCGGATGATAAGTTTATGGCGCTCATTGACCTTATGCAGAAATTTTCCGGCATGAGCGGCATCATTTACTGCGCCACGCGAAAGACGGTGGAAGAGGTTCATGGTAAGCTTAAAAAGAGGGGCTATCCCGTCACGATGTATCACGCAGGGCTGTCGGACGAGGAACGCAGAAACAACCAGGAAGCCTTTTCCATGGACGAAACGCCCATTATCGTCGCTACCAACGCCTTTGGCATGGGCATCGACAAAAGCGACGTTCGCTTTGTCATTCACTACAACATGCCAAAGGACATCGAAAGCTATTATCAAGAGGCGGGGCGCGCGGGCCGCGACGGCGAAAGAGCCGAATGCGTGATGCTTTTCGGGCGTCAGGATGTGGTAACGCAGAATTTCTTCATCGACCATCTGGGTGAAGAGGGAAATCTGTCCGAAAGCCAGATTGAAAAACTGAAGGCCACCGCCCGAGACCGCTTATCCGCCATGAAGGGCTATTGCTTGACCGACGGATGCTTGCGAAAGCACATTCTCAACTATTTCGGCGAGGAAGCGGACGAAAAATGCGGCATGTGCTCGGGCTGCGAAATGGGCGGAGCGCGGGTTGATATTACCGAAATTGCGTTTCCGATTGTAAGGCTCGTAAAAGACAGCGGCGGGCGATATGGCGCGGGCGTGATCGTGGATGCGCTGAGAGGCAGCAAAAGCGAAAAGGTGATGCAGTTTGGCCTTTCGCGCTTTGCTTCCTACGGCACGCTTTCCATGTATGATCATGCATCTGTCAGTGAAATTCTGGATGCTTTGATTGAAAAAGCGTTTCTTATGCGCACAGACGGAAAATACCCGGTTGTGATGCTTGGGAAAAACGCGCCGATGCTTCTGTCCGGCGAAATGAATATGACCCTTAAACATATGCCACTGACGAAGGCGCAGAAAGCGAATAAGACAAAGCCGAAGACAACAGCCGCTTTGTCCTCGCCCGACAGGAGCCTTTTTGAATATCTTCGCGCTGTGCGCATGATGCTGGCGCAGACGGAGAAGGTTTATCCGTTTATGATTTTGACGGATGCAAGCTTAAAGGACCTTTGCGCAAAACGCCCGCACACGCTTGTGGAACTTTTGAACGTAAACGGCATCGGCGAAGCCAAAAAGCAGAGATATGGAAATCAGATTCTCAAAGCCATTTACGAATGGGAGGCGGAGAACGAATGAATTTGAAGGCGGCTGTCATTGGCGGCATGAATTTTGACGTTGTGGGCATTTCCGAAAGCGCGCTTTTGATGCGCGACAGCAACATCGGAAAAATCCGCTTCTCTGCCGGCGGCGTCGGAAGAAACATTGCAGAGCAATTGGCGCGTCTGGGCGCCGATACGTCTCTTTTTACCTGCGTAAGCGATGATTTTGCAGGGCATATGCTGAAAAACGACGCGAGAATCAAAAATATCGATCTTTCCTTTGCAAAAGAAAGCGCGTCGAACGCCTCTGTTTATTTGTCCATCCACGAGCCGGGCGGCGATATGGCGCTGGCCATCAACGACATGAGCCTGATATCCGAGATTACGCCCGAATATCTAAAAAGCGTGCTTTGCGAAATCCAAAAGGCGGATGTAGTAGTGGTGGATGCAAACCTTTCGCCCGAAAGCCTTTCCTATATTTTTGAAAATGTCCATAAGCCGATTACTGCCGACCCGGTCAGCTGTGCAAAGATTGACCGCTTAAAGCCGCATCTGAGCCGTTTGGCCGCATTCAAGCCCAACGCGCTGGAAGCGATGTATCTGACCGGCGCTGACAATCCGCGGCTTGCGGCGAGCATGCTTGCTGAAATGGGCGTAAAGCGCGTGGTGGTTTCAATGGGCGACGCCGGCTGCATCTACGCGGACGAAAACGAAATTGGCGGAATAATGCCCGAAAAGGTGTATACCTGTCAGGCCAACGGCGCGGGCGACGCCATGTGCGCGGGGCTCACGCTGGGCGCGGCGATGAACGAAAGCGCAAAGGAAGCTGCTCTTCGCGGTATGCGCGCGGCGGGAAATCTTTTAGCGGAAAGAGAAAAAAGCGAACAGGCGTAAAAACGGGCTTTATGCAAACAAATGCATAAAGCCCCGTCTTATCGATATCAAGCGAAATGCGCTCTTTACTGCACGCTTTCTGTGCTTGCGGGCGTTGCAGTCGCCGCAGGCACGGTCGGTTCGGGTACATTTGTCGTAATGGGGTTGTTGGCGTCGTTCTCTGCGGGGATCGTTGCAGCAGGCACCGTGGGCGAGGGCGAAACGTCCTCTTTATTTGCGCAAGCGGTCATAAGAAGCATGCAGATGACAAGGGCAATGAGTAAAATGTTCTTTTTCATAGTCCGAAAAGCGGCCTCCATGGATAAATTCCGGCTGCGCCGGTATCCTTTAGTATATGCACGCTTGAGATAAATAAACCTTGACGGAATGCAAATTCATCTAAAATTGATTTCAAATACATTATAACTTTACAATTGGCAAAGACTATGCTATAATAATCGAATCAAAGGTGATTTACGCCAAGGGAGGGATCGGAATGGACAAAGCGCTGGAGCTTTCAAGAGAACAGGAGTATACTGCATATGTTCAACAGCTGCTTTTAGCGGTGATTGAAAGGTCCAAGGATTATTCCAGAGGCCATATTTCCTCCATCCGCGCGCTGCTGGCCGACGCTTGGGAAGAGCTGAGACTCAAGCCCACCGCGCTCTCGGTTCAGGATATGGAACAGCTCGCTACCGAGGTCGACCGCTTCCTCGCCCGAAAGGCGCTCACGGACAATCAGGCGCAAAGATATGAAAAAATGCTGCTTTCCCCGTTTTTCGCCCGCATCGATTTTACCGAAAACGGCGGCGAAAGGGAAAAAATCGTCATCGGCCTGTATTCCTTAAAGGATCACGACGGAACGCTCCTTGTGCACGACTGGCGTGCTCCGATTTCAAGCCTGTATTACGACGCCATGCCGGGTAAGGTTTCCTACATGAGTCCGATGGGCGAAATCAAGGGCGAGATGCACTTAAAGCGCCAGTATAAAATGGAAAACGGCAAGCTCGTCTATTTTGTGGACACGGATATCGGCATTGACGACGGATTGCTGTTGGACATTCTTTCCGGCGCAACCAGCCGCCACATCCGAAACATCGTTTCCACCATCCAGACGGAGCAGAACCGCGCCATCCGCTATGAAAACGTAAAGCTTTTGTCCGTTGTCGGCGGCGCGGGCAGCGGAAAAACCAGCGTTGCCATGCACAGAGCCGCGTTTCTCATGTATCGTCAGCGCGATCATCTGGACGCAAAGCGCATCGCCGTTCTTTCCCCCAGCAATTCCTTCTCCGAATACATTTCAACCGTGCTTCCGGAGCTTGGCGAAGAAAACACGGCCACCATTACGCTCCACAAAATCTGCTCCGACCTCATAAACGCAAGGGTAGAAATGCCGCTTATGCAGACCGAAGCCCTGCTTGACGAAACCAACACCTTAAGGCGCGACAGCGTGCGCTATAAAAGCGGCAGGGAATTTTTGGAAATGATGCGCGCTTTCGTTCAGGAATTTATGCGCACCGGCCCGGAATTTGAAGATATCGCGCTTGGAAAAAACGTTTTGATTTCAAAAAGCGAGCTTACGCGCTTGTATCGCGTGGACTATAACCTCTTAAGTCCCGCGCTCAGGCTCATCCGCATCCAGACGGTACTCAATAACCGCCTTGAAGCGTGGGAAAAGTCGCTGTATAAGCAGTATGAATCTCAGCTCATCAAAAGCTATCGCGGAAAAGACCTTGAAATGGCTACGCGCTTTGCCGTTTCCCAAAGGCTTCAGCCGGTCAAGCAGAAAATCAAGCAGCTTTTAAACCAGGACGGGCCCAAGCTCTATGTGCGCGCGCTGAAAAACGCGCCGGAAATTCTGGAAAGGGCCGCGCAGGAAAACGCGGACGCGAAATACGTCTGGTGGGAGGACGCGCCGGCCATTGCATACGTCATGCTCGCGCTCGGCTTTGCGTCGCCCGATAAAAACATGCGCCATCTGATCGTGGACGAAGCGCAGGACTATGCGGACGTTGCGCTCTCGATGCTCAATCTCTATTATCCCCAGACGCAGGTCACGCTCTTGGGCGATCCCAAGCAGCGCACCTGCCCCGCGCTTCCGCCCTGCGATCCCAAAAGATGGAACGACTGCTTCCAGACGCCGGATGCGCCGCTGGTTACGCTTACCCGATGCTACCGCTCAACGCTGCCCATCACGCGCCTGTGCAACGCGATTTTGCCGGATTCCGAGCAGGTTGTGCCGTTTGGACGCGAGGGCGATATGCCGAAGGTGGACGTTGCAACCGATCAGAAAATCGTGGATGCGGTAAAGGAACTTGTGGACGCAGGCTATAAATCCATTGCCGTCATCACAAGAACCGTTCACGAGGCCAAGCGCATTTCCGACTTTATCCCGAAGGCGCACCTTCTGGACGGAAGCGACGAGGATATTTTGACCGATCCCGGTGATATTTCCGTCGGCGGCTATCACTTGATGAAAGGACTTGAATTCGACGCCGTGGTCGTCGTGTGGGAGGACGCGCGTTTGTCGGACGGCGAACGCAGAAGGCTGTATACCGCCTGCTCCCGCGCGCTGCATTCCCTGACCCTTCTGGGCGGGAAAAAACTGATCAGCGACCTTGGAATCGTTCTGTAATATGGAAAAGCATACGGATATTGCCATCATCGGCGGCGGAGCCAGCGGGCTTGCCGCCGCTGTTTCGGCGAAAATGAACGGAAATGTGCGCGTGGAAATCCTCGAGAAATATCCGCGCACGGGAAAAAAGCTGCTGGCCACAGGCAACGGCAGATGCAATTTATACAACGAAAACGCCTCCTGCGACAAGTTTTTCGGCGCGAAGGCGTTTGCAAGGCATGCCCTTACAACCTTTGACAAGGACGCATTTTTTGCCTCCGTCGGTCTTGAAATCAAAGTAAACGAAAACGGCCTTGCCTACCCTTTAAGCAATCAGGCGGGCGCGGTTCTGGATTGTCTGCGCTTCACCTGTCAGGAAGCGGGCGTTACGGAAACCACTGATTTTCAGGTTTCCAAAATCGAAGGCAAAAAAGGGAAATTCAAAATCACCTCCGTTAACGGCGATGTTGTTTTTGCAAAGCGCGTCATCCTCGCAACCGGCTCCATGGCGCAGCCGAAGCTTGGCGGAAACAACGCTTTTCAGACGCTTTTAAAGCCGCTGGGCCATTCGTTTCAAAAGTGTCTGCCCGCGCTTTCCTATCTTAAAACAAACCCAAATGATGTCGGCGGCCTTAAGGGCATGAAATATCAGGGCGAGATCGCGCTTTTTGAGGGTGAAAAGGAAATCGCCAAGGAAACGGGCGAAATTCTGTTTTCCGAAAACGGCGTTTCGGGCATTGCGGCTATGCAGCTGTCGCTTTATGCGGCAAACCCGCTTTCAAAGGGCAAGCCGCTTTTCCTTAAAATGTCGCCCCTTCCGATGAACAAGGCGGAAGCGGAAAGATTTCTCGAAAAAAGAAAAAATCTGTTTCCCGACAGAACGCTTGATGAATTTTTGACGGGCGTGGTCGCAAAAAGAATTGCGCAGGCGGCCTTTAAACGCGCAGGCGTTACACCGCTTTCAAGGTGCGCGTCCACCTTAACGTCAGATGAAATTCAGAAAACCGCCAAGGAGCTCACCGAATGGATCTGCCCCGTCACGGGCATCGGCGGCTTTGACGTGTGCCAGGTTATGCTGGGCGGCGCGGACACGAAGGATTTTGACGACAAAACCATGGAGTCGCGTATTCTCCCCGGCCTGTACGCTGCAGGCGAACTTTTGGATGTGACCGGCCCCTGCGGAGGCTACAACCTCACCTGGGCTTGGGCCAGCGGAACACTTGCAGGAAGGATGGCTGCAATCAGCCTATGATCAGAATTACCAATGTGAAAATCACCCTGGACGAATCGCTTCGCCCGCTTGTCCCCGTTGCGGCGCGTCTTCTGGGCGTTAAGGAAAATGAAATAACATCCGTAAAACTTTTAAAGAAAAGCGTGGACGCGCGCGATAAGGGCGACGTCCATTTTGTGTGCACAATCGAAGCGGACGTAAAAAGGATGCCGAAAAAGCTTCCGAAAAACGCCGCTGTGTCGGATAAAGAGGTTCTCTGGCATGTAGAGGAAGACAAAACCCTGCCCGAAAACCGCCCCGTGGTCGTAGGCCTTGGCCCGTGCGGGCTGTTCGCCGCGCTGACGCTTGCGAAAAGGGGCTTAAAGCCCATCGTGCTGGAGCGTGGTCAGGATGTGGACGCGCGCAAAAAGACGGTGGATGCCTTCTTTGCAGGCGGCGCGTTTTCGCCTGTCAGCAATATCCAGTTCGGCGAGGGCGGCGCGGGCGCGTTTTCAGACGGAAAGCTCAATACCGGCATCAAGGATGTTCGCTGCAGATACGTTTTAAACGAACTTTATAAAGCCGGTGCGCCGGAGGAAATTTTATACGAAGCCAAGCCGCACATCGGAACGGACAGGCTTCCGGGTGTGGTTAAAAATATCCGCCTTGAAATCGAAAGGCTCGGCGGCGATGTAAGATTTGAAACCAAGCTTACAAAAATCTTCGTATCAGATGGCCGTGTAGCCGCCGTTGAAACTCAAAATACCTCCGGCAAAACCGAAACCATCCCCACCTGCGGCGTGATTCTGGCTGTCGGACACAGCGCGAGGGATACGTTTGAAATGCTCGAATCTGCGGGCGTTCCCATGGAAAGAAAGCCGTTTTCCATCGGCGCGCGCATCGAGCACAGCCAGAAGTGGCTCAATTTCGCGCAGTACGGAAGCGCAAGCGTTCATCCCGCGCTTGGCGCAGCGGATTATAAACTCAATGCGCATCTGTCCTCCGGACGCGGCGCGTATACGTTTTGCATGTGCCCGGGCGGCTACGTCGTCGCCTCCTCCAGCGAAGAAGGCGGCGTGGTCTCAAACGGCATGAGCCCCTATGCGCGCGACGGTGAAAACTGCAACAGCGCGCTTCTCGTCGACGTAAGAGTCGACGATTTTCCTCAGGAGGACGGCGTGCTTGCGGGCGTCAAATTCCAAAGAGAGTGGGAGGAAAAGGCGTTTCAGCTCGGCGGCAGCAATTACTTTGCACCCGCGCAGCTGGTTGGCGACTTTTTAAATGGTAAAGCATCCAAGGATGCGAAAAGCGTTCATCCCACCTATCGCCCGGGCGTTACGTGGACCAATCTTGAAAAATGCCTTCCTGAGTTTGCGTCAAGCGGCCTTAAGGAAGCGATTATCGCTTTTGACAGAAAAATCAAGGGCTTTGCGCATCCGGACGCGGTTTTAACCGGCGTTGAAACCCGCTCGTCCTCGCCCGTTCGCGTTTTAAGAAGCGCAGAAAGCATGCAGTCGCTGGTTTCGGGGCTGTATCCGGCGGGCGAAGGCGCGGGCTATGCGGGCGGCATACTGTCCGCAGCAGTTGACGGCATCCGCGTGGGCGAAAGCTTTTTACGGGAGGAAAAATGATCGGTTTTATCAATCAGAATCCGGGCGTGACGGCGCTTGTCGCCATTTTCATCGCCTTTATTGCGATTTTTATCGCGGTTTACATGCTCAATCAGCGTCAGATCCGAAAAACCGCCCAGATGCTGCGCAGGCTGGATGATCGCGTGATGAACGCAAACGGCAGAATCCGCGCTTCCGTCAGAACCATATCCGAATCCATGGGCATGGCGGCTGAAAACCTCACAAACGTTTCTCAGAACATGGAAATCCGTCAGGAGCGCATGAGAAGGGATTTAAGCGAAAGCATAGAAAGCATGCGCGAAATGAGCGACAGGAAATTGGACGACATGCGCGCCTCCCTTGACATGAGCCTTCAGAAGACGCTGGATACGCGCCTTGGGGAATCGTTCCGATTGGTCAGCGGTCAACTGGAAAACGTGTATCGCGGAATCGGCGAGATGAAATTGATCGCCGAGGGCGTTGGCGACCTTAAAAGGGTGCTGACGGGCGTTAAAACCAGGGGCGTGTGGGGTGAAGTGAGGCTAAGGACGCTTTTTGAAGACACGCTCACCAAAAACCAGTACGAGGAAAACGTGTGCGTTCAGCCGGGTTCCAATGAACGCGTGGAATTTGCCGTTCGATTGCCGGGCAAAAATGCGGGAGAGGTGCTTTTGCCGGTTGACAGCAAGTTTCCCGTGGAGGACTACGAAAGACTTCTTTCCGCAAACGAAACGGGCGACAAAAAGGCGATTGAAAAATGCGCCCGCGCGTTTGAAACAGCGATTATCGAGCAGGCGAGAAAAATTTCTCAAAAATATATCTGCGTCCCCTATACCACCGATTTTGCAGTGATGTTTCTGCCGGCGGAAAGTCTGTATGGCGAGGTTCTGATCAGGCGCGGGCTCATTGACCGGATGCAGCGGGAATTTCATGTGCTGCCGGTTGGCCCCTCTACTCTTCAGGCGCTTCTTAACTGCCTTCAGATGGGCTTTCAGACCGTTCAGATGGAAAAAAGGTCGAGCGAAATTCTCAAAATGCTCTCGGGCGTCAAGCGGGAATTTGCCCTGTTCGGCGAAACGCTTAATAAAGCCCGCGCGCGCCTTGAGCAGGCCGCAGGCGATCTGGACAGCGTAGGCGTGAGAACAAGGGCCATGAACCGAAAGCTTTCCGAGCTTGAAGAGGGCAGAGAAGAGAATTAGGACGAAAAAATGCGATTGATCCCTGATTGCGACTTTTTTCGCCCGATGGTAAAAATATTTTTGTTAACTTTTGAAAATCTCTTGACATAACAGGTACATTGCGCTATAATATCTCTTGTCGGTCGGGCACGTTGTGCTCGGTTGACACGTTGGCGAATGGTGTAACGGTAACACTAACGACTCTGACTCGTTCATTCTAGGTTCGAATCCTAGTTCGCCAGCCACTTTGCCTCCATGGTCAAGCGGTCAAGACGTCGCCCTCTCACGGCGAAAACTGGGGTTCGAGTCCCCATGGAGGTGCTGAGCTCTCAAGCAACGGCTTGAGGGTTTTTTGTTTTTGGGAAATGAGATTCAACATAAAACATGGCGGGAGTTTTTCTCCCGCCATGCGTATACAGAGATATTATTCAATGATTGCGTTGGACTCCTCAAAGAATCGGCAGGTGAAGGTAAAGGTGGTTCCTTTTCCTTCTTCGCTTTCCACAGAGATGCTTTCGCCCATCACGTCCATCATTTCCTTGGCGATGGACAGGCCCAGGCCTGAGCCCATGCCGGAGTGCGCCTTGTCCACCTTGTAGAAGCGCTCAAAAAGATGGGGAAGATGCTCTTTGGAAATGCCCGATCCCGTGTCGGACACGCTGAATGTCGCCCGCTCGCCTGTCCATTCGCCGGACAGGATGATCCGGCCGCCGGCGGGCGTGTATTTGACCGCGTTGTCGATCAGAATGCCTAAAAGCTGTTCAATTCGGTCGGGATTGGCGTACAGCGGAGGACACATTGAAAATTCCGATTCGGAAACGAGGCCGATCGATTTTTCCTGACAGATGGGGATGTATTTTTCGATTACATCCTCGATCATCTCGCCGATTTCAAATTTTTCGGGCTCGAGGGCGAGATTGCCGCTTTGCAGGCGCGAAAGCTCCATAAGGTCGCTGATCAGCCTTGAAAGGCGCAGAACCTCGCGCAGGATAATGTCGTAATAGCGCTTTTTCGTATCCTCGTTGGTCACCATGCCGTCTCTTAACGGCTCGATCAGGCCGCGCACCGCCGTTAAGGGTGAGCGCATTTCGTGCGATACGTTGGCGACGTATTCGCGACGGGTTTTTTCGAGCATCGCTTCCTTTGAAACGTCCATGAAAACGCCGACTGCGCCTTCGATTTCGCCTTTGTCGCTTCGAACGGGCGCGATGGATACGTGGATAACCGACGTGTATTCGGTCAGCTCGAAGGTCGATATTTCGCCCGTCTGCATGGTTTTTTCGAACGCTTCCCACACTTCCTTATGGCCGATCACGCGCATACGCGGGTCATTGGAGGATGCATTTTTCTTAAACAGTTTTTCAAGCGCGGGATTAATGTGGGTGATATTGCCTTCCTTGTCAATGGCGGCGATGCCCTCGGTCATGCCGTTTAAGATCTGAACCAGCCGGTTTCTCTCGAAGGTTAGCGCGCTGAACGTCTTTTTAAGCGTTTTGGACAGCCTGTTGAACGACTGCGCCAGCTGTCCGATTTCGCCGAAGGTTTCTTCGTTGACCTGAAGATCAAACCGGCCGTCCGCCATCTGAAGCGCAACTTCGTTCATGCGCCGGATGGGACGGATGATGCGGTACAAAAGAGCGCTTAAAAGCAAGAACACGATGGGCGTGATGATCAGCATGGCGATGACCAGCGACCCCGCCAATGCGCCCCGCGCGGCAAACGCCTCGTACTGAGGCACATACAGAAAAAGGGAGCCCAGCATTTCGCCGGCATCATTTTTTACGGGTACGCCAACCACTACAATTTCGCCGATCAGGCCTGCCGACTGCACGTATACAACGGAATCCACCCTTGAAAGTGCAGAAACATACTCTTTGACGCCCAAAAGTACGTTTGAAGCGGTTTCGTCGCTGGACAGGCGGATGTTGCCTGCGTCGTCGGTGATGACCAGATAGGCGTTTATGACGCTGGATTCGTTCTCGTTGGTGTCTACCAGAGACAAAATCAGATCCTCTGTCACGCGGCCTTCCAGATAATCCGTCACGATGTCGGCCAGCGACTGTGCGCGGGGCTTAAGCTCGGCGGTGCGCATATTCAAAAACACGTTTCCGGACAACTGCACAAACAGCATCCAGATCAGGAGCACCATCAAAACAAACGAGATAAATACGCTTATATATACCCTTGAAAGCAGCGAATGGCGTCTCATGCGCCCGTAACCTCAAACCGATAGCCCACGCCGTACACCGTCTTAAGCTCCCAGTTCACGTCGTCTGTTGGAAGCTTTTGGCGAATGCGCTTGATGTGCGCGTCCACGGTTCGGGTGTCTCCGAAATAATCATAGCCCCAGACGCGGGACAGAATCTGCTCGCGCGAGAAGACCTGGCCGGGGGAGGAAGTGAGCATGTGAAGAATCTCGACCTCCTTGGGCGTGCAGGGAACGATCTGGCCTTTGATGCGCACCTGATAGTTGTCAAGGTTGACCTCCAGTTGCGGAAGACGAACGATGTTTTTGTCCGTCTCCTGCGGCGCTTCTTCAAATCGCCTCAAAACCGCCTTGATGCGCGCGAGCACTTCGCGGGGCGAAAAGGGCTTTACGATATAATCGTCCGCACCGAGCTCAAGGCCTAAAATGCGGTCGATTTCCTCGCCCTTGGCCGTCAGCATCACAATCGGAACGCGGCTCGTCTGGCGGATGGTGCGGCAAACGTCGATGCCGTTCATGCCGGGCATCATCAGATCCAGTACGATCAGGTTCGGGTTTTCGCTCTGGGCCATTTGAAGCGCTTCCGTTCCGCTGAAGGCAGAAATGTGCTGATAGTTGTCGTTGTCTAAGTAAATGCCAAGCGACTCATGAACCACGGGATCGTCGTCGCAAATCAGAATAAGCGGGCATTTTGTCATCATTTTCACCTCGTGTATGTTCTTTGCTTCTATTATAATGCAAATGAATGGGCATAGTAAAGCACATTTTGACAAAGCCCACATTTTATCATATTTTCCGCAAACTTTGCATGCGGTGTTTGGGCTTGTTATTTTTGTGTTTATCGGGTATAATACTGTTAACCCAATTTAACAAATAATGGAGGAATAAGCTTATGAGCAATCTTCCCGATTGGCAGAACCCTGACGTAATTCAAATCGGCAGAGAAAAAAACCGCGCTACGCTTTTTCCCTATCTGAATGAAAAGCAGGCTGAGAAAATGCAGCGTGCGCTCAGCCCGTTTTATACGTGCTTAAACGGAAGCTGGGATTTTTATTATGCGGAAGACGGCGTTTGCCCGGAAGACTTTTTTGCGCTTGATTACGATGTGAGCGACTGGGATGCGCTGGACGTGCCCGGTAACTGGCAGATGTCCGGCTACGGCATTCCCCAGTACACAAACGTCGCCTATCCGATTCCGCTGGATCCCCCGTTCGTTCCGGACGACAATCCCGTGGGCCTGTATCGCCGCTGGATCCGTCTGGGCGAGGATATCGGAGATAAGCGGGTATATCTGAATTTCGACGGTGTGAACAGCTGTTTTTATGTGTATGTGAACGGCGAGGAAGTGGGCTTTTCAAAGGTTTCCCACATGCCCAGCGAATTTGATATCACCGATTTTGTTCAGCCGGGCGACAACCTGATCGCTGTTAAGGTGTTCAAGTGGTCGGACGGCACATATCTGGAGGATCAGGATTTCTGGCGATTGAGCGGCATTTTCAGGGACGTATATCTTCTTACTGTTCCCACTTCGCATGTGCGCGACGTAAGGTGTATTGCGACGCTTAAAAATGCGTATAAGGACGGCAGCCTTCAGGTTGAGTGCGATGTGCTCGGATTTGAGGGCGCAGAGATCGAAATCAAACTTTACGACGGAAAAACGCTCATCGAAAGCAAAAAGCAGGCGGCGTGCGAAAGCGTGAAGGCGAATTTCACCGTTAAAGACGTCAATAAATGGAACGCGGAAGAGCCGAATCTGTATTATGTAAACGTGCTTCTGATTAAGAATAACCGCATTTTGGAGGTTCAGCGCGTGCGCGTGGGCTTTAAAACGGTTGAAATCCGCGATCAGCAGCTGTTTGTAAACGGCGTATCCATTAAGCTTAAGGGCGTGAACCGCCACGATACGCATTCTCAGCTTGGTCACGTAACGCCCATGGAAACCCTTTTAAGAGACGTTACTCTCATGAAGCAGATGAACGTGAACTGTGTGCGCACGAGCCACTACCCCAATGATCCGCGACTTTTGGATCTGTGCGATGAATACGGCCTTTATGTCATCGACGAAACCGATCTCGAATGCCACGGTGCACAGCACGGAAAATGGGTCAACGGCGACGAAAGCAATGTATTTGATTTCTCCAATTCTCCCGAATGGACGAAGGCGTATATCGATCGCGCCGAGCGCATGGTGATGCGCGACAGAAATCACGCCTCCGTCATCTGGTGGTCGCTTGGAAACGAAAGCTATATCGGCGACAACCACGAAAAGATGTACGACCGCATCCGCGAACTCGACCCCACCCGTCCCATCCATTACGAGGGCGACAGGGAAAACCACAGGGCTACAGACATGGTCTCCGTGATGTATCCCGCGGTTACCACTGTGATTGAGGAAGGCAAAAAGGACGATGCCATGCCGTACTTCATGTGCGAATACGGCCATGCGATGGGCCTTGGCCCCGGCTCGTTTGAAGAATACTGGAATGCTATCTATGCCTCCAGACGCCTAATCGGCGGCTGTGTATGGGAGTGGGTTGACCACGGCATGGAGGTTCTGACCGAGGATGGCGAAAGGTATTACGCCTATGGCGGCGACTTTGGCGATACGCCCAACGACGGTAACTTCTGCGTCGACGCGCTCAATTACCCCGACCGCACGCCGCATACCGGCCTCCTTTCCTTAAAGCACGCCCTGCGACCCGTGCGCTTTACCTTGAATGCCGACGGATCAGTTACGATCAAAAACACGCTGGGCTTTGTGAGCCTCGACCGCTTTAACGCCGTTTACCGCGTGCTTGTGGACGGCGTAAGCGTTGAAAGCGGAAAGATCGACTTAAGCGGTGTTCCCGCAGGCTGCGAAAAGACGATTTCCGGTTTCTATAAAATGCCTGACCGCGGCGAAGCCATTTTGGAAATCTCCGTCACCGAGGCCTTTGACACCATGTGGGTCAGGGCGGGTCACGAGGTTGTGTGCGACCAGATGATCCTTAAAAAGGAAGCCGAAATTGAGATCGTGCCCGCAAACGATATGCGTCCCTTGACGATTGACGAGGACGATATGTATCTGTGCGTATCGGGCGACGATTTTGACGTGTGGTTCGACGTAAGAACGGGCGAAATGATCAACTGGGTGGCTAGCGGAAACGAGCTCATCGAGCGCGCGCCGCGCCCCAATTTCTTCAGAGCCCGCACGGACAATGATATCCATGTCGCGAAGAAGTGGGCCCAGTTCCAGTTGGACAAACCGCTTGGAATGCGCCTGATGTCGCTTCAGGTCGAAACCGTTTCTGCCGGCTGCGTGCGCGTGACGGTAAGACACAAGCTGTCTCCCTGCTCCCACCGCCCGCTGATTGAAACCGAAACTAAATACACGATCTTTGGAAACGGCGATATCCGCGTGGAAACTGAATATACGCCCCTCACCGACAAGCTCCCCCCGCTGGCCAAAATCGGCGTTCAAATGGTTCTTCCCGCAGCTTATGACCGCCTGATCTGGTATGGACGTGGAATGGGCGAAAGCTATCCCGACATCAAGATGCACGCGCCCATCGGCCTTTACGAGAGCCTTGTGGACGATACCCACGAGCCCTATGTGCGCCCGCAGGAAAACGGCGCCCACGCCGATACCCGCGCCTTTGCGGTCACGGACAACCTGGGCATGGGCATCATGGTGATCAATGAAAAGGCGCTGGGCGACGGATTGTCCTTCACTGCCCATGATTATACGGATGAGGACCTTCACGAGGCTACGCACACGCCCGAGCTTGAAAGCGCGGAGGCGACGATTCTTTCCATCGACTTTGCTCAGGGCGGCATCGGAAGCAACATCTGCGGCCCCGAGCCCATGGATCAGTACAAGCTCTTCTTAAATAAGCCCACCGTCTTTTCATTCGTCATGCGCCCCTTTAACCGCCAGAATCTGGATCTTGCAAGTGGCATGCGGATTCTTCCGGAGAACGTATAAAATGCGTCGGAGCCGCCTTACAAAGACGGCTCCGTTTTTATGCCTTTTCCTGGAAATCGAATTCAAAACCGACTCCTCTTTATGTGTATAATTGAGCCATCAAGAAAATACATAAGGAGGTTCCAATATGATTCCTGTTACGATTCGCACTTATAAAGGCTCTGTATTGGCAAATGTAATCTCTGTCATCGGCACATTAATGGATGCAATTGTAAAACTGATCGGCATTGCGTGTGCGTTTGGCATGATGGGTGAACTCGGATTCATCCTTGGGCTTTTGATAGGTTTTGTATTTCTGATCGCCGCTTCGTACCTTGGGGGATTGATTCAAAAAGGCGCGTGGAAGCTATCCGACATTATTGCGGCCTCTAAAATCAAGCGCAAGCTTTCTTCCATACTGAACTGATTTCTTCCTTGGATCGGTTGCTCATTTTTACTGGATGTGGTACAATAGAGCAAACGATACGAGAGGGTAAACGTATGATACTTACGCATGAAAACATCTATAAGGGCGTGTCCCCGGAGGATACGTTCGTTGCAAGGACGGATAAAAATAAGCTGCTGGGCGTGTGCACGGTCTCAAAGCGCAATATGGAAACGCTGTTTCCCGATTGCCCCACGCAGTATGTGATCCGCACCGAGGGCGATCCAACGTCGCTTGCAGCCCTGTACGGCGCGGCGGTTGCGCGAATCCGCATGATGCAGTACAGAAAAAACGCCCCCGCCCGCGCGTATGCCGAGGTGGAGGTGGACGACGAAGAGAGCCTGCGCGTTCTGGAGGCATTGGGCTTTCAGATGACGGACGGCGTGGTTCGCATGCACAGGCGCGTTTCGGGCGAGAAAAACTATCATCTGCTGCCGCCCGGCTGCACCATCGTGCGCGATTTTTTGGCCGATCCCATGGAGCGCAAGTTCTTTCTGGAACGCTATAACGCCTTGTATGATTTAAACAACGACGACGAATGGCTTACCGAAATCGTTTCTCAGCCGGATTTTGCCCGAATCCTCATGGTTTCAACGGAGGATCTGTGCGGAGAACTTCTCGTGTGGACTGAAAACGGAAAAGGCGTGATCGGCATGATCCAGACCGCCCGCCGCTGGCAAAGAAGAGGCGTGGCCGGATATCTTCTGGACGATGCAAGGCTGTATTTTAAATCCATCGGCGTAGACGAAATGCAGATGGACGTATGGAAAAGCGCACCGGGCGCACTGCCATTGGCATATGCCGCGGGCTATACGGGGGAAACGCCGATTTTATTGTATCCGGAGATGGATTTGTGAGTGAAAAAGGGGCTGAAGCAGGAAAAATTGCTTCAGCCCTATTTGTTTTTTGGATAAAGTGAGTCTTATTCGGTTAGCGCGGGCGATCGATGATCGCCCTACGCTAAGCGATGGAATCAAAACCATCGTGTAGGAGCGATTCACGAATCGCCCGCGCATTTGATTTGGCTATATATCAATTTATGACATTGGCTCTGAAAAAGTCGATTTATTCAGCATATCCCTCCGGCGCGATCGTCGGCTCGACAAGATCCGGGTATTCCTGATCATAGGCCCAATCGCCAAACTGATCCAGAGGGGGGATGGGCGTTTGCACGGGGGTTCTTTCGCGTTCGTCCGCGTCTTCGTAGGAGGCGTTTTCAAACAGGCTTGCGCAGCCCAGGATGCTGTTCAGCCATGCTTTTCCGAAAAAGATCAAAAGAAGCGCAATCAGCGCAAAAGAAACAAGGCGCGCAATCCACATGGGCGCGCCTTGCATTTTTTTATATTCTTTAGATGGCATAGGGCTTGATAAATTCAGGAAGGCTTTCCGTGTCGCAGCTGATGTTTACGACGAAGGAGCATTTGCTGACTTCCGAAAGCGCGTTTAAGCGCTCGAAGAAGGACTGCATCTGATCGATGGGGGTCTTGACGAGCTTTAAAAATGCGTCGATGCAGACGAGGGAAAGGTCATAATTTACAGCCAGCATGCCGCTTAAGAAGCCGAAAAACACGTCTACGTCGCAGCCTTTGACCGCGGTGTATTCGCTGGCGTCGACAAAGCGGATTTCGTGACGAAGATCATAGATATAGCGCTTGTCGTCGTCGATAAAAGCGATAATGCCGTGCTCGACCTTCAGCGCCTCGTTGGCGATGTCGATCAGTCTCTTGGTTTTTCCACTGCCTTTGTGTCCTGCAATTACCTGAATCATATGATATCACTCCTAATATGAAGTAGTAAGTGTCCACTTATATTATACATGATTGACGAAAAAAAGCAAGAGCGCATGAAAACTCTCTGGTAAAGAAAATTATGATAAAAAACGCTGCCCGAATCTGATTGACCGGGCAGCGTAAACCGTTTGCATTGCTTTTTATGATTTAATTTCCGGCTCTCAGCGCCTTTTTGATGGCGGCCTGATGGTCGGGATCCACCTTGTTGGTGCCGTGGGTGCGGCTGTTGGTGAAGTGAATGCAGAAGTGTCCGTCAAAATCGTTGCTGGTGATGGAGCCGTCGCCGTGGGGCATGCAGTTCATGCTGGCGGCGTAGTTGACTCCGTCAACCGTAACCCAGATTGCGCGGCGCTTCCAGGTGCCGAAATCCTTTCCGCAAGCTTTCTTCATGGCTGCGGTGTCCTTTGCGGTGTAGGGCTGAACGTCGGCATGGTTGGTGCCGCCGCCGCGGTATACGCGGAAGGTGATGCCGGTGGCTACGTCGGTGACAACGGCGGTTTCGCCGCGGGCAAAGCGTCTCTGGATGCTGCTGGTCCACCAGTCGGCTTCAACGACATTGCCGGTTGCTTTTTCTTCGGTGGAAACATCGTTGTTTTTCGAGGAGGAAGAGCTGCTGTATTTGGTAGTGGCGAGCTCGCTCTTTCTGATAAAGCCGATTTTGCTGCCGTATTGTACGCGGCACCAGCTGTCGTTGTATATAGCAAGGCAGGTGACCTTGGTGTTCAGCTTCAGCGTGCCGAGAACATCGGAGGAGGAAGTGGGCGCTTCGTAGGCCTTTACGCCGTCTTTCTGTGTGTAGACGGAGGATTTCATGGTGTTCGGATTTTCATAGGTGAGCGCGCTGGTTTTGCAGAAACCGACGGTTTTGCCGTTTACCAGTCGGGCCCAGCTGCCGCTAACTGCTTCGACCTTGAACTTTTCACCGAAGGAATAGGTTCCAAGGACTTTGGAGGAGGAGGAATTCTTGGCGTAAACCTTTACCTCGGCAACCTTTACGTAAGCGTCCTTGGTGGTTTTTCTGATATAGCTGGAGCTCATGTAGCCGACCTTGCCGTCGAGAGAGACCTTCGCCCAACCGTCCTTGACCTCTTCAAGCCAAAGGAGCTGATATTTACTGACCGTACCCAATACTTTGGAGGATTTGTTTGCCGAGGCATAAACCTTGGTCTTTCCGGTAACCATCGCGACCCAATCTGTTGCCAGTGCGGACAGATTGACCGCAATCAGCAGAATCGCAAGCAGGGATATCAGAAATTTCTTCGTACGCATATCATTACACCTTTCAGTATAAGTAGGTAGAATACATGTAACATTATAATACTATTTCTATCCAAAATCAAGCAATTCGTATAAAATTACGCAACAATTTCGAAAAACTTAGCGCGAATTCGTATCAAATTGGCGCGCAAAGGCATCCGCAGGCATAAATCAGGTCGTTCTCGATGCGGGTTTTCCCGTAAGCCGAGAGGAAGGATTCGCGATATGCGTCTGTTTTTAAATTGTAGGAAAGCGACCAGAGACCCCAGAAAAGGTCAAAATGCCTGTCGCCCACGCCGCCTTCGCCCACGTCGATCACGTGCTTTCCAGTGAGGTTTTCAAGCATGATGTTGGGCAGGCAATAGTCGCCGTGAAGCACGGTGTCGTTTTTAAGAAGCGAGCGCGCTTTTTCAGCTGTGGCGACCGCTTCCGGAAGGGAATGAAGCCCAATATAATCCGCGATATGCTGATACAGGCCTTCGTTTCTTTGAACTGAGCGGTCAAATTCTTCATACAGATTGTCTGTCAGATTCTGAACTGGGCATTTTTCGATCGGCAGGGAATGGATTTTTAGTAAAAATTCGCCCATCGCGCCGGCAAGACGCGCGGGAAACTTCAGAGTTTCCTTGTCAATTGCGCTTTTTCCCGAGGCTCTTGCGGAAATGAGATAATCGGAATCGTCCGACAGATAGAAAACGACTTCGGGCGCAAGGTCGTGGTTATAGAAGAACGACTGCATGCGGTAGGCATTGTGCAGCTTGCCCTTTGGCGCTTTTTTGAGAACCAGATCGCTTCCGATAAACGCGACCAACGCGCCGGAGCGGCCGACGTCGTCGGTTTCGACGGCCTTATTTCCAATGATTTTCTGAATTTCTTCGGGGAAAATGTTCTTTTCGATCAGCATAAGGAATTGTCTCGCTTTCTTCAGTCGTACTCGTACAGGTTTTCGCCGGCATACTCGTCTATGGTGTACAGCCAGTGGTAAAGCGCATCGGCCCAGCTTCTGCCCGTTGCGCGTTCCAATGCGCGCGCAAAGTCGTCCGATACGGGCATTTCGAACGCGTAATCACTGTAGTATTGCTTTATACCCGACCAGAACGCGTCTTTGCCCATGGCGGTTTCCACCTCGTGAAGCGCGGCTGCGCTTCGAAGGCACACGACGGATTCATATTCCGAAATCGTCTGAAAGCGCATGGTTTCAGAAACGGGCGTTAAGCCGCCCGGGATGGTGATCTGAATGGAGGGCAGAACGCGCGCGTTCAGAAGACTTAAAAATTCCTTTTCGCCCCGGATTTCGCGGAGCATGATCATGGAAAGGTATTCCGTCAGTCCATCCGTGAGCCACGCTTCCATGGCGGGATTCGGGTGCACGCGGTCGGAAAAATACTGTTTTAAAACCGCTTTGTAGATTTCCGCCCGGTCGAATTCGCCCTTTGATACGACGTTTATCCCGCTTGCGGAAAGGTTTTCGCCTGCAAGATCGGAAAATACGAGGGTGAAGGAAGCATGGGGGAATGGGGCGAGATTTTGATCGAGAAACGAAACGGCTTCCTCTATATAGGCTAGGGATTTTGATAGATCTGCGCGGTTCTGGCCATATATGGACAGGAGAACGCCGGAGGACGTGGTTTCAGAACGTGCGTGGAATTTCAGGCTTACTACAAGCGCCATTTCGCGCGCGTTTTCAAGGTGAATGGAAACATGCTTGCGCGCGCCGTTTACAATTTCCTTCGTTTTGCCCGCGCAGGCGACGTCGTAATCGACGGGAACGGAGAGGAAGACGTCAAAGGACGCAAGATCGGAGTAATGGCTTTTGCCCGCCCGGGTGAGCGCGTTTATGGAAAAACCGCCGTCCTCATAGACGAGAAGGGATGGATAAAAGCCGAAAAGGCGGACGTCGTTTTCGCTCACGCCTAAAAAGGCGCAGTTTTCGGTGTAAAGAAGCGCATAATCAAATTCGATTTCGCAAACCTCATCTATCTCAAGGGATACAGGAACGCGGATGTAGATTTCGTTTTCGCCCGAAACCGCCCAGTCGGCGCTTTCCCCGTTCACTCGAATGCTTTCAATATCGCAGCCGCCGGGCGCATAGCCGTAGGGGAAGGCCTCAGGCAGCGTGTCGTTGTCATAGGGAAGGGTGGACTCTCTTCGAAAGCAGTTGGCGGGCAGAGCGAAAAACAGGTTTTCAAGCGTTTCGCCCGTACGGTTTTGATACGTTATATGCGTCTTTATGTGTGCGGCCTGCTCGTTTTCAAAAATGTCGATTTCTATATGGTAGGCAACGGGCGCGTTTTCTTCCGAAAAACAGATAACCGCCTGCGAAAGCACGCACGCGGTTATCAGGAAAAGTGCAAGGAAAACTCGTTTCATCAGTGTACGTGGGACTCGAGTAAGTAGAACACGACAGAGAAAACCGAGCCGGCCGCCATCAAAATGGCGAGGAAGATGCACATTACGCGAACCCAATACTGCTTTTTGTCCGTCTTCTTTTTCATCATTCGTTGCCTCCATTATTTATTCGCTCCGGGCGCGGGATCGCCGGGAAATGCGTACAGGGGATTCGATTCGACTTTTTCAAATTCACTGATTGGCCAGAACACGCACTTGGCGCGTCCCACGATCATGTCGCTGGTGATGGGGCCGACGTCGCCGGATACGTCGTTGACGAGTACCAGCGGGATGTCCGGGCCGTTCCAGGAGCGGGAATCGTGGCTGTTGTAGCGGTTGTCGCCGACGACGAAATATTCGTCCTCGCCAAGCACATATTCGTAGTCAAACTTGAATCTTCTGGATTCGCCCAGAGTGAGCGTTCTTTCCGTGCCGTTGATATCGGCCAGAATGGACGTTTCGCCTTTTTCGTCCGTGGTCACTTCCTTGACCTTGGCGGAAATCAGGGTCATGGCGCGGGGATCCAGCGCGTCGCCGTTTACATACGTTACGCCCTGAACGCGGGAGACCGTGTCGCCCGGAACGCCTACAATGCGCTTTACAAAGTTGGTGTTCATGGTGATCAGGCCCACAAACGGGTCTTTATTCGTTCTTTCGGGGTAGTTACAGATGACGACGTCGCCTTTTTGAAGCTTGTTTGCGATCTTCACGTCATACACCGTGACGAAAAGGCGTTCCTGATCGAGGAGCGTGGGATTCATGGAATTTCCGTCTACCTTGATGGGGAGAAATAAAAATTCCTTCATCACCACAACCACGATTGCCGCTGTGATCAGGCTTATGGCCCATTCCCTGATTTCTTTTCGGACGCGCGGCCAACCGGTCAATTTTTCCTTTTCCTTCTTGTCCGCCTTTTTGCCGCCGCCGGCGTTTTCATTTTTTTTGGTTTCTTCCGAAGAAACCTTATCCTTGTTCATCTCTTCCATGTTGTTTTGCCCATCCTTTGGATTAGTCGTTTCGAAACATGCGGCTCGGCGGCCATAAAATCGACCCCGCTTCCGCTGTAATGTCGGTAAGATACACAAGCCCGAGCGTGCGGCTGTCGTCCTGAGTGGAATCAAGATCGTCGCACAAAAGAAGAAATGCGTTTTCCGGAAGCGTTCCGTACACAAGGCCCGGCGCGTTTCCAAGCGCCTTTTCGCGCATAACGCCCTCGCCGTCCTTGTAAACGAGGAATTTTTCCTCGCCCCTTACGTCGATCAGGTCGCCCGGCATGCCGAATACGCGTCTGACAAGGCGAAGATCAGCGCTTTCAAACTTTGAAAGCACAATGTCGCCCCTTTCGACTTTGTTTTCCGTCAGCATTTCATATTTTTCCATGAGCGCGATGTCGCCCTTTCTGTAGGCGGGCTTCATTGCGTCGGAGGAAAAATAATACGTTTCAAACACAAGCAATCGAACGATCACGGCGCAAAGGGATAAAAGCACCAAAACAGTGAAGAAGGTTTTGCGCGCGCGCCGTCTTCTGCGCTTTAATTTCTCGCTTTTTTTAGGCATCCTCGCCCTCCTCCGCGTGCACAAGAATTTTTTTGAGCCGCTTTTCAAAATCCGGGCGATCCATCATCACCACGTGCTCGCAGCCCTGGCATTTGATCTTCACGTCCGCGCCTACGCGCGTGACCGTCCACTGATCGCTTCCGCAGGGATGCTTTTTTTTCATCTGAACAATGTCTCCGACCGAAAGCATCATTTTGTTTATTTTATCTCCAGTTCCAAATTTTCTTATTAACGTTTATACGATTTCGTCCACCGAAATATGATAGAAGAAATATCTTCCGAACACGTCCGTTATGCGCATCATCAGCTCTCCCTCATAAACGGGAACCTCGATTTTGCCGGTCAGACGGGGCTTTGCATGCGTTCTCACTTCGCGCTCGAAGGAATGAAAAAGGCCGTTTTTAAGGTATCCGACCGCCCATGCGTCCACGCCGTCAAGGCCGTCAAATTTGCGCTGGGACATGCCGGGCTCAATCATGAATTTCTGAAGCTCAACGCGCGTGAAGGCGACGCCGCGCTCGGCGCGCGCAGAAACCTCCGGTTCTCCCTGAAAGGGCGCAAACTTATAAAGGCAATGTGCGTTGTTTAAGCGCCTGTGCGAGGTCTGCATGGATAAGGGGTTCAGGTCCGCGCCGATGAATCTTCGTCCATTGTTGGCCGCGGCTTCGAGCGTGGTTCCGCTTCCGGCGAACAGATCCATCACGATGTCGCCCGGGCGCGAGGCGCACTTTACGATGCGCTCTAAAAGCCTTAACGGTTTTTGGGTGTCATAGCCCGTTCGCTGGGGATCCTTTTGCTGAAGATGGCTCATGTTGTCCCAAACGTCGCCGGGGATCACGGGATCGTCGTCATAGTAGGTGTAGGTGCGTCCGCCCGAGCGGATGCTTCTGTACACGCGCCCGTCCGCGTCCACGTGCTTTTTCATGTGGTTTACGCGCCCGTCGGGATTGGGCTCGGCAATGTCTTCCAAATGAAGATCGTAATTTTTCGTCTTGGAATAAAGAAGGATCACGTCGTGTTTTCTCGGAAAATGCTTTTTCGCGCAGCCGCCCGTGTGGTAGGACCAGATGATTTCGTTGATAAAATTGCTTTCGCCGAAAATTTCATCCATCAAAATCCGGATATAAGGGTGAATGCGATAATCGATGTGCACAAAGATGAGGCCGTCGCTTTTTAAAAGCGCTTTGGCGCTGGTCAGCACATTTTTCATCATTTCAAGGTATTCGTTTCTGGGAAGATCGTCGCTGTAGCCTTCAAGCGCCAGACTGCCCTTGCCCGTTTTCCATTCATTTTCACCCACGCGCACGCGGACTTCAAACTTTTTCCCCGTCTGAAAAGGCGGATCCAGATAAATAAGGCTGACCTTGCCGGCATACTTTTCCTTTAAAGACCTTGCTATTTCCTGACAGTCGCCCAGATGAAATTCGCTTCCGTCAGGGCCTTCCCCAGCGCGGCTCAATTCCTGCGCGACATCATAGGCTCTTTCGATCATCCGGCGACCTCCTGATAAATAGATTGGTCTTATTTTCCAACAATCAACCAACTTATATTATAACATTTCTTTTTGACAAAGTCCATAGCACGGGCATTCTTCTTTTAAAGGATTTTGCACGCCTCCGGTTAATTTCTGGTGTGCCACCCAAAAGCATTGACAAATTTCGTGCGGAATGATACTCTTTCTACATATAAGTTAGCTTAATCAAACCCATTTGTTTTTACCACGAAGGAGGCGTGCGCATGCTCTTAAGCGAACTCAAAATCGGCCAGACAGCCCGGATAAAAAAAGTGGGCGGCGAAGGTGCGCTGAGGCTCAGATTTCTGGATATGGGCCTGATTCCAAAGACGCAGATTACGCTGATCAAGGTTGCGCCCATGGGCGACCCGATCGAGGTTCGCTTAAGAGGGTATGAGCTCACCATGCGCGTTGACGAAGCCAAATGGATCGAGGTGGAAGCGGAATGAATTTTGCATTGGTCGGCAACCAGAATTCCGGCAAAACCACATTGTTCAATGCACTAACCGGCGCAAACCAGCATGTGGGCAACTTTCCGGGCGTTACGGTGGATCAAAAAATCGGCGACATTCGCGGTTACAAGGGCGTGACCGTCACCGACCTTCCCGGTATTTATTCCATCCGCCCCTATACGCAGGAAGAAATTGTGACGCGCGATTATATTTTAAACGCGCGCCCGGACGGCATTATCAATATCGTAGACGCCACGAATATCGAGAGGAATCTGTACCTCACGCTTCAGCTGCTTGAGATGCACATTCCAACCGTCATCGCCCTTAACATGATGGACGAGGTTCGCCAAAACGGCGGCAGCGTGGACGTAAAGGAAATGTCGCGCCTTTTGGGCGTTCCGGTAATTCCGATTTCCGCGGTCAAGGGAGAGGGCGTTTCGGAGCTGATTCGAATCGCGCACGAAACCGCAAAGGGCCGCGCATATCCGTCCGTTACGGACTTCTGTTTTTCCGGCCCCGTGCACAGATGCATTCACGCCGTTGCCCACCTGATTGAGGATCACGCGCAGAAGGACGATATTTCGCCCCGCTTTTGCGCAACCAAGCTGATTGAGGGCGACACGCTCATTTCCCAGCGACTTCAACTGGATGAAAACGAGATGGAGCTTCTGGAGCACAGCGTGGTCGAGATGGAAAACGAAACGGGGCTCGACCGAAACGAAGCCTTGGCCGACATGCGCTACACCTTCATCGAAAACGTGGTCGAAAAGGCCGTCACCAAGTGCCGAGAAAGCAAGGAATATTTAAGAAGCGTGCGCTTTGATAAGCTTCTCACCGGAAAATACACGGCGATTCCCGTATTTTTAGCGGTATTGCTCCTCATTTTCTATCTCTCCTTCTCCGTGATCGGAACGTTCTTATCGGATCTTATGAGCCTTGGAATCGACTATGTAACGGGCGAAGTGGATGCGCTTTTGGGTGCATATGAGCTCAATCCCGTCGTACATTCGCTGGTGATTGACGGCGTGTTTGCAGGCGTTGGAAGCGTTTTGTCCTTCCTTCCGATCATTGTTACGCTGTTTTTCTTCCTGTCGATTCTTGAAGACACCGGCTACATGGCGCGCGTCGCCTTTATTATGGATAAGCCGCTAAGAAAAATCGGTCTTTCCGGCAGAAGCTTTGTGCCGATGCTGATCGGCTTTGGCTGCACCGTGCCCGCCATCATGGCTACGCGCACCCTCGCCTCCGAGCGCGACCGAAAGCTCACCATTCTCTTAACGCCATACATGAGCTGCTCCGCCAAAATACCGATCTACGCGGTGTTCTGCGCGGCGTTCTTCCCGAAGACCGCGCCCATTATGATGATTTTGCTTTATGTGCTCGGCGTGATTTTGGGCGTTCTGGTCGCGTTTATCATGAGAAAAACCGCTTTCCGAGGTCAGCCCGTTCCTTTTGTGATGGAGCTTCCGAATTACCGCATGCCGTCGGTCAAAAACGTTGCGCTTCTTCTCTGGGACAAGGCCAAGGACTTTATCCAAAGAGCGTTTTCCATCATCTTTATCGCAACGGTCGTCGTGTGGTTTTTGCAGACCTTTGACGCAAGACTCAATGTCGTAACCGATGCAACCGACAGCCTCTTAGCCGTCATCGGCCGCTTCATTTCCCCGGTTCTTCGCCCGCTTGGCTTTGCGGACTGGCGCGTTTCCACCTCCCTCATCACGGGCTTTACCGCAAAGGAAGCTGTCGTCAGCACGCTGGCGGTTCTTCTGAACACCTCGGTCAACAACTTAACCGGCGCCCTTTCCACCATCTTTACGCCCCTTTCCGCATTTGCATTTCTCATGTTTACCCTCCTCTACACGCCCTGCGTCGCCGCTGTTGCCGCCATCCGGCGCGAGATGAATTCCACTGTAAAAATGATCGGCGTTGTCATTTTGCAGTGCGCCGTCGCGTGGCTGATCGCCTTCATCGTCTATCAGGTCGGCTCGATCTTTTAAGGGTAAATCTATGAAATTTCTCGATTACGCCATCCTTTTAATCGTCTGCGCCGCCTTGTACGCGGCTGTCCGGCATGTGAAAAGAAATAAGGGCGCATGCAATGGAAACTGCGCCGAATGCGGAAAAAAGTGCAAATAAAAAATCGCCCGAAGATGCTTGAAACGCTGCATCTTCGGGCGATTTCTATATTGGTGATTTTACAGGAACAATACGATGAACTGACAGGACAGAACGACGGCGACCAGCGCGATGGGGTAGGTGGCTGCGTAGGCGGTGGCTACGTCGTCTGTTTTTGTTACGCTGATCAGCGTTCCAAGGGCGGGAGTGGAGGTCATGCCGCCGCATATCGCGCCAAGATTGTTGAAAAGGGAAAGTTTCAGCGCATAGCGCGCGAAAAGATAGCCGATCAGCATGGGAACGAGCGTCATGATTGCGCCGTAGACAAACAGCATCGGGCCTTCCTTGGAAAGCGTCTCGACAAAGCCCGCGCCACCCTTTAAGCCTGCGCCGATCAAAAACAGAATCAAACCAAACTCGCGGAAGGTTTCAAGAAGCTTTTTGTCGCAGGACAGATTGATTTTTCCGATTCTTCCAAAGTGACCGATGACAAGGCCGGCGATCAGAGGGCCGCCGGAGGTGCCCAAGGAGAAGGTCGCGCCGCCGGGCAGGGGGATTTTGATGGAGCCCACCACAACGCCGAGGGCGACGGCAAGACAGAACTGGAACATGCCCATGGGATCGATGCTAACAAGCTTGCCGGTGTATTTTTTCACTTCAACGCCGCTGGCAGCATTGAACATTTCGCGCTCTTTGTCCATATTCACCCGAAGAATTTTCGGTATCAGCTGAACAAACAATACAACGCCGATTACGCCAAAGGGATAGGCGAGGCCATAGCCTGTGGCAACCAGCGCTTCGCCCGCCTCGCCCGCCGCCTGCTTGGCCGCGGCAAAGCCGGGCGTGCTGGTGAGCGCGCCGGAGAACAGGCCTGCGGCGAGGGAAGCGTCGATACCGCTGATCAATACAATCAGCGCACACGTACCTGCGCCGGCAAGGATGATGATCGCGCCCAAAAGTACGTAGGATTTGGCGTTCTTTTTAAAATTTCTGAAGAATTTCGGGCCTGCGATCAAGCCAACCGAGCCGACAAACAAAACGATGCCGATGGTTTCAACGATCTTCGATACGGTAAAACCGAAATGGCCGAATACCAGAGCAACCAGCAAAACGCCTGCCGTTCCGATTTCAATGCCCTTGATCCTGATGCCGCCGATCAGATATCCGAGAACCGCAATGGCAAATACGATAAACGCCTCGGAGGTGATGATGGTGTTCAAAAGGTCGTTTAAGTAATTCACAAAATACACCCTTTTCCCGCTAATTTTATATCCGTTCCTATTATATACATTTCTGTTAAATCGTCTGATGATTTTTGATAAGACGCAGGTTAATTTGAGAATCTTAAATGATTCTTAGTAGCGGGGAAGGAGGAGAAGTGCAGACAGCGCCTCAGTGGTTATTTCTTCAGCCAGTCGTAAGAGTCGGGATAAAGGTAACAATAATTGTATTCGCGCGCATATTCAAGCGCGTAGGAGTGGCGTTCGACGATAAGCGTAAGCCCAAAGGGATTCATCCGATCCAGTTCTCCATTGATGGATCCATCAATTTCGGTTATGCTTGCAGGGAGATACAGACTTTTGAGCGACGAGCATCCGTCAAATGCCCAGGCGCCGATGAATTCGCATCCCTGTTCAATGATCACGGATGCAAGCGAGGTACAGCCTTCAAATGCACCATATCCTATCCGTTTGACGCTGCCCGGAATATGAATGGATGTAAGACTTCTATTTTCTGCAAATGCGGATCTTCCGATATCGGTAAGTCCTTCGGGAAGCAGAAGATCCGTTAGTTTTGTCCCATAGAAAGAATATTCCCCGATTTTCTTTACCGGACCTGAAAAGACGACCTTTTCAAGCGCGCTTGCATTACAAAATGTACTTTCTCCGATAGTTTCAAGGGTTTTTGGAAAACTGACGCTTGAAATCGTTGTGTTTCCTTCAAAGGCAGAAGCTGCAATGCTCAATATGCCGCTTGGAATGCTTAAATGCGCACCCTCTGTACCCGAAAAGTAGTGGATCAGTGTTTTTGTGCGCTTGTCATACAGTGCGCCGTCCAGAACAGAATAGTAGGGCTGATCGCCGTTTGCCCTGATTTCCAGCTGATTGCACAGCGCAAACGCGCCTTCGCCGATGGTTTCAAGACGATTGTTCAAAAACAGAAATTTGAGGTTTTCGCATCCACGGAACGCGTTTTCGGAAATTACTGTTAGCCCGTCTCCGGTCGTGAGCGTTCCAAGCAGAACGCAGTTTTCAAAAGCGCCGGCGCCGATGAATTCAAAATTTTTAGGAAGAAATACGCTGACAAGCATGGAGCATCCGAAATATGCATTTTTCTCGATGCGGCGAAGACTCTGGGGCGCCTTAACGGAAAGGAGGCTTTTGCACAAATGAAATGCTTCTTCTCCAATGATTTCTATGCCTTCTTCCAGCACAACCGTTGTAAGCTTAGTGCAGCCTGCAAACGCCCTGAGCGGAATTTTTTTCACGCCGCCCGGAATAACGGCGCTAAAGAGCGAAGCGCATTCGTAAAATGCACTGTTACCGATCTTTGTCAGGCTTTCGGGAAAGCGGAAAGAGGAAAGTTTTTCGCACTTTACAAAAGCGCTTTCGCCAATCTCTGTCAGGCAGGCGGACGCCATTTCAACTTTTTCAATTTCGGTGCAGGCGTAAAAGGCAAGATGCCCGATTTTGACTGTGGATGGATGAATCGTTATGCTTTGCACATTGTCAATGCATACGATCAGGACGCAATTGACCATGTCGTACAGGCAGTGATCATAGACGGCGAAGCGGTTGCCCGAGATCGAAATATCAATAGCACAGCCGGCCTGAAACGGTGCAAAACCGATGGATTCGAGCGATGCGGGAAGGTTTATTTTTTGGAGATGGTCGAGATTATAAAACGCATAAGGCTCAATTTCCCTTAATTCTTCGTTCAGCACAATTGAGGTAAGATTTTGGTTCTGAAATGCGTTTTCTGCTATTTTAAGCGTGCCGTTCGGCAGGGTATAGGTATTTTCGGTTTTAATGGCAGGATAATGCAGAAGCGTCTTTGTCAGATTATCAAACAGTACGCCGTCAATATGTTCGTATCGAGTGCCGTTCGGCCCGGGAAGCAAAGCTATTCCATCCAAAGCGCTGAAGCTGTCATTGTATGTGTTCAGATTCAAAAGGGTGGCCGGAAGCGTGATATCGGTCAGATTTCCATATGACGGATAGCTATAACCAAATGTCAGGGTTTCGATTCCCTCTGAAAGGATCAGGTGCCTGAGCGTTTCGTTGTCGTGCATGTGGTGTATGCGTACCTCTTTAACGGGGTATCCATCTACATGAGAGGGAATAATGATAGTATCTTCATTACCTGCATTGATTCCAAAGATCGTTATTCCGCTGTCAACGTGTTCATAGGTAAAAAAATCGTTTGACAAAACAGAAGTATCTTTTTCTTCCTCTGAAAATGAAGAAATAACGGCGCACATCAAAAGCGCAAGTGCGGTCAATAAAAACAGAAGCTTTTTCATATCATTCTCCTTCCATGAAAAAATCTGCCGGGCACAAAAATACCCGGCAGATTGTATTTATTCAAGCACCAGACTCGTCCATCTGCCGCTTGCGCCGCAGGGAAGAACGCCGCCCGAGGTTACGGGCAGGACGACCTCCTGGGAATCGATATAGCCGCCGTGCTTTTTTCCGACGGTCATTAAAAGCATGTTGGAAAGTACCGCGGGCTGAAGGCCGGTTGTGTAGCTGTTGACGAGCATGAAGAGGGGATTGCTTGAAAGCACCTTGGAGCAGGCTTCAATCAGGCCGTAAAGCTCGTTTTCAAGCTTCCACACTTCGCCGCCCGGGCCGCGTCCGTAGGAGGGGGGATCCATGAGGATGCCGTCGTAGAAATTGCCGCGCCGTTCCTCGCGGGCGACGAATTTGAGCGCGTCGTCCACGATCCAGCGAACGTTTTCCTCAGGGATGTTTGAAAGCTTTCGGTTTTCGCCCGCCCACTGCACCATGCCCTTGGCTGCGTCCACGTGGGTCACGTGCGCGCCGGCTCTTGCGCAGGCGATGGTGGCACCGCCGGTATAGCCGAAAAGGTTTAAAACCTTGACTTTTCCGCCGCGCGCCTTGATCAGCGAACGCATCCAGTCCCAGTTGACGGCCTGCTCCGGGAAAAGACCCGTGTGCTTAAAGCCGGTGGGATGGACGTAAAAGTCAAGATCTCTGTATTTAATCGTCCATTTTTCGGGCAGCTTTTTGAAAAACTCCCATTCGCCGCCGCCCTTTGCGCTTCTGTGATAGTGCGCGTCCACCTTATTCCAGAGCGCGGGCTTCTGCTTGGGCCAGATGGCCTGCGGGTCGGGCCTGCGCAGGATGACGCGCCCCCACCTTTCCAGCTTTTCGCCGTCGCCCGTATCGATCACTTCATAATCCTTCCACATGTCTGCGGTAAACATATCTTCATCGGTTCCTTTATCTTGAAATTTGTTTGTATTATAGCATATTTTTATTCTTTGGTCTACGCTTGCGCTTGTAAACAAAGGCCGATATTCCCTTGCAATTGCCATTTTCCTGTGCTATACTGGTTTTATGCGAATGGATTTAACAAAGGAGGTTGTCCATATGGAAAACGATATCCTTTTTACTGTTGATCAGGAAATGATGGTTGCCATCCGCCGCGAACTTCATATGTATCCGGAACTTGGGTGGGAGCTTGAAAAAACCAGCGCGCTGGTTCGAAAGACGCTGGACGAAATCGGCGTGCCGTATGAGGCTGATGTATACGGAAAAAATACGGTGGTTGCGACCATCAACGGGCATATCGACCGGTTTACCATCGGCATCCGCGCCGACATGGACGCGCTGCCCATTCAGGAAGTGGAATCCGACAAGCCCTATCGCTCGAAAATCGACGGCCAGATGCACGCCTGCGGCCATGACGCGCACACTGCTATGCTCCTTGGCGCAGCCAAAGCGCTCTGGGCGATCCGCGACAAGCTCACCTGCCGCGTAAAGCTCCTTTTCCAGCCGTGCGAGGAAAGCAAGCCCTCCGGCGCAAAAACCATGTGCCAGCATGGCGTTATGAAGGACATCGATAAGATTATCATGTGCCACGTCAACTGCGTGGACGAAACGCATGTGCTTTCGTCCTGCTCCGGCATCACCAACGCCACCTCCTGCGCCTTTACCATCAATGTGCGCGGAAAGGGCGTTCACGTGGCTTCGCCCCACAAGGGCATCGACGCGCTCGCCATCGGCGTAAAAATCTATATGGGCATCCAGATGCTCGTCTCCCGCGAGGCCGACCCGTTTGACACGTGCGTGCTGGGCGTGGGCAGAATGGATGCGGGAACGACGATTGCGCAGGTGCCGGACAGATGCGAAATGCGCGGAAGCATGCGCTGCCTTAAGGAATCCACGCGCGACACAATGATAGAGCGCATTAAAAAGCTCGTCAAATACACGTGCGAAGAGATGGGCGGAGAAGGCGAATGCACCTTCTCAGACGAGCCGCTGCCCCCCGCGTATAACGACGACACGCTGTACAGATGGTGGAAAACGTCCGCCGAAAAGGTCGTGGGCAAGGATAAAGTGATTGTGCTTGAGCCTTCGCCCGGCGGAGAGGATTTCGCCTATTACGAGAAGGAAAAGCCCGGCCTTCTGTTTGGTCTTGGTATGCGCAACAACGAAAAGGGCATCACGTCCCTTGCGCATTCCTCCGGCTGGGACATTGATGAGGACGGTCTTCAGACGGGCGCGAAAACCTTCTGCCAGTTTGTCATCGACCACATGAATGAAAACCCGTAAGGAGGCGCGGAATATGAAGGACTACAAATTCTATTGTCAACTCGATTACGAGCACGTGCCCTATGTTTCGCCCACTTCCCCGAACGGCAACCTTTCCAATAACGGCTGCGGCCCGATCTCGATGACCATGATCCTTGAAAACCTCCTTGGCATCGATTTCCCGCCCGAGGAAGGCGGAAAATTCGCCAAGGCCGCCGGCGCAAGAGAGGGGTTCGGCACCAATTTCTACATTCTGGCTGATAAAATGGTCGAGCATTTTCCCCTCGATTGCATTGTGACCGAGGATGCGGAGGAAATGATCGAATTCATGCGCGCGGGAAAAGGCATGGTCGTCGCCAACACCTATGGAGATCGGGACGACTACATCGGCGTTTTTTCAAACGGCGGCCATTACGTGGTCGTAGCCGAAGCTACGGGCGATGAAATCGGCGTTCTCGACCCCATGTACAAAGAGGGCAGCGGAAGATTCGAAATTCCCGGCAGAAAAGGCAAAGTGAGAATGGAAGGAAACGTGGCCTTTGCAGATTACAGAGTTCTCAAAATGGACTGCCGCGAAAGACCGTTTTTTCTGTTTTCGAAAAGGGAAGAAAAGTAAATAAAAGAAATTAAGGCGCAGTCTCACAAAAGGCATAGAACACGAAACCGGGACGGGAAACCCGTCCCCTACAACGGAAACATGATGGTTTCTTCTTGTAGGGGACGGGTTTCCCGTCCCGTAGTTTATGTCTTTAAGAAGCATTTCGGTAAAGTCAAAGGCAAAACATGTTTTAAGACAGCGCCTGTTTGCCTATTTGATCGTGATCGGAATATTCGGAAAGACAGAATCGGCGGAGGATATGACCTCGATTTCGTAGCCTTCGTCGTCCTCTGCTTCAAGAAGAGAAATTAAGGTATAGCTTCCGTTTCCCAGCTGGCCCTGATCGTTGGAACCCCAGGTGTACACTTCGCCGGATTCGAAAAGAAGCGCGATGAACGCGTCGCCAAAGGCCGCATCTTTTACGTTTTCGTACAGGCGGATGGGCTCATGTCCGTAGGAAAGGAGCGCGCCATCGACCAAAGCGGCAAGCGCGGTTCCGTTTCCGTCAAACGCGGTCATGTAGGAATAGAGCGTGCCCCAGAGGTAAAGTTCGCTTTTGTTTGTGAGAAAGCCTGAAAAGGTGAGACCCGAACGGAGGGCTGAAAGATTGTCCTTTTGAAAAACGCGTTCGGGCGCAGACAGAAATTTTGTGCTTCCCGACATGGCAAGCCTTCCGTCGGATGCGGCTGCGCCCCACGCGTAGAGCGAGCCGTCGCTTGTCAGCGCATAGCGGCTTTCGCCGGAGGCGGAAATGTCCGTTGCGTTTTCCAGCATGAGCGCATTTTCCCCTTCACCGAACGCACGCTCATAAACCTTTCCGTCTTTTGTAAGGATGATAATGAAATCCATGCCGACTTCGCATTTCACTGCGTTTTGGGAAATGGCGGTCTTGTCCGCGCCGTTTCCCCAGAAAAAGCATTCGCCGTCTTCCGTTATGCACGCGGCAAGCGAATCGCATGCGTCGGCATAAAGCACGTTTTCCATAAGAAGCGCGGGCGTGCGGACGGCTTCATCTTGCGAAGCAAAAATCTGCTTTTCACGGTTATCGCCCCATGCATACAGATCGCCTTTTGCGTCGATTACCATTGAAAACTGCTGTCCTGCGGAAACAAAACGGGCGTTTTGAAATGCGATTTCAGGCGAAAGGATGCGCTCGTCGGCTTTGCCGGACGCGCTTTCGCCTCGCTGGTTCGAGCCCCACGCCCAGACATTGCCGTTAGAATCAAGAGCCAGAATATGCGCGCCGTCCGCTGAAAGCATGGGGGAGACGGCGGCGCTTTCTGAATATGCGGAGAGGGAAATAAACATCAGCGCGATGATCAGCGCGAAATATCGCTTCATTTTTTTGCCTCTTCGCACAATTTGCACGCAGCGCAGCCGCCTTCGCCGGTTTCGCGAAGGGATGCGGGCAAACTTCTGCCCACGCGGCGCATGGCTTCGATGATTTCATCCACCGACATGATGAGGGGGATGCCCGAAATGGCAAGATTGGCGGAAGTGACGGCGCAGGAAACGCCGACCACATTTCTGTAAACGCACGGAACCTCGACCAGGCCTTCGACCGGATCGCAAACAAGGCCCATGAGGTTCATAATCGCAAAGCCCGCCGCGCGCATGCAGGTTTCGGGATCTGCGCCGCCGAGATACGCAAGCGCCGCCGCGGCCATCGCCGATGCGCTTCCGACCTCCGCCTGACAGCCGCCCTCTGCGCCCGAAATGCTGGCACGAAGCGCAATCACGCGGCCAACGCCCGCTGCGACAAACAATGCGCGAACGAGGTCGTCGTCGGTATATCCCTTTTCATCCTGCGCGGCAAAAAGGGCGGCGGGCAAAACGCCGCATGCGCCGGCAGTGGGCGCGGCAACGATTCTGCCCATGCAGGCGTTGCATTCGGCCGCCGCAAGGGCATAGGCGCTTGCAAGCCCGATCGGCTTTCCGCCGAAGGATTCGCCGTTTAAAAGCGACTTCATAAGTTTGGCGGACTGGCCGCCAACTCTGCCCGACATGCTCTTTGCGTCGGGATTCAAGCCCTCCTGAATGGAGGCGCGCATGACGGAAAGGTTTTCGCGCATGCGTTTAATCGCTTCTTTTTTGTTTGCGCCCTCGCTGATATAGTGCTCAAGCACTGCCTGCGGAAGGCCGCCTGCCTGTTTTGCAAGTTCCAGAAGCTCCGAAATCGTGGTATATTCCTGCATATCGTATCTTCCTCCCTTACAGCTTGTTTAAAAGATTGCACGTTTTGATGCCGCGCAGTCTTCCGATCATTTTGACGCTTTCGCTGTCCGGCGCATGGTCGGTTTCGATGACCATGACCGCGTCGCCGCCCGCGTTTCGCCTGAACACCTGCATGGTTGCGATGTTCACATTGAGCGCGGCGATGAGGCTGGATACGTTTGCGATCACGCCGGGGGCGTCTGTGTGGGAGATAACGAGGGTGTCCATGGCGCCTGTAAAGGAAACCGGGAGGCCGTTTAACATTTCGACCCTGATGTTTCCGCCGCCGACGGAGGCCGCGCGCACGGAAACATGGTTTCCGTTCTGACCGACTAGCTCAATCAGCGCCGTGTTCGGATGGGCGTCCTGTATATCTTCCAATATAAATTCATACTGAAGGCCGCGGTCCTTGGCAATTTTCAGGCTGTCGCGGATTCTTAAATCGTCTACCGGCATGTCCATAAGGCCCGCGATGATGGCGCGGTCGGTGCCGTGGCCCTTGTGGGTTCTTAAGAAGGAACCGGAGAGGGTGATTTTTGCCTGAATGGGCGTATCGCCCAGAAGATTGGCCGCCGCGCGTCCGATGCGCGCCGCGCCAGCTGTATGGGAGCTTGAAGGGCCGATCATAATGGGCCCGATAATATCAAAAATATCCATGGTGCGTCTGCCTCCTTTGCATGTATTTTATCATGAAAGCGCGTTTGTATACAAGAGGAAAATGCACCGGGCGCAGGAGATTTCGGCGAAAAGACAAAATTCTTATCTCTTTGGATGAGGTGATTCGATTGACATAAAAACGGGTGTTTGATATACTTGTTTCATAGATGAAATGGGGGTTGAATAAAAATGATGAAAAAGTTAGCGTGTCTTATGGCGCTTGCGCTTCTTTTGGCGGCGGTCGGCTTTGCACCGGCGGCGATGGCGCAGGAAACCGCGCTGTATCTGGATTCGACCAAGTTTCAGCTGACGGGCGATACGGAGTACAAGGTCCGCATTACCGCTAACGCAGCTGTGAAAAATGACCTTGCATTTTCCATTGAATATGACGGCGAAACCTATGACGGTGTGATGCCTGCGGGTGAAAAGGAAACGTTTGTAACGATTTTTGTCAAAGCCGTTGAAGGCACCAGTAAAACGAAGCTCGCCCTCCTGCGCGGAAGCGGCTATCGCGTGTCGACCAGCCGCGGCAAGGCGGATGTTACGGTGATTGGCGAGCTTAAACTCGTTGCAGGGCAGGGCGGCATGACGGTCGCGCCCGCCGGCGACAGCATCCGCGTGACCTTCACGATGGAAAACAACAAAATGCTGACTTCGCCCCTTGCGCTTGAACTTCGCGATGTGGACGGAAATGTATTGGATACCAAATCCTTTTCGAAGGATTACGAGCAGGCTTCCTTTAAATTCACCATTCCGAAGAATTGGAAGGGCACGAACTATGTGGCGTTGTGGCTCGGCGACAAGCAGGTGTCCGAGGATTACATTGTGGAAATCCGTAAGGAAATCCCCGCAGTATGCTCCGTTTCGACTGACCGGAAAGCCGTGGCCGTCAGCGTGAACTGCGATGACGGCAATATGGAGAACACGGGGAAGTGGCTTGAGCTTCTGGATCAGCACAATGCAAAGGCGACGTTCTTTGTAACGGGCAGATTCGCCGACAAGAACCGCGAGATTTTGAAGGAAATCGTCGATAAAGGCCACGAAATCGGCAATCTTTCGTGGAACTACAATTCGATGATTGCGATGAAATTCGACGAGGTTTTAAGTGAAGTCGAGCCCACCAATCAGGTGATTTTTGAAGCCACGGGCGGCTATGTGCCGCGCCTGTTCCGTGCGCCGCAGGACAAATGGGGCTTTGGCCTTAACACCATGCTGGACAGCCTGGATCTGACGCTCGTTCAGTGGACGTGTTCCTCGGGCGATACCGAAAAGGGCGCTACCGCTGAGGAAGTCTACAAAAATGTAACCGGCGAAAACGCTGCGCCGGGCTCGATCTATCTGTTCAGTAATGCCTCGTCCGCCTTTGACACCATGGACGAAATACTCGGCTATTATGTTCAAAACGGCTATGAGATTGTGACGATCTCGGAGCTCCTGCCCGACGGCGGATTCACGATTGATAAAGACGGCGTGGTTTTTGCGGACGAATAAAAAATTAGAGCTGTTGCAGAGATCACATCTGCTACAGCTCTGTGAGAGATTATAGATATAACGAAGCGTAGGGCGGGGGCTTGCTCCCGCCGCTTTAATTTTTAAGTAAGTTTCGCGGCGGGAGCAAGTCCCCGCCCTACGGGATTCGTTTGACTTTTTTTGCGGCGGACGGGTTTCCCATTCCGTAATTCCGTTTTTTGTACGTGCTGTTCTACGCAATCCGAGGTCGTATATCTACCGGATTCTCCCGAGGCTTTCGCCCGGCACGAGCGCGCCCGGCACGGTGATGGTTTTGACCGGACCGGAGGCCGGGTTTTCGATCAGGCGAATCAGCTCGCGGGCGGCTTCTTTTCCCATGGATTCGGTATCCTGCTTGATGGTGCACAGGATGGGGGAAAACATAAGGCTGAGTCTTACGCCGTCGTATCCGCAGATGGAAATGTCTCCGGGCACGGTTAGATTCATGGATTGCGCAATCTGTATGGCGGTGGTGGCTGCGGTGTCGTCCGACATCATGATACAGGTGGGCCTGTCCGGGTGCGACAGGATGCGTCTGAAGGCCTCGGCTGCCTTTTGGGGATTGTCGTAGGCGGAGGGGAGAAGGTAGTCGTTTCGAATTTCGATGCCTGCATCCGAAAGCGCCCTTAAGTACCCTTTTAACCGGTTTTGATGGACAAAGCATTCCTCGCCGTGCAGATAGGCGATTTTTTTGTGTCCGAGCGAGATGGCGTGACTGGTAAGAACGTACATGCCGCGCTCGTTTTCAGAAAGGATGCAGGAGGCGGTATCGGAGGGATAGTCGATGGCTACGGTCGGAATGTCGGATGCGAGCAGGGCAAGCACGTCCTGCGATGTAAAATCCGCGCAGACGATGATCGCGCCGTCGACGTTTCGGTAGCGGCAGTGCTCAAGATAGCGCATGCCGCTTCGGATGTTCTGGTTGATGAAGGTCAGATCGTAGCCGTTTTTTTCGGCCTCAGCTTTGAAAGATTCCAAAAGCGCGGAGAAGAATGGGTGCGTCATACCGCTTATGCTTTCAGGCTGAAACAAAACGCCCAGATTCTGAGAGCGGTTGGTTTTGAGCGTCCTTGCGCTGGCGTTTGGAAAATAACCCAGCTCCTGTGCGGTTTTCAAAACGAGCGCCCGCGTTTCGCGGCTGATATCCGGATAATTGTTCAGCGCCTTACTGACGGCGGAAACCGACAGATTACATCTTGAGGCAAGATCGCGGATGCTGATCTTCATAAACGCGCGCTCCTTTCCCTTAAACAGATACATCGAAAACGTTTTAGATAATTATACTATACACCAGTTTTAACAAAATTTCAAGCTGTTTGCACTTTTTTGGCAGAAAGAATTTGAAAATTGGCAGGAATGAAGATTCTTTCCCGGTTTTCCTTGACGGGGTTATACGGATATGAGATAATAAAAATTAGAATAAGTGAAAAGGGGAGAGGGTCGTGAAAAGGCTGATTGTTTTCGCGTTTGTCCTGACGGCGCTTTTGTCGGCTTGCGCGCTTTCGGAGGAAACGATATCTATCCGGTCAGGCGAATCGGGCGTTGTTGAAAGATATACGGCGCCTTCCAGAACGCGCGCGCTGATTCGCGAGCTGAACATGGCCTATGTAGAAATGGACGGCCCTTACCTGACTCAGGAGAAGCAGACACGGTTTACCGCCCATGTCACCGGCGGCGACGGAATTTATACCTACACCTTTTCTGTTTTCAGAAGAAGCGGAAACGAGGGTCTTTTTTATCAGCAGGCTACCTCCGGTCAAACCCGCGCAAATACATATTATTACACGCCGAAAACCGAGTCCGGCCAGTATATTCTCTCGGTTCGCGTCACGGATTCAGCGGGTTCCTACATCCAGTGGCAAAGCCATGTATATGAATCTTCCTCTCATGCCTGCGCCGAAAAGGCAAGGAGCGTGGCTGATGAATGCATAAAAAATGCAGGCAGTGATTATGCGCGCGCCTTGTGGCTGCATGATTGGCTGATCCATCATGCCGATTACGATCACAGCTTCACCCATTATTATCCGGACGGCGTGCTTTTATATGGAAAAGGCGTTTGCCAGAGCTATGCGTTGGCGTATGAAATGCTTTTGAAACTGGTCGGCATCGATTCTGTGTATGTGACGGGCACGGCTAACGGCGGATCGCACGGATGGAACCTTGTGAATATCGACGATAGGTGGTTCCACGTGGATTGCACATGGGACGATCCCGCGCCCGGACAGGAAAACCACAAGTATTTCTGCGTGCCGGACAGCGTGATGCTGAAAGACCATACGTGGCGGCACGAGGTTCAGATTCTGCCTGAAAGCACGGGCGTCGATTATATGTACGTGCTTCGAAGCGGCGCGGACACGTGCGTAAACGAAAAGGACGTTAAGCGCATACTGGATGAGGCTTTGAAAAACCGCCGTGGATATGTTGAAATCTGGTATACCGGCGCATCGGATGCGTTCGATTTCCACATGGTCTTTAACGCATGGTACAATCAGGCGGACTTCCCGGCGGGATTGCGGAACTGTCGCTATACGGTCAGGGAGAGCTCGCTTGCGGTGGAATTCAATTACGGAAACGGCTTTCCGGATCTGTCTCTTCCTGAAACCATGGTGATTGACCCACTTGACTCTGGCCTTGAAGCAGGGGACGAGGCGCGTCTTCTGGTCCTGTCCGTTCCGTCGTCGGCTGATCTTTCCGGCCTGATCTGGAAAAGCAGCAATCCCGTCTGCATAAGCGTGGATGGAAGCGGCTTAATCCGCGCGCTCAGACCGGGCTACAGCGTAATCACGGCTGTGCACCCCAATGGAAAAGAAGCGAAAATCGATCTGTATGTCGATTCGCACATCAATCTGCTTCTCCCGGATACGATCCTGATTGTCGAGGAGGGCGCGTTTCAGAACTGCGATCTGTTTGAGCATGTGACCGTGCCCGAAGGCGTTCGGGAGATTCATGATTCCGCCTTCTCCGGCTGCGCGCTTCTTAAAACCATCGTGATTCCCGAAACAGTTTCGTATATCGGCAAAGACGTCTTTGCGGGCTGTAAGCGCGTGGTGATCGAGTGCGTGCCGGACAGCTTTGCGCATGCATACGCTGTCGCCAACTCAATTCCGTTCCGTTTTATGTCAACAGAACCTTAAATTCTCATTAAAGAAGGAAAACTGCGTTTACAACAGGGCATACTTGTGGTAAAATATCATTTGTGGCAATCTGCCACAGATTGATTGGATCCGCGCACGCGGTTTGCCGACATCCCGACGGCATGCTTCGTTTGCGGGAATACGAAAAAATGGGAGGAAACCACAATGGAAAACAAACTCGACATCACCATGATGGAGAAATCCGAAGTTATCGCTGCCTACGGCCGTCATGAGGGCGACACCGGCTCCCCCGAAGTTCAGATTGCTCTTCTCACCAAGCGCATCAAGAGCCTCACCGAGCACCTCAAGGTCAACAAGAAGGACCACCACTCCCGTCGCGGCCTGCTTCTGATGGTTGGTCAGCGCCGTGGCCTTCTGGACTACCTCAAGAAGACCGACATCGAGAGCTATCGTAAGCTGATTGCCGACGCGGCACTGGGTCTGCGCAAGTAATCCGCCGATTGTCTCCGTCCGCTATATGAACGTCGGGCGTCGTTGCTTTGTCCATCTGCGCGTAAAAGCGTGCATGCGCGGGGCAACGGCGCTTTCGCGCGTCATATAGCTTTTCCCAAAAACACGTACCAATCCGGATCCATAAAAACGCTTCGCCGTAGGGATGCGGGCAGACGGACAAAAAATTTTGCCGGTCTTTCCGCATCCCTTCGGGGACAAGTCTTCGGCGATAAGCAAGCGCTTACGGATCCGGTTAGCTTTCATGAAGACCGAAATTTCGTAAGGAGGAAACACCATGTTCAAAAGCTACTCCATGGAGCTTGGCGGACGCACGCTGACGCTTGAGTTCGGCAAGTATGCCGAGCAGGCTTCCGGCTCCACGCTCGTCCGTTACGGCGAGACCGTCGTTCTGGTGAACGCAACCGTCGCTGATACTCCCCGCCCCGGCATCGACTTTTTCCCTCTCGGCGTAGACTATGAGGAAAAGCTGTATTCCGTAGGTCACATTCCCGGTTCCTGGAACCGCCGCGAAGGCCGTCCCGGCGAAAAGGCCATCCTGACCTCCCGCCTGATCGACCGTCCCCTGCGCCCCCTGTTCCCCAAGGGAATGCGCAATGACGTCTCCGTCGTCGCTACCGTAATGAGCGTCGACTACGACAACAGCCCCGAAACGCCCTCCATGATCGGCGCTTCCGCCGCTCTGTGCGTATCCGAAATTCCCTTCGCAGGCCCCGTTGGCGCGGTAAACATCGGCCTTGTGGACGATGAGCTCGTCATCAACCCCACCTGCGAGCAGAGAGAAAAGTCCCTCATGAACTTAACCGTCGCCGGCACCAAGGAAGCCGTCCTCATGGTTGAAGCGGGCGCAAACGAAGTGTCCGAGGAAATCATGCTCAAGGCCATCCTCTTTGCCCATGAGCAGGTTAAGAAGATCGTCGAATTCCAGGAAATGATCGTTTCCGAAATCGGCAAGGAAAAGCGCGAATTCCATCTCGAGCTCCCGGGCGACGACGTTAAGGCCGCCGTTCGCGAGTATGCTTTAGAGAAGGTTCAGTGGATGTTCGACACCTTCGAGCGCAGCGAGAGAAATGCCCGCGAAGCCGAAGTCAAGGCCGACGTTGCCGCGCACTTTGCTGAAACCTTTGAAGGCCGCGAAGCCGAAGTGGGCGATGCGCTCTACTCCCTCCAGAAGGAAGTCATGCGCCGCCGCATCATCGACGAAGGCATCCGTCCCGACGGAAGAAAGCTCACTGAAGTTCGCCCCATCTGGTGCGAGACCTCCGTTCTTCCCCGTCCCCACGGATCCGGCGTTTTCACCCGCGGACAGACGCAGGTTATGACCGTCTGCACCCTGGCTCCCATGAGCGAGGTTCAGATTCTGGACGGCATCACCCCCGAAACCACCAAGCGGTATATGCACCACTATAACTTCCCCGGCTATTCCACCGGCGAAGCCAAGCCTCTGCGCACTCCTGGCCGCCGCGAAATCGGTCACGGCGCACTGGCTGAGCGCGCGCTCGAGCCCATGATCCCCTCCGTCGAAGAGTTCCCCTACTGCCTGCGCCTCGTTTCCGAGGTTATGTCCTCCAACGGCTCCACCTCTCAGGCCTCCGTTTGCGGATCCACCCTCGCTCTCATGGACGCCGGTGTTCCGATCAAGCGCCCTGTAGCGGGTGTTGCAATGGGCCTGATCAAGGACGTTGAAAACACCGGCAAGGTCGCGGTTCTGACGGACATCCAGGGTCTTGAAGACTTCCTGGGCGACATGGACTTTAAGGTTGCCGGTACTGCCATGGGCATCACCGCCATCCAGATGGACATCAAGATCAAGGGCATCGACGAAGCCATCCTCCGCCAGGCGCTCGCGCAGGCGTTCGACGGCCGCATGCACATCCTCGGCAAAATGCTCGAAACCCTGCCCGCGCCCCGCCCGCAGCTGAGCAAGTACGCCCCCAAGATCATCCAGTTCAAGATCAACCCCGAGAAGATCGGCGAGGTCGTCGGCCCGCGCGGCAAGATGATCAACAAGATCATCGAAGAGACCGGCGTCAAGATCGACATCGAGGACGACGGAAGCGTATATATCGCGACCAACGACGACGCGGCAGCCCAGCGCGCCAAGTCCATCATCGAGGGCATCGTTCGCGAGCTCAAGGTGGGCGACGTGTTCACCGGCAAGGTTGCCCGCATCATGACCTTCGGCGCGTTCGTTGAATACGCCCCCGGCAAGGATGGCATGATCCACATCTCCAAGCTCGCAAACGAGCGCGTTGAGAAGGTGGAGGACGTTGTCAACATCGGCGATATGCTCGAGTGCAAGGTAGCCGAGATCGACGGCCAGGGCCGTATTAACTTAATCCGCAACGACATCGTATACGATAACGAGGCCATGCCCGTTCGCCGTCCCCCGAGGACCGGCGGAGGCGACCGTCGCGGCGGCGGAGATCGCGGCGGACGCAGATAAGAAATGATTTTTAAGGCGGCGCGATTTTCTGCGCGCCGCCTGCATACACAAAAGCCGCGTAAGAGGGCGTAAGTCTTTTGCCCCGCTTGCACGGCATATTTTTGTATTTTGGAGGCTTTTATGGCTTTTTTACAGCACACTCTTTCAAACGGCCTTCGCATCATCGGCGAATACATTCCGCATTATCGCTCGGTGTCCGTCGGCCTTTGGGTGGAATCCGGCTCTCAGTATGAAACGCCAAAGGAAAACGGTATCAGTCATTTTATCGAGCACATGCTCTTTAAGGGCACTGAAAAACGCACTGCGCGCGACATCGCAGAGGAAATGGACGCCGTCGGCGGTCAGTTAAACGCGTTCACCAGCAAGGAATGCACCTGCTTCTACGCCAAGGTGGTCGATGAGCATTTGCCTCTGGCGATGGACGTGATTTCCGATCTCGTTCTTCATTCCAAATTGGATGAAGAGGATATCGCCCGTGAAAAGGGCGTTGTGATTGAGGAAATCAACATGGCCGAGGATTCGCCGGAAGACTTGGCGTTTGAACTTCTCATGCTTGCGCATTACGGCGATCAGCCCGTGTCCCGCCCGATTCTGGGCACGGTGGAAACGGTTTCTGCGTTTACGCAGGCGGATATCCGCGATTATATGAAGAGGATGTACTGCCCGGAAAGAAGCGTTTTAGCGCTTGCCGGTAATTTCAAGTGGGAAAGCGTGATTGAGCAGGCCGAGAAGCTCTACGGCGAATGGGAAAAATCAGGCGTGCAAAAGCCCGAAACCGGTACGGTAGCCGTGCCTCCCACGAAGCTTACGCGTCAAAAGGATATCGAGCAGACGCATATCTGCTTAGGATTTCCCTCCGCAAAAATCGGCAGCAAGGACATTTACCCTCTTGCCCTTATGAATTCCGTCTACGGTGGCGCAATGTCCTCGCGTCTTTTCCAGACCATAAGAGAAGAGCGCGGCATGGCCTACACCGTCTATTCCTACCCGAATTCCTACACCGACACCGGTATGCTCGCCGTCTACGCGGGCACCAGCCCCGAGCACGCCAATGAGGTTGTTAAGCTCATCTTACAGGAAACCGAAAACCTGAAGGTAAACGGCCTAAACGAAAAGGAATTCGTTCAGGCAAGAGACCAGCTTCTGGCTTCCTTCATCCTCGGCCTTGAATCGACCTCCAGCCGCATGAATTCCATCGGCCGCCGCCTTTTAATTCAGGGCGACACCAGAACCGACGATGAAGTGGTCGAAAAAATCAAGTCCATTACGCTGGATGAGGTCAACGAGGTTACCAAACGCGTCCTCTCCGCGCCCTTCTCCGTCGCCATCGTCGGAAACGGTGCGGACGAAGTGGAGATCTGAAAAAGGTCATGGAAAAAACATGACAGAAAAAAGCGCGGGCGTTAGGTGACCGCCCCTACAGTATGGGATGAAACAAAACCGCATTATAGGGGCGATCATCGATCGCCCGCGCTAACTTAATGAATCAACGCCTTCAGCCGCGCAATTTCTCTGTGAATAAAATCAATGCTCTCTCCTGTGGTGCAATCCCAGTCCTTATCGGAAACCTCCAGCTCAAGCATTCGGGCGGCAATGGCTCCTTCGATGTCGCCGTCCATTTCGCAGCATTGAGCAAGGGAATCGATCGGATCTACATATCGGGGCGCAGGGAGAAGCGCAATCGATCTTCTGTAATGCGCCTTGGCGATGTCATATTCTCCGGCTAAGGTCATCAAATCGCCGATCCAGTGTTGGATGCTCCAGTCATCAGGATGCTTTTTGTCCAACGCCTTCATCAGATCATGCGCTGCGGTCAGATCTCCTTTGGCAATGGCTGCCTTGATTTTATGCACCGTCATAAAGTGGTCGTCGGGGAAGGCTTTTTCCATCTCGCCCAAGTACTTTTGAGCTTCTTTAAGCCGATGATCGTCAATCAATTGAGAAATCAAATGACCGTAGGTCATACGCTTATCGGGATACCTTTTTAAACAGTCCTTGTAGAAGGAGACCAGTGCGTTGTGGGTATTGTGCCGCGGATCCACATGAATGCCGCCCATGGCTCTGCCCATATGGTATAAGCCCGGCGCAGTTCCATTTTCCTTTTTGAAAATTTCCATCGCATATTCCTGCGCACGAATGGTATGCTCCTTTGCCAGATGCATCTCCAACTGTGCCAGCAGACAATAAGGCTCGCTGTTCATAGGTTCTCTGCGAGCCTTTTCCAACAGGAACTGCCGCTCATTTTCTGCATCCGCGGGATTTATAAAGCGAACGTCCCAGATCATATTCTGGATGCGCTCAACCCGGGTTTCATCGGACAGCGCAAACAGCTCGTCGATGGTTACGCCAAAATAGGCGGAAAGTCCGGGAAGCATTCCGATGTCCGGAACAGACTGCCCGCACTCCCATTTGCTGACTGCCTGTGCGGAAATATTGAAATAATGTGCAACAGTTTCCTGCGTCACGCCCTTGCGGATACGCAAAGCTTTAATCTGATTGCCGATATTCATACAGTCACTCCTTTATTTGAGCATCAAGCGCTTGCGGATTTATCATAATCGATATCGGCGTGATTTTCAATGCCGGCGTGGATGATGTAAATCAACTCGCAGTTGTACCGGCGCGGACGTGATTGATGTCTGAAAAAGAGACCTAATTGCAATTGAATGAATACATGTTCAAATAAACAGGCGGGCTGTTCCTGAATCGGAACGGCCCGCCTGTTTTTTTAATGCTTCAATGTTTTATGAAAAACGCAATTGCGATGGAAGCAAGCAGCACGCAGATGCTTGCGATTAAAAGAACTTCGCCGGACGCGCCGGTTTTTACGGCTGCGTTTGTGCCGGGCGGATTTATAGATGCGGTTCCGCCAGTCGGATTTGTGCGGTTGCTTCGATTCGACCGCGCTTCATTTGCGCTTTTACCGGAGGATTGCGCTGAATCGGTGTCTTTCTGACTTTCCTGATGACCGGTCTGTGCGTCTGTATCCGGCGCGGGCGTCTCATTGGGTATTTCAGCCCCGGACATCCCGGACGGCGTAAATCCGTCCGGCGGCATCGCGCCCATCTGATTCATGGGCATTTCGGGGATCTGCATATCGCCCATCTGCATACTGCCATCCGACATTCCCGGAAATTGCATACCGCCCATCATCACGCTGCCATCCGGCATTTCGGGCATCTGGAAGCTCTCACCCGGCATATCGGGCGTCTGCTGGTTTTGTCTGCCGCCTTTTCCGCCCATCCCCATCGTTCCCATGTCGGAGGCATTAAAACCGGTTGTATTTACGGTCTCATTTGTGCCGGAAAGCTGATTTGAAACAGACTGGCTTCGTAATTCCACGAATGTTTCAAGCGCGTTCACGCCCTTTTCGAATTCCTCATAAGTGCAGAATTTGGTGGGGTCCTTTTCAACATACGGCGCGATGATCGCGCGCGCGTCTTCGATGATCTGAGCGGGGTTTACGGTCTTTAGAAACTCCTCGAAATATGCCTTGTACTGATCGGTGTAAGCTTCGCTTTCAAAAATCCACTTGATCATCGGGCGGTCGTCCATGCCGCCGGTTACGGGACTAAAAATGTCGCGGTTGACGGAGGATGCTGCGTTTCCGCCCTGGAAAGTGCCGAAAGCAAGGTTATAATCCCATGGAATCATCGAAAGAATGCCGTTTTCTTCATACAGGTAATAGTTATGGATCATGGTGCCGGTATAGCTGTCGTCGTTCACCACAAAATTGTGCACGACGAAATAGCGGATCACGTCCTCGACGTCGATTGCCGATGTGTCGCCCTCGTTCATGTGCCTGACCGCGTCGATGAGACGCGCTTTATCCGCATCCGTCACATCAGTTTTGGCGTTTTCAAAAATATTGGCATAGCTTTCGAATTCGTCGTCTGAATACACAAGCTTTACATCGTTTGAGCCCATGCCGCTAAAGCCGCCGCGCTGATGATTGCCGTTAAAACCGCCGAAACTGTCGCCCGGCTGCGCTGCGTTTTGCGCCTGGTTCATAAAATCAAACGGAAATCCACCCTGCTGCATATCGTTTTCCGCGCTGAACATATCTCCCAAATCGCTCACGGCAAAATCCTTGCCGTTTCCGCGCCCGCCGCCCATGTCCATACTGTCGGGCTTATAGAGTTCGCCGTGGTTTTTTCCGTAATTTCTGAGAAGAAAGGCATCCTCAACGCCCTCCACCGCAAGATACAGACCCCAGTCCTCGCCGTTTACGGTGATATAGACAAAGCTCGTAAGCGGCGCGGGTACGCCGAAATCATGCATCATGCGATAGGTCAGATAATCCTTCATGAAGGTGTTGTCCTGAATGACGTTATTCAGGCTCAGTTTATCAAGCCCCTTATACGAAAAAGAGCTGTCGTAATGGTCAAACTCGATTTTGAAGGAATACCGGTCGGAATCCATCTGGGAAACGCTGGAAAGGCTGGTGTTGCCCTTGGCGCGGATGGCGACATTTCTGAACTTCTCTCCGTCTACCGTTACGTCGCATGCTGAATATTCCTCATTTGCGCACGTTTTTATAAATTCGTTCCAGTTGTCCATTGTTATATCAATTGTGTGAACGCGCGAAGGATCAAAAAGCGTATTTTCGTACGCCATCGAAACCGGCTTTTCGGCAAAGCCGCCGGGCAGCAGCACGCTTGCGAGCACTGATAAAACAATTGCAATTATGCAAATCAGGTTCATCCGTTTAGAAGAAGCCATGTTTTTACGCTCCTCAGCCCATATATTCGCCGTTATAGGTCACAAGAACGCAGCTTTTTACGCCCTCAAGCTCGTTGATTTCGTTCACAAAATCCGTGTTTTCGCCATTTAAGCGCACTTCAAAATTCATTTCCACTTCACCCTTGGAAACGCTTTTTCCCTTTAGAACCATGCGCTTCACGTTTTTACGGACGGCCTCCACTGCGCGCACTTCGCCCGCGTGGTCGGTTGTTCTGATGACCATCATATAAGGAGTTACATGGCTTTTGCGGTTTACAAAAATCAGAAGCACAAGGCCGATTAAGCAGCTGCCGATCACCGTCAGCGGAATCATGCCCGCCGCAAGCACAATGCCCGCCGCAATCGCCCAGAACAAAAACGCGATGTCCAGCGGCTCCTTGATCGCAGTTCGGAAACGTACAATTGAAAGCGCGCCCACCATGCCCAGCGACAGAACCACATTGCTGGTCACCGCCAGAATGACGAGGGTGGAAATCATGGTAAGCGCAATTAAGGTTACGCCAAAGCTGGTCGAATACATGACGCCCGAATACGTCTTTTTGTACACAAGGAAAATAAAAAGCCCAACGCCCAGCGCCAGAAGTAACGCGAGGGCCATTTCGGGAATCGAAACGGCGGAAATGTTCTCAAGAAAACCGGATTTAAAAATGTCAGAAAATGTCATGCTTGCCTCCTCCTTGAATTACCCATAAATTCTCGCCTGCGCGTATTTTGAAAACGCTCCTGCGCCGCGCCCGTCTATGCGGATGGCGTCCCGGATGATATCCGGCAAAAACTCGTCCCACTTGACTTCCATTAGTATCCGCCCGTCCCATACGGGCACGGTCAAGGGATCGCGCTTTAAAAAATCAGCGCATACAGAGCCTGTCCTTATGTCATAGTCGAACGTCACGCGCACATTGCCCGCCTCATAGATGAATGCTTCGCGCGTGTAGGAAACAATGGTTTTGGGATAAAATCCCTCGTATTTCATCTTGTCATAGAGGCTTCGGATCGGTGTTTTTTCGCTCAAGGGCATCCAGGCGGTATCGCCCGACAGAATCTGATCAACTCTTTCCTTTTCGATTACGCAACTTTCCTTATTGGTGAGATTTGCAATCTTCCTTTTGACTTCAAGCCTCAGAAAATCGGTATTTCCGTTGTACATGCGGATTCTGTATTTTTCCCGCCTGTCCACGCCGTCGATTTTTTCCATCAGCGCCCGGTCGCCTGGCGTGTCAAAGTACAGGCTCCTGATTTCATATCTGCCGCTTTCACCGTGCGCATCTTTTTTCATGACGGCGCTTAATCGCATACGTAGCTCGTAATAATCCGACGCCAAAATTTCTATCTTCATTTCGTGCCGAAATTTCATGCGTCTCCTCCTTCCCTTCGCAGTAATGCCATTATACAGGAAAAACATGAAGTTTATTGAATCTAACTTCTTAATCTTACCCGGGGATTTTCTTAAGAAAGCTTAAGATGGCCCGTAATGGCACATAAGCTATTCCCTACGAGATTCATGAATGAATATATAAAAGCATATTCACTCTCTGCAATTGAATCACGTAAAAAAGGGACTGCTGTTTTCGGCAATGTCACCAAGTCAAGAAACCATGACAGGATCAAAAGCGCGGGCGGTCAATGACCGCCCCTACAATTCGCGATGGTACCAGAACCATACTGTAGGGGCGATCATTGATCGCCCGCGCTAACTTAATGGTATTTTCGTTTTTACAGTAATCCCTTTTTATTCTAAACCTGTTTTATTTCTCTTCCACTGCAAGGGACAAAATCTTTGTGCTGCGCTTTAAGAAGGAAACCATTCTTTCGGCAACCAGCGGCTGGCGGGCCATTTCGGCAAGGTCCATCAGCTGCTCGCAGACGAGGGTGGTTTTTTCGTCTTCATTATCGACATTCAAAAGATAGGTGACCAGCGGATGCTTTTTGTTTAAGGTCAGGGTGCGCTTTTCGGGCATCTGCATGCCGCCGCCCCACTGACGGCTCATTTCACTAAAGCGCCTCGACTGCTCCTCGACCGTGATCATCGCGGGCATTTCTTCGGATTTTAAGGAAACGAGCTTTACGTCCAGATCCTTGTCGTCCATGACGGTTCTGAAGGTATTCTGAAGCTTTTCTTCCTGATTTTTGTCGGTTTCGGCGTTTTCGGTAAGGCCGTCGAGGCCTGCGTCCACGCGGCGGAACTGGATGCGGTCGTCCTTTGCGGCGTACTCGAGGAAGGACATAAAGTTGTTGTCGATCAGGGTGTCCATGACGACAACGTCCTTATCCTGAGAGGTGAACATTTCGATCATCTGCGCCTGACGTTTTTCATCGCTGGTGTAGTACATGATCGTTTCGTCGCCATCACAGTTTTTATCCTTGTATTCTTTGTGCGTAAGGTATTCGCCGGAGGTTGTTTTGTAAATGATGGCGCTCTTTACGCGGTCAAAGAACTTTTCATCGCGGATGCAGCCGTATTTGACGAAGGGGTGAATGTCCTTCCAGTAGTTCTGATAATCGGCCTTTTTGGTGTTGAACTCGCTGACCAGGCGATCCGCGACCTTGCGCGTGATGTAATCGGAGATCTTTTTGACCTGACCGTCGTTCTGAAGGAAGGAGCGGGACACGTTGAGCGGCAGATCCGGGCAATCGATCACGCCTTTTAAAAGCATCAGGAATTCCGGGATGACTTCCTTAATGTTGTCGGCGACGAAAACCTGATTGTTGAAAAGCTTGATCACGCCTTCGCCGGAGGTAAACTCGTTTTTGAGTTTCGGGAAATACAGAATGCCCTTTAAATTAAAGGGGAATTCGGCGTTTAGGTGAATCCAGAAAAGCGGCTCGTCAAAATCGTGGAACACGGTTTTGTAGAATTCCTTGTACTCTTCTTCGGTGCACTCGTTGGGCTTTTTCATCCAGAGGGGGAAGGTATCGTTGATGAGAATGGGCGCGGCGGGTTCTTTTTCCTTGCCGTCTGCGTCGAGCTCAGGCTTTTTGATTTCGGAGGCGTAGATTTCTGTGGGCATGAACGCGCAGTATTTCTGAAGGGTTTCGCGAAGCGTCCAGAGATTTAAAAATTCCCTGTCGTCGTCGTTCAGATGAAGAATAACGCTCGTTCCCACTTCCGTGCGCTCGGACGGCTCGATTTCGTACTCCATGCCGTCTTCGCTCGTCCAATGAACAGCCTTTGCGCCGGGAATGCAGGAAAGGGTATCGATTTCAACCTTCTTGGAAACCATGAAGGCGCTGTAAAAGCCCAGACCGAAGTGGCCGATGATGCCGCTTTTTTCGCCGTCCTCAGGCTTGTACTGCTTTAAAAATTCCTCCGCGCCGGAAAACGCGACCTGGCAGATGTATTTTTCGATTTCTTCTTCGGTCATGCCGATGCCGTTGTCGGTGATGGTGAGAGTACCGTTTTCTTCGTTTACAACGACGTCCACGCGGTAGGCGTCCCTTTTCTCCTGCTCGCCTTTAACGGAAAGTACCTTGTGCTTGGAGATTGCGTCACAGCCGTTTGAAATCAGTTCTCTTAAAAAGATATCTTTGTCGGAATACAGCCATTTTTTGATGACCGGCATAATGTTTTGTGCATGAATGGAAATATTGCCTTTTTGAGCCATGATAAAAATCCTCCCGATAATGGATATAGACGTATTTTAGCCCTTTTGGAAAGCAATGTCAACTGATTTTAGCACTCGCAAACGGAGAGTGCTAATATTTTACATGGATGTCGAAGAAAAGTAGAGGTGTTTGAAGTGCAATTCTACCTGTAGTTGATTGCAACTTTCGGTGGAATATGCTATCATGTGCCTGTCACAAAGCAACGACGCCCATTGGATTGGAGGTAAAAATAAATGGCTATTGACAACAGAATTGTAGGCGCAAACATTTCAAAGCTTCGAAATCACAGGGGGATGACCCAGTTTCAGCTGGCGGCAGCGTTAAACGTATCGCATCAGGCGGTTTCCAAGTGGGAAACGGGTCAGGCGCTTCCGGACATTCAGACGCTTCTCGCTCTCACGCAGCTTTTCGGCGTGACGATGGAGGCTCTTTTGAGCGCGGAAATCATACTTCAGGAGGAAGAGTATCAGGAAGAAGACGCCGGAAGCGAAAATCCGTTTGCACGCTTCATGAACGGCCTTATGAATGAAGAAGCCGCCTCGGCAATCAAGAACGCTGCCGGCGAAGCGAGAAAAACGCTGATCGAAGTCAGCGGAAATCTTTCCTCCCGAGCCGGAGAAGCCATTGAAAGCGCGGTAAAATTTGCTCAGCAGGTGGGAAAGGATATCGAGATTCGCTTCAAAAGCGCAGAGGAAAGCGAAGAGGATGAAGAAGAACTTGATGACCTTGAAGATTTAGACGACGATGACGATGACGACGATGACGACGATGACGACGATGACGATGATGATGATGACGATGATGACGACGATGACGATGATGACGATGACGACGATGACGACGATGTGAAATCGCCCAATACTTCTGCCCGTCCCGCCGTCGGATTCGACCAGCTTCGCCGCATGGCGCCGTTTATGAGCCGCGAAAAATTGTCCGATCTGGCTCTCAGGTTTGAGGCCATCGGCGACTGGGATAGCATTGTTCAGATCGCTCCGTTTTTAAGCCGCAGCGCCGTTCAGCAGCTTATGGAGAAATGCATCGTCAAAAAGGCAAACAGCAGCACCATCCGCCGCCTCGCGCCGTTTGCCGGCGCAGACGCGCTGTACAGCCTGATTCTTGATAATATCGATCAGATTGACTGGAGCACCCTTGAAAGCCTCGCGCCGTTCCTAAAGCGCCACATGGTAGACGAACTGGCAGAATACGCAATCACGGGAAAGCTTCCTGATAAAGCGCGTAAGGATGAAAAGGCAAAGCCTAAAAAAGAAACCGTTCAGGACGCCATCGGCAATGTAATGAGCGAAATCGGTATCGTTGTAAACGAGATTGGAAACGCCGCAAGAAGCATCTTCACGCCCAAACCCGGGAATGCACCGTCCAAAGAGCCGGATATCCCGAAAGACTCCGAAGTTCCTTCAAATCCCGATATCCCCACTCCGCCCAGCACGGAGGAAATGGAAAAATTCATTCCTTCTGAGGAAGAGATGCAAAAATTCATTCCCACTATGGAAGAAACAGAGAAGTTCATCCCCGCCGCAAAAGAGGAGGAGCCCCTTGATACGGTTATGCTTCGCGCACTGGAAACAGGCAACTGGAGCTTTATCAAGGAAAATATAGGCAAAATCGACGATCAGAATCTGCTTTCTGAAATCGCGCTTTCAGCCGTTTCCGCCGTCGCACAGGCCGACAGCGCACCCATCATCATGAAGGTCATCCATCGCCTGACCGAAGAGAACAAAAACAGTCTGTTTGAAAAGGTTGCAAAAGAAAACGCGTGGGAGCTGGCGGCAGCCATTCAGACGTACGCAGGTGAAGAAAACGCAGCCGTCATCGTTGAGGCTGCAGCCGAAGCGCAGGGCGCAGACCGTGAGGAAGCCTACCTCGCCATCGAGTATTACGCAAAAATCGCGCCCAAGGAGGTCGTCGGGCGCATCACTGAAAAGGCCGTCGGAGAAGACAATTGGGTGCTTTTAAACGCATTGACGGACGCATATTAAAAAAACGCGGGCGATCGATGATCGCCCCTACCGTCTGAAAGCAAAGATGGATGACGGATGCAGCCAAAAGGCTCCCTTGTGTAAAGGGAGCTGTCGCGGCGCAGCCGTGACTGAGGGATTGCAGCTGACGATCTGTATGAAACAAACGTAGGTAATAAATTCAAGCGTTTATCAATCCCTCCGTCTGCGCTTTGCGCAGCCACCTCCCTTTACACAAGGGAGGCGGAAAATGCGGAATCCCCAAAAAGGGTTTTTCATCACAATAATGCGGGCGATTCATGTCTCCCCTACACAGAAATGGTTCGATAACCATATCGTAGGGGCGATTCATGAATCGCCCGCGCTTGTTTTACTTTCCAATCATTTTTTCAAAACCTTCAAAAGCTCTTTGGCAATGTGCTTTTGAGAAACGATGCCCGGATGGCTTCTTGAGCCCATGCCGCCGCGGATTAAATGGTGAAGGTCGAGGGTGCAGGCGTATTCGGCGGGAATCCCCTGTTCCTTAGCTGTCCTGCATGCGTTTTCCGTCGCTGCGGCGATCGGGCTTTCCTTGAAAAAGGACATCCAGATGATCTTCGCGCGAGGGTTTTTGTTGTGAATAGTTTTTAAAAAGATAACCGCTTCGTTTGTCCACTGATCCATATGGTCTTTTGTGAGCTTGAACGTTTCGCCCGTTTCGGGATTTTTGAATTCGGGCTGACTTAAGGCGTTATTGTCGTTTGTTCCGAGGGCGATGACCACGTAGTCGGGGTCGAAGGAGAAATCATAGGGCTTGTTGTCAGCGGCGATCTGTTCATAAACGCGGGGAATGCGGCTGTTGGGGTCGTTGTTCCACGCGCACATGACGCCCCAGCCGCTTAAGGAAACCACCTGATACTGCGCCTTCATTTTGTCCGATGTAAAGCGCGCGTAGTTGTCCGAGGCTGAAAACATCATGGGCATCCATTCCTGAAAATCCTTAGGCCCGCGGCCGCCTTCGCCGCTGGTAATGGAGTCGCCGATGAACTCGATTTTGCATTTGACGGGATCCGGCGGCAGAATTTCGCCGTCGGTATGGATGTTTTTAATGGTTACGCGGCTGTCTCCGATGAAAAGCTGCGATTCCATGAGGATTTTTACGGTGTGCGCTTTTTCGGGATTCATGGAACAGAACACGGGATAAACATGTGTGCCCTTTAAAGGCGCAAAGGTCTGCGCGCGAAGGCCGTCGACCTCAAAGGTGAGATAAGGCCTGTACATGTTGTATTCGGAAGTGATTTCAACCTCCAGAAAGCTGCCCTTTACCTTCATGTCGCACCCGGCAGCCGTCCAGTTGAGGGGGAAATCCTTTTCGGTTTCGTCGAATCTTCCCGATAAGCGAATCGCTTCGATATCGCGGATATTGGCGTTAATCATTTGATTGCCTTCTTTCTTTTTAATGCGGTCAGGGAAAAGCTCATGTCGATCAGCATTTTCACCTTGTCTTCGTCCGCATCGGGCGAAACGGTGATCCAGTGGGTTTTGTTCATGTGATAAGCCGGGTAAAAGCCGGTGTCCAGAAGAAGGGAACCGATCAGAATCGGATCGCACTTGACGTTCATAACGTCGATTTCTTCGTCTGAATCGATGTGCAGACGGCGTTTGGATATGCGCATGATGATGGCAAACCATTTTCCGTTGCTTTTTTGCCGAAAAACCGCCGTTTCGTCGTCCATTTCAAACGGATATTCCGCCTTGACGCCGTATTGGTTTTCGATGTAGGCTTCGATTTCACATCTGTTCATGGCTATCCGAGTGTAAGCGTCACGCGCCTTGTTTCAAAGCCCTCAGCTTCGATTTCGATTTCGGTTTCGCCTTTAACGAGGCCTGCCTTTGCGATAATCAGAATGTGACCGTTGAAAAACGAGCTTTCGGTTTTCTCAAAGGGTTCAGTCGACCACGCGTCGCCGTTGTCCATCAGAATCTGAACGGGCGCGCCCTTGGTCTTTACGCTTACGCGCCGGTTTTCAAGCATGTATCTGCGCCCATATTTGTCCTCGAGGATCAGATCGATCATGCAAACGGACGCGCCGTCTGCGGGAAGGGAGGTTCTGTCCGTTTCTACGCGAAGCTGATATGCTTCATGATCGCTTCTTAAAATGTCCTCGCATACGAGCAGGCCGCCCCTGTAGCCCTCCGCGCGCAGAACGCCCGGCATGTAAGGAAGATAAAAGTGGATCATGCCGTCTTTGAAGTCCGAAAGGCGGGCAACTCTCACCGTCTGGCTGTTCTGATATAGTTTTACCGTATCGCAGTTGGTCATGACCGCCACGTGCAGGATTTTTTCATAGCAGGTATATTTCCAGTGCGAACGCATCTGCGGAAAGCCCCACGCGCCGCGCGAGCCGTCCCAGGGCTCGGTTTCGTCGTACACGCAAAGCTTTAAAACCGGTTCGTTTTTCCACGCCGCCGCGCAGTACCATGCGCGGTTTTTCCAGTCGCCTGTGGAGTCCAAAAGGTCGCCTGTCCAGCCGCGCAGCGGCCACATGCTGCCCTCGCCCAGATAGTCGATGCCCGCCCAGATGAGAGATCCGCACACCCAGTCGTGCTTGCGCACGATGTTAAAGGGCGATTCGAGCTTGTACTGAGCGTTGTTGAGCGTGTTTTCGTCCAGAAGATAGTAATTTCTCACTTCGCTTCCGATAATGGGCTTTCGCATGCCGCTTTCGCGCAGCTTTTCATAGAAATGCTCCATGTAATTGCCCATGAACACATCCACGATTTCGGCGTACCGCCTGACGGCGGCCAGCTTTTTGCCCATGGGGGTCATGTCGTTGTAGTCTTTGATGCAAAATCCAATCAGCGCTGCAGACACCGCGCGGGTATTGTCGATCGCGCGGACATGGTCTACAAGATCCTTTAAGCATTCGAAGAATTTTTCGCTGTACTGGTGTCCGATTTCGTTTCCGACGCTCCATAAAATGATGGAAGGATGGCAGCGGTCGCGCCTGATCATGGCTTCAACGTCCTTGTCGTGCCACTCGTCAAAGAACAGGTCGCCGTACATATTATTGTCCGACCATTTGTCGTAGATTTCGTCGATCACCATAAAGCCCATTTCGTCACAGAGGTCGTACACTTCCTCCGCCATGGGGTTGTGGGAGGCGCGGATGGTGTTCGCGCCCAGTTTTTTTATAGCCTTGAGCCGTCTTTCCCAGATTTCAATTGGCACTGCCGCGCCCACTGCGCCGCCGTCGTGGTGGAGATTGACGCCCCAGAGCTTGGTCTTTACACCGTTTAAAAGGAAGCCGTCCTCCTCGTCAAATTCCGCGCTTCTTACGCCGAAGCGGATTTCGTGTGCGTCTCCGTTTTCTGAAATCGTAATTTTCGCCGTATAGAGGCTTGGGGTTTCCGGCGACCAGAGATCGGGCGAAGGAAGCGAAAAACGGAATTCCGTCAGCGGCTGAAGCGCCGTATTCATCGTGAGAATGCTTTTTCCATCGCGGAAAATCTCGATTTCGGCGTGCATGCCGTTTGTTTCGCCCTCGATTTCCGCCGTCAATGTAACGTCCGCCCTGTCGCAGCGAATGCCCGCCTTGTCAGGAACGTCGCCGCTCGGGCCTTTGAGCACGGGGGTTGCAACGACATTTATGCCGCCATAGGCGATGTGTGTATGATCGTCTATCAGAATCCACACGTTTCTGTAAATACCCGCGCCGGAATACCAGCGGTCGCCGCCGGCAATATTCAGCTTCTTTCCCTCCGGCTCGCGATTGTCCACGATCACAGTGAGCACGTTTTCATTTTCAAAATCCAGCGCATCGGTCAGATCGCACAGAAACGGCACATAGCCGAACGGTCTTCCGCCGACTTTTTTACCATTTAAATAAACGGTTGAAAACCTTTGAACGCCGTCAAAGAGAATGCGGATTTTTTTGTTTTTCCAATCTTCAGGCGCAAAAAAATGCTTTCTGTATACGCCCCGGTGTTCTCTCGGGAAAAAACCCTGCGAGCCGCCGCCCTTTGCATCCGGCGTGCGCGCTTCCAGAATCTGCCAGTCGTGCGGAAGCGTAACGGGGACAAACGCGCTGTCGTCATAGAAACGCTCAAACGCGTTTTCATCCTCGTTTTTCATAAACAGCCAGTTTCCCGTAAACAGTATGCGGTCAAGCTCCATAAACATCTGTCCTTTTTAAAGAATTTTGTGTATATTATGATATCACGCGCGGGGGAAAGAATCAATCCGAAAAAGAAAAAATAAGCGGAGACGAGACGGATGCGAAAATCGCGCCCTTTCGGAAACGAATATCAAAACAGCATGCCTGCATCGTTTATAATGACCTCACAAACAAGCGAAAGGCGGATTTGAAAATGAAACTGCCAGATGGAAAACACGGCTGATCTTCTTCGTTAACGTCATTTCCTGATACCTTGGTAAATGTCAATGAATATTCATATTTTATTAAGATAAACGAATCCCCATAACAATAAATCCATGGTACTATTAATTTAGTTATACATAAGGAGGAAAACATCATGTCCAATCGTTTCAGCAGAGTCTTCGCGTTTGCTCTGATGCTCGTTATGCTTCTTGCCAGCATGAATCTGACCGCTTCTGCAGCAAGCTACTCTTACGGCAGCAACTCCTTCAATCTTCTTAACATGTCCGGTCACTCGATCACGGAGGTTTACTTCTATCCCAGCTACAACAGCACCTGGGGCAACGCCCGCAACCGCGGCTGGATCTATAATGGCCGCGAAGCCACGCTTTCCTTCACCAGCGCTGAAATGCGCCTGAATACCGAATGGTCCATGCGTATCGGCTTTGACAAGGGCAGATACGTATCCTACGCGCTGTGGGAGGATATTTCTCCTGCTGAGCTCGTAGAGGCTCAGAACGTTACCGTTTACGCCAACGAACAGGGCGGCTACACGTTGGATTACGACGGAACCACGCCCACCGGCGACGACAACGAATTTACCATCCTCAACATGACCGGCCTTGCCATCACCGAGGTTTACTTCTATCCGGCCTCCAACAGCACCTGGGGCAATTCCCGCAACAGGGAGTGGATCTACAACGGCGACGAAGAGACCATGCGCTTCAGCTACAACGAGTTGGGTCTGAATGTTGAATGGTGCATGACCATTGGTCTTAACAGAGGCAGATATGTATCCTACATCACGTGGGAAGGCCTGACGCTGGCAGACTTTGTAAACTGCGACTACGTCAACATCTACTCCAACGGCGACGGTTACACCATTTCCTTTGAGGATGACAGCTACTACTATTAATCAGACGAAAACCATTTTTTGAAAAGTAGTATCAATCACGGTTTCAAAGGGAAGCATATTATGAAATGCGCGGGCGTGCAATGCACGCCCCTATTATATTGTAACAATCAAGATTGCAGCTTTGAATAAAACTAAAAAAGCAGTTTAATCGAGCGATGACAGTCACATTTAATACCATCCGGTCAAACGCGGGGTCGTTCCTTAAGGGTATTTCGTCAAACAGGCGTTTTGCATTGTCCTCATAGGCAGTCAGATCGCGCCTTTCCGGAAACGACTTTCAAAACTGTCCGCCTGCATCGTTTATAATGACCTCACAAACAAACGAAAGGTGGATACAAAAATGAAAATGTTCCATGTCTTTAAGAAAATCTCCGCATTCGCTCTGATGGTCGTTGTGATTCTTACCAGTATGAATCTGATCGCCTCCGCAGCCAGCTACTCTTCCGGCGGCACTTCTTTCAACCTTCTCAATATGTCCGGCCACTCGATCACGGAGGTTTACTTCTATCCCAGCTACAACAGCACTTGGGGCAACGCCCGCAACCGCGGCTGGATCTACAATGGCCGCGAAGCCGTTCTTTCCTTCACCAGCGCTGAAATGCGTCTGAACACCGAATGGTCCCTGCGCATCGGCTTTGACAAGGGCAGATATGTTTCCTACGCGCTGTGGGAGGATGTTTCTCCCGCCGAGCTCGTTAAGGCTCAGAGCATCACCGTTATTGCCAACGAACAGGGCGGCTATACGCTGGATTACAGCGGAAGCAATCCCACGGTTGACAACAATGAGTTCACGCTTCTCAACATGACCGGCCTTGCCATCACCGAGGTTTACTTCTATCCGGTATCCAACAGCACCTGGGGCAATTCCCGCAACAGGGATTGGATCTACAATGGCGGCGAAGAGACCATGCGCTTCAGCTACAACGAGCTGGGTCTGGACGTTGAATGGTGCATGACGCTGGGTCTTAACAAAGGCAGATACGTATCCTACATCACGTGGGAAGGACTGACGCTTGCAGACTTTGTAAACTGCGACTATGTAAACGTCTATTCCAACGGCGACGGCTACACCATTTCCTTTGAGGATGACAATTACTATTAATGGATCGCAAGATTTGGTAGAAAAAACACATGGAATGCGCGGGCTGATACGCCCGCGCATTTTTGATGTCATTATAGCCATATTGTAGGGGAGATCATTGATCGCCTGCGCTTACTTAAAGATAGTTTTTATTGCAATCCTTCAAATCAATATGCTATAATGCATATATCAGATTTGCTTTTCAAAGGATGAAGAAAAACATGCAAAACACCATCAGTACCTGTTGCGGCCTCGTTTGCGAAACGTGTGACTTTCGCGAAAGATGCAATTGCGCCGGATGTATTTCAACCAAGGGCAATCCCTTCCACGGAAGCTGTCCCGTCGCCCAGTGCTGCATTCAAAAAGAGCTTCCTCACTGCGGCGAATGCGCATCCTTTCCCTGCGAACTTTTGACGCAATACTCCTGCGACCCCGAACACGGAGATACGCCGCCCGGCGCGAGAATTGAATATCTGAAAAAGCTGATTGAAAAAAAGTAGCGATTCATTCGCTACTTTTTTAATATCATCAGATCAAATCCGGGGTCGTCCCTCAAGGGCATTTCATCAAAGATTCGCTTTGCGTTGTCTTCATAAGCAGCTAAATCGCGCGATTTTCGAAGCGTTTTTATAAGCTTGTGCGGATTTTCAAACATGCACGACATGTACGACATGATCTCGCACATATGCCCGATAACAGCGTTCTTGGGCCACGCCTCCAGATATCTTCTGTACAATTTATCGTGGAAGGTGCAGATTTCCTCCTTTGCCGCCTGTTTTCCGCCCTTTAAAACGCGCGCCAGCGCAGGGTTCGCCACCAGCCCGCGCCCCAGCATAAGCCCCGAAAGCGCCGGAAAACGGTCGGTCGCTTCCTCTGCGTCTTCCCTATAAAACACATCGCCGTTGTATACAACCGGACACGAGAACGCCTCCATTGCCTTTTGGGTAAGCTCAATGTGCGGCCTGCCCTTATAAAACTCTTCGCGCGTTCGCATGTGCAAAATGATTTCAGAAAACGGATAATCTTTATAGATATCAATCAGCCCGTCCCATTCCTCGGGAGATTCATAGCCGATTCGCGTTTTAACCGACACAGGCAGGGGACAATTTGCAAAAACCTCGTCCAAAAACAATCGAAGCGCAGCCTTGTCGCGCAGCATGCCGCTGCCTTTTCCTTTTGCCGTCACTGTGCCCGAAGGGCAGCCTGCGTTCAGGTTGACCTCGGTATAGCCAAAGTCCTTCAACCGCGCCGCCATCCCGTTAAAATGCTCTGCATTCTTGGTCAAAACCTGCGGTACCACCGGAATACCTCTGTTTTCCTCAGGCGACATGGCCTTTTGCTCGCGGGAGGAAAAGGTGAAATGCTGCGTGGGACTCAAAAAGGGAATGTAATATTTGTCCGGCCCGCCGAAGCATTCAAAATGCGCGCGCCTGTAAATTTCGTCCGTAACGCCTTCAAGGGGCGCAAAATAAATCTTCATTTCATTCCTCAAATCGTCGTTTTTTTCAATTATAGCACACATAACGCTGCCGAAAAAGCAGAAAATAGAGAAAAACGATCATTATTGATTTCACAATTCCGAATTTTGTGATATAATGAATTCAGAAATGCAAAGGAGAAATCGCATGACTATCAATGAATATCAGGCGCTTGCCATGACCACCTTAAACCCCTCGCTTTCCCGAAAGGACGTAATGATCAACAGCGTTATGGGTCTTTGCGGCGAAGCCGGCGAAGTCATCGACATCGTAAAAAAATGGCATGGGCAGGGACATCCTCTGGACAAGGAACGCCTGTTCAAAGAGCTGGGCGACGTAGCGTGGTATCTGGCTGAAGCCGCGACCGCTCTCGATTTCAAACTGGAGGATATCCTCGCCGCCAACATCGAAAAGCTCAAAAAGCGCTATCCCGACGGCTTTGAAACTGAAAAGTCCCTCGTGCGGCTGGAGGGCGACCTGTAATTTGACTGTTCAAACAAGGAAGGAGATTGAAATATGAAAATCTTTTTGTTCGCTATCGACCTTCTTGTCCCTGCAATCATGCTCATCGCCGGATATTTCATGCACAAGCATCCGCCGAAAAACATCAATTATATCGTCGGCTACCGCACGGCGCGCTCCATGCGCAATATGGATGCATGGCAGTTTGCGCAGAAAAAGGTCGGCATGCTGTGGCAGAAGGCAGGCTGCATTGCGCTGATTGCATCCGTTCTGATCCAGATTCCCTTTTTGTTCCTTTCAGTCGACGCGTTTTCCGCTTTTTCCCTTGTTCTGATGTTTGCGCAGCTTGCGCTTCTGCTTTTGACCATCCTGCCTGTCGAGCGCGCGCTCAAAAGAGAATTTCCGGATGAGAAAAAAGACTGATTTTAGGTGTTTTACAGGAAAGGTGCTGTCTCATTAAAAGCATAAAACACGAAACCGGGACGGGAAACCCGTCCCCTACAACGGAAACACAATGGTTTCTTCCTGTAGGGGACGGGTTTCTGTCAAGAGCAACATGGTTTACAAAATGTGCAACAACATGGTTTACACATTAGCTCTTGGGTCGCCCTCTAAGAGATACGCTTTTCGGAGCGTATAGGCTCGGTTAATAAGGTCGATGCG